>NZ_JBNDKT010000038.1:0-67799 GCF_050435685.1 Paraburkholderia sp. GAS448
GGCTCCCGATTTGCCTCAGGCTCATTCGCCGGTGGAAACGTATCCCGAAAATCCCCCAATATGCTGTCCAGGCTCATTTGCCGGTGGACAGCGCTTTCATATAAGGAATGTCAGATCATCATGGTCACCGTGGATTCGTGAGCGCCGCATGAACCGTTCAGTACACAATGCAGGTTGCGGGAGGTCACGCACACGGTGTACAAACACGGTTCGAATGCCGTCGAAATCTGCGGTCAGCGGGCGTTACCCGTTGCCTCCATGACCCGTCAAGCGTGACCAGCAACACCTGCAGCCATAAAGGAGAATGCCATGCCCAGCGATCTGCCTGATCCGACCGCTGCCCTCACCGCCATTGCCGACCCGGAGCACAATCCGCTCGGCACGGCCGGAATCGAATTCGTGGAGTTTGCAGCGCGCGATCCCAGGTCGCTCGGGCAGACGTTGACGCAACTCGGCTTCAAGGCGATCGCCCGGCACGTCAGCAAGGACGTCACGCTGTACCGGCAGGGCGAGATGAATTTTCTGATCAACGCCGAGCCGGATTCGTTCGCTGCGCGCTACGCCGAGGAGTACGGCACAGGCGTCTGCGCCATCGGCATTCGCGTGGCTGACGCGCAGCGCGCGTTCGATCGGGCGATCGAACTCGGCGCGTGGGAATTCGAAGGCGAGAGGGTCGGCAAGAACGAACTGCTGATTCCGGCGATCCAGGGCATTGGCGATTCGCATATCTACTTCATCGACCGCTGGCGCGGACGCGGCGGCCAGCGCGGCGGTCTCGGCGACATCTCGATCTTCGACATCGATTTCCGGCCGATCGAGATCGACACGGCCCACGCCGATCTAAGTCACGTCGGCACGGGGCTCGTGGCGGTCGACCATTTGACGCAGACCGTCGGTGCGGGCCGGATGCAGGAATGGCTCGATTTTTACCGCGATCTGCTCAACTTCCGCGAGATCCACGAGTTGCACGCGAACTGGCACGTTTCGGCGGAATCGCGCGTGATGGTGTCGCCGTGCGGCGCGATCCGTATTCCGCTGTATGAGGAAGGCACGCCACGCACGAACCTGATGCATGAATATCTGCCCGATCATCCGGGCGAAGGCGTGCAGCACATCGCGCTTGCCACGGGCGATATCTTCGCGTGCGTCGAAGCCATCATGGCGAACGGCATCGAGTTTGTCGAGCCGCCGCCGCGCTACTACGAGCAGATCGAAGCGCGCCTGCCGGGCCACGGCCTCGACGTCGAGCGGCTGCGCCGCGACCGGATTCTGGTGGACGGCGAAATCGGCGCCGATGGCGTGCCGCTGCTGTTTTTCCAGACGTTCATCAAGCCCGGCGCCGGCGAGATTTTCTTCGAGATCGTGCAGCGGCGCGGGCATCATGGTTTCGGCGAAGGCAATCTCGGAGCGCTGGCAAAGGCTCGCCGATAGGGTGGCGGGTGGCAACCCTGGAAAAGCACGACGGCGAGAGGTTATTGATTGGCGTCACTCGCATCCATCCGCAGACGGCGCACGAGTTCGCGGCCGCGTCGGGTGAGCTTGAGCGTCCGCACATCGTTGTGCCGGCCGATTTCCACCAGCTCGTAGCGGCTCAGGGCGAGCACTTCCGGGTCGAGTTCATCGAGGCGCGGCTCGGTGTCCCTGAGCCGCAGAAGTGTCGAGAGTTCGTGATGGCTCAGCATCGGGCACCTCCGTCGGTTGATTCACAGGCAATCCCGACATGCTAAGTGCCTTGCCCAACAGTCAGACTACAGTTGTGTTGCGCGATGTTACGTCGTTACAGGTTGGCGCGCCGCGCATCGTGCCCAGACTCTCGATGATTACAGGCTGGCCGCCGGAAATTTTCGCATCGGGCTGATGAAACATGGTGTTACCGAGGGCACGATCGCACATCCGCATCGGCATCAAGAACCGGATGCGCCGTTCGCCAGGCGACCGCTTCGTGTAACAGCCACTCGCGAAAAGTCGTGAGTGGCTTGCCGTGGCTCAGCTCGGTCGGATAGACGAGGTAGTACGCCGATTCGGCCACGACAGGCGCCTCGAACGGCACGATCAGCCCCGACGGTTCCGGCTGCGTATCGACAAAAAAACGCGGCACCAGCGCAATCCCCAGGCCCGCTGCGGCGGCGCTCAGCAGCATCGTGTGCAACTCGTAGCGCACACCGTGCATCGTCCGGTTGTCGTCGACACCGAGATTCGCGAACCACGTCGCCCATCCGTCGGGACGCGTCGTCGAGTGCAGCAGCGGGTAGTCCAGCAGATCGGCGGGCGATTTCACTGGCTGCGTCAAGAGGCTCGCCGCGCAGACCGGAATCACTTCCTCCCGAAACAGAAAATCGGCCGACGTTCCAGGCCATGTCGGCTTGCCGTAATGGATCGCGGCCTCGAAGTGAGTGTCGGCGAATGGAAAGGTGTCGGTGCGTACGCCCATGTTGACGCGCACGTCGGGATAGCGTGCGTTGAAGTCGCCCAGGCGCGGAATCAGCCATTGCGATGCGAACGTGGGCAGCACGGCCAGTTCGAGGTAGCCGCCGCCGCTGCCGTGCGCGATGATCGACAGGGTGTCGCGGTCGAGGCTTTCGAGCGCGCGGCGCACCTGCGCGCCGTACACCTTGCCGGCCCGCGTCAGCACGACGCGCTGCTTCACGCGTACGAACAGCCGCACGCCGAGATTGCTCTCGAGCGTATTGATCTGGCGGGAGATTGCGCTTTCAGTGAGGAACAGTTCCCGCGCCGCATGGGTAAAGCTTTCGTGCCGTGCGGCAGCCTCGAAGGCGAGCAGCGCGCCCATGCTGGGAATTCGGTATTTGCGCATGTTGATTCCTAAAACGCATCAAGTCTGGATTTTATCTCGCTTTACGGCAGGTGCGCGCGTTTGAATAATCGCAGTCATACGATGCCGGACGTGTGCTTCGCTGCCTTTTACCTGCTGCACGCGCTTTGGTGGCCCGATTGTTCCGCGCAGGCGTTTGTGCGCCGCGCCATCCACCCAATGATCATGTCGACGATGAGAAATGCGAATGTTGAGCGGTTGCTGCTGAAACTGGCCGGTCCGGAAAGGACCGAGGCGCTGTTTGCGACCCTGAACCATCCTGCCGTGCTGACCGAGTGGGAAAGCGGCGTCGTGACGCGCGCCGAGCTGGCGCAGGCGATGAACATGGCGTTGTTCGAAGACCTGCTCGCACGATCGGCAAACGGCCGCGCCTATACGCAGGAGGCGATCGCCGCAGGCGGCAGTGTGTACTTCGATCACGGCGCGCTGCGCACCGTGCGCTGGAGCCAAAGCGGCGCGCTCCCGCCAGGCGAGGCAGCATTTGCGCGCATCCTGCGTCCGCTGGGTTTTCGCATCAAGGGCCGTTATCCACTCGACCGGCTCGGCATGACCGGCCGCGCCTGGGCGCACGAAGACGCACCCGACGAGATCGCGCAGTTCTTCGTCAGCGAACTGCATCCGGAGCGCTTTTCGCCGGAATTCCAGCAGACCGTGACGAATGTGATCGGCGCGTCGCGCGATCCGTTGACGCCCGTCGCCGTGGCGCGACTGTGGGAACTGGAACGCGAAGGCGTGCTGCCGATCGAGGCGGCGCACGAACTGTTGCCGGCGATCGTCGGGGCATTCGCGCGTCAACACGACATGCCGAACGAAGCCGACTATGAAGTGTTGTTGAAGGAATCGGCGGAAATGGCGTGGATCGCGACCGAAGGCAACGCCTTCAATCACGCGACGGACCGCGTCGCCGACGTGTTCCAGCTTTCTGACGCTGAGAAAGCGAAGGGCCGACCGATGAAACCGGAAGTCGAGCGTTCGCGCTCGGGCCGCGTGTTCCAGACGGCGTATCGTGCGGATATCGTCAGGCGCGAGTTCCGCAAGGCGGACGGCAGCATCGTGACGCGCGAGGTGCCGGGCTCGTTCTATGAATTCATTACCCGCAAGCGCACGTTCGATCAGGACTCGCGCCGTTGGGAAACCGATCTTCGCTTTGACGCCGGCAACGCACAGGGCATCTTCAAGATGACCGCGAGCCAGGCGGCGTGAGGAGGGAGACCATGGAACGGCAGGCAGACAACACGGATCAGGCAACGTCCATTCGTGCCGCCACGCCGTTCCGGGCGGATGCCACCGTGTTGCGCTCGCTCGAGGCGGATTTGCGCGCGCACGTGCGCGGGGAAGTGCGTTTCGATCAGGCGTCGAAGGCGCTGTACGCGTCGGATGCCTCGAACTATCGACAGGTGCCAATTGCGGTGGTGGTACCCGCCGACGTCGACGATCTCGTCGCGACCGTCGCCACCTGCCGGCGCAACGACGTGCCGTTTCTGCCGCGCGGCGGTGGCACGTCGCAGAACGGCCAGTGCGTGAACGTCGCGGTGGTCGCCGATGCCAGCAAGTATGTGAACCGCGTGGTTTCTGTCGACGCCAAGGCGCATACCGCGATTGTCGAGCCGGGTGTCGTCTGCGATACGCTGCGCGATGCCGCCGAGCAGCACGGGCTCACGTTTGCGCCCGATCCCGCGACGCACAGCCGCTGCACGCTCGGCGGCATGATCGCGAACAACTCGTGCGGCGCGCATTCGGTGATGGCGGGCAAGACTGTCGAAAACATCGAAGCGCTCGAGATCGTCACGTACGACGGGGCACGCTTCTGGGTCGGGCCGACTACGGATGACGAACTCGCGCGCATCATCGCGGCGGGTGGCCGGCAAGGCGAGATCTATGCGGCGCTGAAAGCCTTGCGCGATCGATACGCCGGGCTGATACGGGCAAAATTCCCGCAGATCAGGCGGCGCGTCTCCGGTTTCAATCTCGATCAACTGTTGCCGGAAAACGGCTTTAACGTCGCGCGTGCGCTGGTCGGCACGGAGGGCACCTGCGCGGTCACGTTGCAGGCGAAGGTCCGGCTCGTGCATAGCCCTGCGCAACGCGTCCTGCTGGTCGTCGGTTTCGCCGATATTTTCACGGCCGCCGATGCGGTGCCGCACTTCATGCGTTGCGGCCCGATCGCCATTGAGGGGCTCGATCGCGCGATCATCCGCGGCTTGCAGGCGCGCGGGCTGAAGCAGGATGAAATCGCGTTGCTGCCGGAAGGCGACGCGTGGGTCGTGCTCGAATTCGGCGCCGACACGCACGAGGACGCGCTGCAACAGGCGCAGTCGGCGGCCAGGTATTTCGCGGCGGGTCACGCGGGCGAAGGCGTTTCGACGATGCTCGTCGAAGCGCGCGCGTTGCAGGCGAAGGTGTGGTCGATTCGCGAGACAGGGGCGTCGGCGGTGGCATTGTCGGTCGATCCGGCGAAGCCCGATCCGCTCGTCGGCTGGGAAGATGCCGCGGTCGATCCGTTGCGTCTGGGCGATTATCTTCGCTCCTTTCAGGCGCTGGTCGATCGTTACGGCTACGAGACCTGTCTTTATGGGCACTTCGGCGATGGCTGCGTGCATGCGCGCATCACGTTCGATCTTCGTACGGCCGAAGGCGTTGCGACATGGCGCAGTTTTCTGCGCGAAGCGGCGCAACTGGTGGTCGAATTCGGCGGTTCGCTATCGGGCGAACATGGCGACGGCCAGGCGAAGGCTGAGTTTCTGCCGATCATGTACGGCCCCGAGTTGATGCAGGCGATGGAGCAGTTCAAGGCGATCTGGGATCCGGCGAACCGCCTGAATCCCGGCAAGGTCGTTCATGCCTACCGCGCCGACGAAAACCTGCGCATGGGGCCAGCCTACAAGCCCGTGACGTTGCAGACGAACCTGACTTTCGTGAGCCCGGAAGGTGATGGCTTTCAGCGGGCGGTCGAGCGTTGCATCGGCATGGGTAAATGCCGCTCGCTCGAGGGCGGCACGATGTGCCCCAGCTATCGCGCGACGCGCGAAGAAAAGTATTCGACGCGCGGCCGCGCCCACCTGTTCTGGGAAATGCTCCAGGGCGAGGTGATCGATAGCGGCTGGGAAAGCCGCGAGGTGAAGGACGCGCTCGACACGTGTCTCGCCTGCAAGGGCTGCAAGTCGGATTGCCCGACGCATACCGATATGGCTTCGTACAAGGCCGAGTTCCTCTCGCATTTCTACGAGACACATCGCCGGCCGCGACAGGCAATGTTCATGGGACGTATCGGCGAATGGGCGCCGCTCGCGGCGCGTTTTCCGCGTTTGACGAATTTCATGACGTCAGCCCCCGGACTTGCAGCGGTGGGCAAGTGGGTGGCAGGTGTGGCCCAGGAGCGCACCTTGCCGAAGTTCGCGAGGCAGACGTACCGGCAGATCGCGCGACGTGCGCATGCGAGTGTGAGCGCGAACGCGGTGCGGCCGGCTGCGTCGGCGAAAAAAGTGATTCTGTGGGTCGACACGTTCAACGATCACTTCTCGCCGGAGATCGCGCAGGACGCCGCCGATGTGCTCACCGCGCTCGGCTGGCAGGTCGTGCTGCCGAAGCGGCGTCTGTGCTGCGGCCGGCCGCTCTATGATTTCGGCTTGCTGAAGCGGGCGCGCGAACTGCTGGTGAACGTGCTGAATGACCTCGCTGACGATATCGCCGCGGGTGTGCCGCTCGTCGGTCTCGAACCGGGGTGCCTGTCGGTATTCAAGGATGAGTTGCTGAGGCAGCTGCCCGGCCACGCGCTCGCGAAGCAGCTATCGGCGCAAACGTTTCTGTTCTCCGATTTCGTTGCGCGTCAGCCGTTTGACTGGCCGACGCTCGATGCCGATGTGATAGTCCACGGCCATTGCCATCAGAAGGCGCTGTTTGGCATGCAGGGCGATACGTCGCTGCTCGCGAAGCTCGGCGTGAAATGGAAGTTGCTGGATACGGGGTGCTGCGGGATGGCCGGGTCATTCGGCTTTAACGCGGAACATCATGCGCTGTCGGAGAAAATCGGCGAAGACTCGCTTTATCCGGCGATTCGCAGCGCCGCGCGCGAAACGATCGTGCTGACCAACGGCTTTAGCTGCCGCGAACAGATCGAACAGGGTACGGGCCGTCATGCCCTGCATATCGCGCAACTGGCAAAGCGGTCATTGTCCCAACACGTCGGTGGGCATCCTGGCGGCGCGACTGTCGAAGCGCAAATCAGAACCGAACACGCAGCAGCGGGACGCTAGCGCCGATGGGTGAAACCGCTGCGCCTGCTACTTCTTCGGCGTTGTGTCCACCGGGGGCTGCGGGATGTCGGCGCTCGTGGCCATCCATAGCACTTCGGCGTCTTCTTCGCTGGTGGAGACGGCCGCATGACCGGTGCGGCTGTCGAAGTAGATGCTGTCGCCGGCGTTCAGATGCGTCGGTGCGTACAGTTCGGAGTAGAGACACACGCTGCCGCTGATGACGTACAGGAATTCCTCGCCTTCGTGGCGGCCCCAGTCGTCGAAGGCATCGAGCGTGTGGGCGGAAATGCGGATCCGGAACGGCAACATCGCCTTGTGTGCAAGGTCGGTGGCGAGCAGTTCCATCTGGTAGCCGCGGTACGCGTGGCGCTGGCCGGCATCCTTGCGGGTTAGCGCGCGGCGGCCGCCGGCGCTGACTTTCGGAGTCGAACCGAACAGTTCGCCGAGATCGATCTTCAGGCCGTGGACGATCTTCTGCAGCACGTCGAATGTCGGCGACATCAGCCCGTTTTCCACTTTGGACATCGTCGAGCGCGATACGCCGCACAGGCGGCTCGCGGTTTCCAGCGTCAGATCGTGCGCAAGCCGTGCAGCACGCACGCGCCGGCCCAGATCCGAGGTGGACGATTCTGCCGGTTTGATGGTGTGGGTATCCATGGGTGATCGATCGAAAGCGCGCTCCGGGCGCAAGGTGTTTCCGATCATAACATTTGAGCGGCCGGGTGGCCCCGATGGGCGGGGAGCGTCCCGTTTTGAGCCGGGATTCCTGTCCGACCTGGATTCCCGCTTCTGACCGCTATTGGCCCACGAGGCGCCATCGGGTCTGCTGGTTGCGGTCGATTCGAGTTTTACGAGCGCCTATGCGAACTCCCTTCTGTGGTGACAAGTGTGGCGTCTGGCCAACAAAGACCGCGACTTGTGAAAGGGCAGGTTGTTTTCCCATCGGAAACACGAATGTTTGCGCGGTATTGCGAAACGCTGCGAAGGCGGTACTGATTGTGTCGGGGGAGGTGAAACCATTGAATTTCTTCCTGGAGCGAGGCAAAACATGGCGGCTACCAGGCTCCGTCATGTCGCATTCGCTGGCCGCGCGACGAGGTATCTGTGACTACTACGGCGCGCAAATGTAAGCGAAAAACTTTCGGTAACGATTTGGTAACCCAAGATCGTGCGGGTTGGCCTAACGTTTCTGTTCCAACGTTACTCAGCCCGTACCAACATGATCTCCAGCATCACACCGATACGCGTCGCGATACCCGCCGGCATTCTCGCGCTTGCGCTCGGCGGTTGTGCGGTCGTGCCGCCGAGCGGCCCCAGCGTCGTGGCGCTGCCGCGCAGCGGCGAGCCGCTCAACCAGTTCCAGCAGGACGACTATGCCTGCCGCGACTACGCATTCCACTCCAGCGACGCCGCCCGGGCCTCGCAAAGCGCAACCGCGAACGGCGTTAACAGCGCAGCGATCGGCACCCTCGGGGGTGCCGCGGTCGGTGCACTGCTCGGGGCAGCGGGCGGTAACGCAGGCGCGGGCGCGGCGATCGGCGCGGGCAGCGGACTGCTGCTGGGCGGCGCCGCCGGCGCAAACGGCGCGCAGTATTCAGCGGCGAGCCTTCAGGCGCAATACGACGCCGCCTACGCGCAGTGCATGACTTCAAAGGGCGATACGATCGCGCAACCGCAGATGCCCGTCTATGCACCGCAGCCGGTGTATGTTGCTCCGCCGCCGAGATATGTCGCGCCGCCTCCCGTGATGTACGCACCCTATCCGTATTACTGAAGGCTGCTTTCCCGGAACGGTGTCGAACTGCGTGGATTGCGGAAGGTCGCCGCCGGGCGGCCATGGGCGCGGGAGCTTCCGCCGGTCAGCGGCACCGCGGTCGCTGACGTATCGGCGACGATTCCGGTCAGCGCGTGCCGGTTGCGGGCCACATCGTGCGGCCCCAAAAAGTCAGCGTCCGGTCCCAGGCCAGTTGCGACCACACCGGATCGAACTGGGTTCCGGCGATACGGCCAGGTCCGACAGCGGTCTCGTTGGCGAACGCGTGATGCGCGAGGTAGCGGTGGAACTCGAAGTCAACATTGGCTTCGCGCAATTTGGTCTCTAGCGCATTGACTGTCTCTGCCGCGAAGAAGGCATCCTGCGCGGCCCAGTGACCGAGCACCGGGACCTTGATCTTGCTGGCATCGATGTAGTCCAGCGGAGGGAAGCCATACCACACCACGCCGGCCGAAATCTCGGGGATCTGACTGAGCGCCAGCAGTGTGAGCGCGCCGCCCATGCAGTAGCCGGTCACGCCGACACGTTGTGATTTCTGCTTCAGGTACTGTACCGCGCCGCGAATATCCTGAGCGGTGGCGTCGCCGAAGTCGAGGCTCGTCATCAGATGGTGCGCTTCTTCCTCTTCTGCCGTCGCCTTTCCGCGATAGAGGTCGGGCACCAGCGCCAGATAGCCGGACTGGGCGAGCCGGTCTGCCACGCCGCGAATCTGGTCGTTCAGCCCCCACCACTCCTGAATCACGACGATGGCGGGCGCGCCCTCGAGCTTTTGAGGTTTGGCGAGATAGCCCTGTACGTCCTGGCCGTCAGGGCGGCGAAAGGTAACCATGGTTCCAGGTGTCTGTTTCATGTGACGGTCCCTCGTTGGATAAAGCCACTAGCATAGCGCCTGTGGTGGGCGTCTGCTGAGGAGAGGCAAACAGGCCTTGTCGGCAACGCGTGACGGATGGGCCGATGCCCATCCGTCCCTCGACGATTCGAACCACGAACCAGAATGGAGTGGAAATCATGGCTGGCAGTACCTTCGTTTACGTCACTTTCATCCGCACCTCGCCGGAGGACCTTTGGTCTGCGTTGACCAACCCGGAGTTCATGAGGAAATACTGGTTCGGCGTGTACGCCGAGACCGACTGGAAAGTGGGCTCACAGTGGAAGCTCAAGTTTCCGGACGGCCGCATCGCCGACACCGAAGAGGTGGTTGAGATCGATTCGCCAAAACGGCTGGTTCTTCAATGGCGCAACGAGTTCAAGCCGGAACTGAAAGCGGAGGGTTACTCGCGGTGTGTGTTTGAAATAGAGCCTGTCGGCGATGCAGTCAGGCTGACTATCACTCACTCGATGGAACGGGACAACGCGAAATTTATCGACGCCGTGTCCGGCGGCTGGCCGTGTATTCTCTCTAACCTCAAGTCCCTGCTTGAAACGGGAGCTGTCGTGTTGACTGCCGGGGACATCTGAGGGCGGCCTGGGAACGCACCGACTGAACACCACGCGAAGATCGACAACCGAAGCAAGACCGTCCAGCCGGACACGGACGAAGAAAAGGTGATTCACGGTGCGCGTCAACCATCAGGCATTTTTGGGTTCTCTTTTCTTCGCTCGTCTTGCCGACCAGATCCTGCTGTTTCTTGTCCCGCTGGTGGTGTTTCAAACCACGCATAAGGTGTCCTGGTCAGGCATCGCGTTTTTCCTCGAGACGCTTCCGCGCTATCTGTTCTTTCCGATGTTTGGCGCGTTGTGCGACAGGATCTCGCCGCTCAAGCTGATGCGCATCAGCCAGCTATATCGGGCGCTGGTCTGCATTGCGGGTGTGGCCGGCTACGCGGTGTTTGGCGGCATCGGCTGGCTGATCGCGCTTTCGGTATTTTGCGGCGTGCTCACCAGCCAGGGCTTCGTGGCGCGCGAGGTGATGCTCCCGCAAATCCTCAAAAGCCACGCGTTCCAGAGCGTGCTGGCCTACTCGCAGCTCGCCGACCAACTGGGGTTCGTGCTCGGACCCATGCTTGCCGCTGTGTTGCTCGGCTGGTGGCGCTGGGAAGGTGTCGTCGTGGCCACCGGGCTGCTGTTCCTGCTGGCCGATGCGGCAATGGTTCTCTGGCAGCGTGGCAGCCGCTTCGAGTTCAGCGGGCCGCAAGGCGCACGAGGCCACTGGCTGCTTCCTGTACGAACCGCGTTGCATCACGTCGCGCACCTGCCGGGCTTAGAGAAAATCGTCGCACTGGCCGCTGCCGAGAATCTCGTCATCGGCGTGACGCTTGCGACTTCCGCAGCGATGGTGACGGGGATACACCATCAATCGGGACGATATTACGCGGCCGTTCAAACGGTGGGAGCGGTTGCTACTGTCCTCGTTCTTTTGACCATCGCACGCACGTCGTTTTCCGGCAGAACGCTGGGTCTCCTGTCCTTTCTTGCCATCTGTCTGGGTGGCGTGATCGCGGGTGCGAGTCCGGGCCATTGGGGGTATGCAGCCGGCTTTGTGCTGATCACCGGATTCGACAAGATGTTCAGCGTCTATATCCGGAGCGCCCGGCAGAAAATCATTCCGGCAAAGGATTACGGTAAGACCACAGGCGTCATCATCCTGCTCAACAACATGACACAGCCTCTCGCGGGTTTGCTCGTCGGTCTGTTCGCGGGCCGCGGGCAGACGGGGGCGCTCATCGTGATCCTTTCTCTCGGCATGGGGGTAGTCGGCGCCAGCGTATCGCTGATCGGTCCGCTGCTGGGCCGAAGGAAGGCGCGCGTGCCGGCGGCGTGCGAGCGTCCAGAGTTTGATCCAGAATCGCGGGAAGGAACATGACGCGCGGAAACGATGGCTTCGATGCAGGCTCGACTCCAGGGGTTCGTCGGCTGATGCGTTGACGCGCCAGCCCGGAACTGCCTTCAAACGTCACGAAGGAAGCTGACATGATACGTAAGACGCTCAATGCGTCGCGGCTGCAGGACGAGGTTAGCCGTCGCATTCATCGCATTCATGAAATCGTCGAAGACGGCGTGAAGATCCGCGTACCTCGTCCGCAGAAGACGGAGCCCGACCCGTCGGGTTGCAACTGGGAGATGAAGCACTTCGGCAACGCGATCGGTTACGAGCGGGATATCGATGGGGTGCTCAAGGCGGTACGCGCCGAATACAACCTGTCGGAAGATTCGGCAGACACCTCGGGCACCGTCAAAAGCCCCTTCGATTGACTGGGTCGGCCCTGCATTTCTTCAGGTGCAGGTCGGTGCGAAATCGTTCCGCGCCATTCCGTACCTAGTTGTGTAGCGGCGGGCCACCGTGGTCTCCCTGTTCGCGGCTGTTGCCTCCGCCACCTTCATGCACTTGCGGCGACCCTCCGGGATGACCACCGCCGGCCTGACCTTGACCTGGAGGCGGACCGCCCATCTGACCGCCACCGCCATGGCCCTGCGACGGCCCGGGCGGATGAGCGCCCTCACCACCCTGACCTTGCGGCGGCCCGTGCGGTCGGCTCTCCCAGCCGCTTTGACCTGGGGGCTGACCGCCCATCTGAGCGCCGCGGCCCTGGCCTTGCGGCGGCGCAGGTGGACGACCATCCCCGCCGCCTTGACCGGGAGGCGGCCCGCCCGGACGACCCTCACCATGACCGTAATCGGACGGGCGGCCGCCGCCCCCTCCATGCCACGGATAAGCCACCGGCGGATGTCCTTCGCTGCGCGGCTGCCCCGGCGGCTGTGGCGGCCGATGCGCCCAGCGATCCCGATCGTGATACCACGGGCGGTTGCGGTAATAGTGGTCCCAATAAGGCCCGATCGCAAACGTGACGATGGGCAGCCCGATCACCGTCCCGTAACTCATGATCGGGACCTCGCTTCCCTGATAGGGGTAGCTGAGATAGGCCGCGTAAACCCATCCCCGTATGTCGGACCCGGCGACGTCGCACCATGTGTAATCGCTGATGCAACCCATCACCGTGAGCGGCAGGCTCCCCGGCAACTGGGCCACCACGGGATAGTCTTCCCCTGGCCCGGCATAAAGATAGACAGGACTGTTCGTGTACGCCTCGACTTCCTGCGCGGACGCAGCGCCCGACAACATCGACAGAGCGGCGAGACCCGCGCAGATGCCGCTCATGAACTGTTTTCGCATCGTTCCTCCCAGGTTGCGGACCCGGCTTCAACCGGCGGCTTTTGCTGCCGTACAGGGTGTGATCTTCGTGTCCGGTTCGTGTAATACGTGGCGTCTTCTGCGGCGTCGGAGCCCGGGCATGCTTTTCGCGGCGCACATTGGTTTTCGCAGGCCGCTGTGACCTTTGCCTCGCACGTCTACCTTGTTTGTCCCTGAAACACGCACAGGAGTTCTCAAATGATGAATCGACACAATCCCGTATGGTTGATCACGGGCTGTTCGACCGGCTTTGGCCGTGAACTGGCGAATCTCGTGCTGGAACGCGGCTGGCGAGCCGTGGTGACGGCGCGTGATCCGTCGAAGGTCGCCGATATTGCTGAAGGCCGGGCGGCGCGCTTATCCGGCAAGCGCCGCATCGACGGCGGACAGGTGACCGTTGAACCCGGCAGTCGCAAGCGCGGTCCGCACGCGTTCGAGTTCGCGTCGTAACGCTTCGTCGGGATGACCCGGCAATGCGGCGGCAAGGGCGCGGCCGCGTGCTGTGAACAGTTCGGCCCAGGGCAGTGGCTCGGCGTAAGTGAAGTCTTCGAGCGCCGCCGCATAGTGAAGCGCGCCCGCCGCATCGCCCGCACGCAACATCGCTTCAATGGCGTCGCGGTAGAACCACAGATGACTGTGGCTGACCGCGCCTCGACGCAGCAGTTCAACACCCTCGGCAAGGATTTGCGTGCGTTCGACTTTGTCATCGACGACAAGGCTCAGCGCGCTCAGGGCTTTCGGCGCGATGAACTGCATGCCCACGTCACGGCAGATCGCGAGCGCTTCGCGTAACAGCTCGGCGGCTTCCTTGCGATGCCCGCTCCTGATCAATGCACGTGCCCGCATCTCCATGTTCTGCGCCTCGAAACGGCGCGCGCCGAGCTGGCGTGCAAGCCGCATGGCGTGGTCGAGATGGTGCTCCATCGCCTTCGCATCGCCGAGTTCGTAAGAGGCGAAAATACCCATGGTTTCGCCAAGCATCTCGGCACGCGGCTGCCCCACGAGCGCAGCCGCACGCGCCGCGGCGATGCCGTCTTCGCGCGCCTCGCGCAGCTCATTGAGGTAGACGCGGCTAAATCCCATCATCGGGCGATTGGCGACCTCGATCCGGCCGAAGCCGTGTTCGCGGCTCAACGCGACGCAACGGCTGAAATGCTCGAACGCGGTTCGCATCCGCCCCTGCGCGTAGGCGGCATCGCCGAGACCGCCGAGCGCGCGCGCCTCCGCTTCCGGCAGGCCGGAGCGACGCGCATACGCCAGCCCCTGTTCATGTCCGGCACGGCACTCCTCGATTCTGCCGAGCGGAAACAGGATGTTGCCGCGCAGATGATGCAGGCGCGCGAGTTCCGGCACCATGTCGAGGCGCTCCGCCGCCTGTTGGGCCGTATCCAGCAGCGCCAGCGCTTCGGTCAGCCCTTCGCTGACCCGCAGCCCTTCAGCGAGCCCGAGCCGGGACTGGCACAGGCTGACTTCATCCGGGGCGCCAGCGACCGCCGCGCGATAGGTGACGATCGACCCCGCGATGTCGCCCAGGTCCCGCTGCAATTCTCCCTTCAGACACGTGAGCGCATGGCGATCGGCGTCCTTGCGGGCGATTTCCAGTCCGCGCTCGACGAGCCGCAGCGCTGCATCGGTAAGGTACGTGGCCCGCTGCGCGATCGCCGCATCCAGGTAGGCGCGCGGCGCGCGTTCGTCTTCGGCGCGATCGAGATGCTGTGCGCGGAGCACCGGATCGTTCGATGCAAACCAATCCGCAGCCAGCAGATGCAGCTCGCGCCGGCGCGCCCGCAGCGACGTCGAGTAGGCGCTTTCCTGGATCAGCGCATGCGCAAAGAGAAAATCTTCGCCTTCGGGAAGCACGAGCGCATTGGCGACGAGTCTGTCGCACACATAGTCGGGCACGTCGATCAGCCGGCGCAGCAGGTGGAGATCGAAGCGCTGACCGATTACGGCCGCGGCCTGAAACGCCTGGCGGTCGAGCGGTTCCAGCCGGTCCATGCGCGCAAGAACCAGGCTCTGAATGGTTGCGGGAACGGCCTCGTCGGTGCCTTCTTCGGCATTGCGCAGAAGCTGCTCCAGAAACAGCGGATTGCCGCCCGCGCGTTCGATACAGGCAAGCGCGACCCGCTGCGTCGCATCGATGAAACTGCCAGCGAGGCTGAGCGCCTCGTCACTTCGCAGCGGACCAAGGTCGATGGTGGCGAAGGGGGTACCGCGACAGCTTGCGCGCCAGGCCGCGTCGAGCGGGTCGCCTTCGATACGCGAGGTCATCACGAGCAAACCGGGACCATTCGCGATAGCCGCGCCGAAGGCGGACAAATAGGCCGTTACCTGTGGATCGGCCCAATGCACGTCTTCCACGACGATCATCGTGGGTCCGCGCCGGCAGGCGTCTTCGGCGAGCCTCGCGGCGACCGCGCGCTTGCCGCGGTTGCGCGCGGCGTTGTCCATGGCGTCGTAGAGCGTGCGCCATTCGCCGGTCTGCGGCAGATCGAGCATGTCATGGAGAAACACGAGCTGGTCAGTGCCGATCACACCCGCCCCGGCGACAGCGGCCGCAGCGGCGCGCCGCTCTTCGGGCGAAGCAGCTGGCCGTAGCCCAAGCAGGCTGCCGACGATCGCGCGCACCGGATCCTGGCCCCGGCCCATGCCGAAGTCGAGCACGAGGCCGCGATGAACCGCAAACCCTTGCGCATCGCCGAAGCGGCGCATCTCGTCGACGAGGCGTGTCTTGCCGATTCCCGCCTCGCCGCGCACATAGACGATCTGTCCGGCGTGCTCGTCGCGACAGGCGCGGGCGATACCCTTGAACTGTTCCAGCTCCGCCTTTCGTCCAACGAAAAGACTGCGGGCCGTTGTCAACGCTTCGGAGGCCATGCCGCGCAGGCGCCAGACGTGTACAGGAAGGTCGATGCCCTTGAAGTGCATTTCGCCCATGGCGTCGCTCAACACGCTGCCGTCGAGCACGCGATGCACGCTGTCGGAGAGCAGGGTTTCGCCTGGACCGGCGGCAGCGACGAGCCGCGCGGCGAGATTCACGGAATCGCCGAGCACCGTGTAGTCCTGAACGTCGGCGCGTTCGAGCGGGCCCGCGACCACCTCGCCGCTGGCGATGCCGACATGCGCCTGCAACCGGCGCGACGCGGACATGCTGAGCCCGGTGAGCGCGTCATGGATGTCCAGCGCCGCACGCGCCGCGCGCAGGGGATCGGTGTCGTGCGCGCGCGGCGCGCCGAAGATCGCCATGACGGCGTCGCCGATGTGCTTGTCGATGGTGCCGCCGTAGCCGAGCACGATGCCATCGACGAGCGCCGTATAGCGCCCGGTCAGCTCGCGCAACTCTTCAGGATCGAGCGTTTGCGACAGCGCGGTAAAGCCGCACAGATCGGCGAAGAGGATGGTCACCTGGCGGCGGTCGCCGGCCGGTGCATGGGTGGCATGCGTGGCATGTGTCGCTGACGTGGCGGGCGATGACGTGGCGGGCGTCGCCGGCGCGGTGGTGTTGAGCGCGGCAATCGCCGTGAGTAGACGCTTGCGGTGGCCCAGCGAGACCACGCCGAGTTCCTTCAGATCGGCGTCGGTGAGTTGCGGCAGCACCGTGAGATCGATGTCGTTCTGCGCGAACGCGCTTGTGTATTGGCCAAGCTCCAATGCATCAAGCCACTGATCGATAGTCATCGCCGTTGCCCAAAGCGGTTCATCTGAAGAACAGGTGCGCTGCCTCGCGCGCTCACAACACAGTGTACGTCGCGTCGATTTAAGCGGGCACGTGAAGGCTGAAGCGCGGCATTCATCGTGGCGCCGGGAAATTGACACGCTGCGATGCAGCGGCGGATACTCGATGAGCCAGGAGTCGAGCCGCATTCATCGGGAGAGCGCCGTGAAGCCAGGCACAACCGGTCCCGCTACCGCCGTCAGCTCGGGTTCGCGCGCCGGTGGCCTGGTCGGCGATCTCGCGGCCGGTGCCGTCTCGACGATCGTCATGCTCTGCTACGCAATGAGCCTCGGCACCATGATCTTCAGCGCCGATCTGGCGCGCTACGCCGAACTGGGCGTGCCGACGGCGCTGGTCAGCTGCGTCGTCACCGCACTGGTGATCGCGCTGACGAGTTCGATGCGGGTGAACATCGGCGGCCCCGACAGCAACGCCACGGCGTTCCTTGTCGGTGTGGCTGCGGGCGTCGCGAGCAGCGTGCGCGCCGATGGCGGGTCTCCCCGCACCATCCTGCTCACGGTGTTGATCGCCATTGCGTTGTGCTCGATCGTGACGGGCGTCATCCTGTTCGCAATCGGTTCGTCAAAGCGTAGCCGCTCGTTGCAGTTCCTGCCGTATCCGGTTTTGGGCGGTTTTCTGGCGGGCACCGGTTATCTGCTGCTGGCGGGCGCGTTCCGTGTGCTGACCGGCGAGGCGCCGCACTGGAATACCCTGATCGCGGTGCTCGCGCGCCTGCACTGGCTCGCATGGCTGCCCGCCGTAATCGTGGGCGGCCTGCTCACGCTTCTATCGCGTGTGTGGAATCATGCCGCGGTGCTGCCGTTGACGCTCGGCTTCGGCGTGGCGCTCTTTTATGTGCTGCTTTATGCTGCTGGCCTGTCGACGGAAGAGGCGCGTCATATGGGACTGTTGCTCCCGCATGTGCCGCTGCGTGGGGTGCAGATTCCGGCGCTGCATCTACCCACGTCGCTTGCGCACCGGGATGTCGACTGGTCGGCGATTGGTGCCCATCTGCCGGAGACGCTGGTGGTCACATCGGTGTCGGCGATCACGATCCTGATGAACTCGAGTGCGATCGGCGCGGCCACCGGCGAAGACGTCGATCTGAACCGCGAGATGCGGTCCGCCGGCCTTGCGAATATCGCGAGCGGGATGCTTGGGGGCATGGTCGGCTATCAGTCGTTCAACCGCTCGATGCTCAATGTCAGCGTGGGCGCGACAAGCCGCCTTGCGGGCGTGTTCGCATCGCTTGTGTGTCTCTTCGTGCTCGCCGCATCGCCTGATCTCGTGGCGCTGTTTCCTGTGCCGGTGCTCGTCGGACTGCAGCTTTTCATGGGGCTGCGTCTGTTGCTGCACTGGCTGGTAGGCGCCTATGTCAGGCTCGGCTTGCATGAGTATCTGCTCGTGCCCGCGATTCTCGGCGTCGTTGCTTTTTACGGTGTCGTCGCCGGTGTGGTGGCGGGTGTGATTGCCGCATGCGTGATGTTCGCGCTGCTCTATGGCCGCGTCAGTTGTGTGCGCATGGAGTTCGATGTGGGCACCCGTACCTCGAATGTCGAACGCAGCATCGAAGACACGCAACGTCTGCGCGAACTCGGCACGCAGGTATGCGGTGCCTGCCTGCAGGGGTTTCTCTTCTTCGGCACGGCGAACTCGATCCTGCAGCGCATACGCGAGCGGCTGGCCGCTCGCGGCACGCTTCCGGTTCGCTTTGTCATGCTCGATTTCGCCGCGACGAACGGCATGGATGCGTCAGTATCGATCAGCTTCGTGAAGCTCAGGCAGATGTGCGCGGCCGTCGATGCGGACCTGGTGCTCACCGCGCTGCCGGCACGCTCGCGCGATCTGCTGGTCAAGACCGGCACGCTCAACCTGCGGATTCACGAGTTCGCGACGCTGGATGCCGGACTCGAATGGGTCGAGGACCGGTTGCTGACTGAGGATTCGCACGGGCTGTCGCGCAACGAAGCGGACTTCTATACCTCGCTCATGCCGCACTTCACCGCCCACGCGCTCGACAGACTTGCGGCCTGCATGGAGGTGCGCGATCTCGCTGCCGGCGAGGCGCTCTTTCTTCATGGCGAGCCGGGTGACGCGATGTACCTGGTCGAGCGCGGCCGCGTCACGGTTTCGCTGCCGCTCGCAGGCGGTCGGTCGGTGCGGCTGCGTTCGTATGGAGCAGGGACGATCGTCGGCGAGATGGCGGTCTACACGCAGAGGCCACGTGGCGCGGATGTGCGCGCCGACGGCATCGCGCGGGTTCGGCGGCTGTCGCTCGCCGCGTTGGGTGCGCTCGAACAGGAAGATCCCGTCACTGCGCAGCAGTTTCACCGCTTCGTCGTGAAGGTGATGGCTTCGCGCCTGGCTGTCGCGGACGAGGAACTGGGCGCGGCTCACTGACTTCACGTCGGACCTCATGCGACGCGGCACACCGGAACGCCTCGCGCAGGAGAAAGCACGACCCGGCATCATCTGCCATGATTACGACGGCCAGCGGTACAGGCATGATCGAATCCCGCACCCGACCGTCAACCCCGATTCCGACGACACGACCATTTATGAAAGGCATCCGGCAAGCAGTAGAACTGTCACGCGCAACGCAACTGATGAATCACGGTCCGGTGACGATCATCACGAGCGCGCACGGCGAACGATCGAACATCATGGCGGCGTCCTGGGCGATGCCGCTGGATTTCAGCCCGCCCAAGGTCGTCGTGGTGATCGACAGCCGGACGCTGACGCGCGAACTGGTCGAAGCGAGCGGTGTGTTCGGTCTGCAACTGCCGAGCCGCGCATTGGCGCGACAGACGCTGGCGGTTGGCACCAAACCGGGCATGGAACTGGACAAGTTCAGCGCATTCCGTCTGGAGACGTTTCAGGGGCAGCAGATCGACGTGCCGATGCTGGAAGGCTGTGTCGCGTGGATGGAGTGCAAGGTGATCCCCGACGACAGCCAGCGGCACGACCTGATCATCGGCGAAGTGGTCGCCGCCTATGCGGATAGTCGCGTCTACTCGAACAACCGCTGGCATTTCGGCGACGACCCCGATGTACGCACCTGCCATTACGTCGCGGGCGGGACGTTCTTCGCGACCGGTGAGGCGTTCGAAGTCGACCCTGTGCGGGTCGGATCGGGTTTCTGAACGAACTTTCATCTCGTATAGGAAACAAGACGGGGTTCCACGCTCAAGTTGGCGAAGAATTCCGTCGATCAGCCAGCGCGCCTTGCTGGTCAAGGCTTTCGTGCGACTTTCCCGAGTCTTCCGCAAGCCGGTTGACGCAGGATTTTCCTGCCCTTGCGCTTTTCGCGCTGCCTCGCAGCAGCCGTCTCTATCTGGCTGCAACCCATATTCTTCCTACCTTCCACACAATCGGCCCGGTGCTCGGGTAAGTCCCTACGCCGCGTCGCCGCTAAATGGTTTTTTTCCGCAATTCGTGTCGCTATACTCGCTTTTGGTTCCGATAAGAAACTTTTGGCGCGTCAATGAAACTTGCCTGAAGTCGGAACCCGTAGCTCGCGTACTCCGAGGTTCAGGCCTGCAGTCGCCGTGCGCCTCGAATGATCCAACCGAAATCAATTCGTTTCACGTTTGTTTATCTGGGGAATCTGACATGGTTGCACGTCCTGGCACTCTTTTCCGCGCTGCTTTCGTTGGCGTCATGTTGCTCTCTGGCGCCGCGGTGCAGGCGCAGCAGGTCGTCAAGGTGGGCGTCGCCGCGCCGATGACGGGCGGCAACGCCGCCTACGGCAAGGACATCGACAACGGCGTGCGCCTTGCCGTCGACGAAGCGAATGCCCAGCAGATGACCATCGGCGGCAAGCCGGTGAAGTTCGTGGTGGTGTCGCAGGACGATCAGGCCGACCCGCGCATCGGCGTTCAGGCTGCCCAAAACCTCGTGGACGGCGGCGTGTCGGTGGTGGTCGGCCACTTCAACTCGGGCACGACGCTGCCGGCGTCGCAGATCTACGCGAAGGCCGGCATTCCGATGATCACGCCTTCCGCCACCAATCCGCAGATCACGCGCAACGGTTTGCCGACCGTCTACCGCGTGATCGCCACGGATGCCCAGAACGCCGGCAACGCAGGGGTCTACGCAGCGCAGATCGCCAGGGCGAAGCGTATCGCCATCATCGACGACCGCACGGCATTCGGGCAGGGCGAAGCCGATGAATTCGAGAAGGCAGTGAAGGCGAGCAATGGCAACATCGTCGGGCGTGAGTACACGAACGACAAGGCCGTCGATTTCAGCGCGCAGCTCACGAAGATCAAGGGCATGAATGCGGACCTGGTGTTCTTCGGTGGACTCGATGCGCAGGGCGCGATGTTGGTGAAGCGTATGCGCCAGCTCGGCATGAAGGCGCAGTTTCTGGCTGGCGGCGGCGTCATGGATGCGAACTTCATCAAGCTCGCTGGGGATGCTGCCGAAGGCGCGATGGTCTGGGAATACGGCCAGCCGTTGAGCACGCTGCCGCAGGGCAAGACGTTCGAGACGAAGTTCAAGGCAAAGTACGGCACGGACATGCTGGCTTACTCGCCGTTTGCGTACGACGCGGCGTGGGTTGCAATCAAGGCGATGCGGACGGCGAACTCGGTGAAGCCGGCGGATTTCAACGCGGCGCTGAAGGCGACCGAGTCGAGCGGCATTACCGGACAGATTGCCTTTAACAAGGATGGCGACCTGAAGAACCCGACCTCGACGCTGTATGAGGTCAAAAACGGCGTGTGGGTGCCGGTGACGACAAAGGCGGGTATCTGAGGCTTTGAGCGTGACCTCCCCGGAAGATGTCCGCAGGACCTCCGGGGACTTCCAGAGGAATACGCACGACGGCGTTATCGCGAGATAACGCCGTCGTTGTTCATTACCCGGTTGAAGGCGACGGGTAGGAAAGGCTCACAGCTTCGCGTGCTGCGTCAGTTCGACAGCGACAGATACGGCGAAGTGAACGCACTCGGCGGGAAGGGCTGCAGCCCCGCCTGCGGCGTGAAGCTGTAACGCACGTACACGGCGGCCAGCCACTCGCGATACTGATAGGCGTTGCCAAGCGATGCGGTGGCGCCGAACGCGAGTTGCGGTGCCAGCTGATATTCGCCGGTCGCGTTCAGCGAGTACGACACGCCGGTTTTGCTCTGGCCTGGATAGACCGCGCCGGGGTCGACCGTATTGCTTCCTGCCACTGCGTTGATAGTGGCTGCGTTAGTCGCAGCATTGGCCTGCCGTGTCGGGTCTGTCGGGAAGTAGTTGGAAGGGTCTTCGCGATAATGCTGCACGCCGATCGAGCCTTTCAGATCATAGGTAAAGGCGCCGGTGCGGCCTGTCCATTCCACCGGCAGGTTCAGGATCACATACTGCTGCGGGCTGAAATAGCCACCCTGACCATACGTGAAGTAGGACAGGTTCTTGTCGTAGTGCATCAAGGTGGTATTCACCCCGACGGTCAGTGTCTGGCCGGCGTCTTTCAGCAGACGCGTGTAGACGCCGCCGCCGCCCTTCACGGCATTGTTCTTTTCCACATTGTGGCCGGACAGGTACTGGAACGTCGTGTTGACATAGAGGCCGCTCGTGCCATCGTCCCAGCCGAGGTTGGCCAGTGCGCCGCTCGATGTCACACCGCCCCATTCGAGATTCGCGCCCTGGTCGCGTGCGCCGGCGTATGACAGCAGGCTGTCGGTCACCGCGCGGCGGGCGACGGCGAGCGACCAGGAGACTTTATCGGTAATGCCGCCGTTGTATTTCAGACCGGCGACGATGTTCTGCTCAGGAAAACCGAGCGGCGTGACGCCGACGTCGCCACTTAGTGCCCGGCTTTCATAACCGACCGACAGCCCCACGCCGCTTGTGTTCTGCGAGCCGTAGGTGTTCTGGCTGGTGAGGGCGCTAATCGCCGTCTTCACACCGGCGGTTCCGAAATTTTGCAGGATCGCGGGAAAGTCGGCATTCGACGTCCCGGCACCGAAGCGCGCCACCGTGGACACGTTCGATGTATTCGCCGTTCCAGCATCAAGCGTGACCGGCGTCGCCGAGACCACGATGTGACCGTTGCCCGCCCTGATGCGTCCTTCGACGGGCGCTTCGATATCGGTCAGATTCGACAGGCCGTCTTCGCCAGAGCGATTGCGGAACACGAGACCGCCCGAGATCGTGCTCGACTGCTCGCGATTGATCTGGGCGAGTTCTTCCGCTACCCCGAGCGTCTGCGCGTTGGCGATGCGCGCGGAGGATGGATAGCCGTCATTGCCGGTTGCCGGTTGCGCACCTGGTTGCGGCGCGTAGTACGGTTGCGCGTAGCCAGTGGGAGGCTGCGGGATGTAGGGCTGCTGGGCATAGCCCTGCTGCTGCGCATATGCCTGCTGCTGCGGATACTGTTGGGGCGCATAGCCCTGCTGCTGCGGGTAGGGCTGCTGAGCATACCCCTGCTGCTGCGGGTAGGGCTGCTGAACATATCCCTGCTGCTGCGGATAGGGCTGCTGCCCATACGCATACGCCTGCTGCGGATACCCCGGCTGACCATACGGTGCCTGGGCATAGGACTGCGTCGCATTAGCCGCGTTGCGCGAAGCCGCCTGCTTCTTGCCCGTCGACTTTCTGGATGTCGACGACGTGCCCGCACCATAGGGCGCCTGCGCCAACCCGGCGTTTGCCTGCGCCTCACGCGCGGCGGGCGACATCGGCCATGGCGTGCTCACATAGTTGTCAGCCGCAGGGTACTGAGGATAGGGCGCAGGCGCGGCAGGCGCGTAATACGGTTGCTGCTGCCCCTGCCCGGGATAGGCCTGTAACGGCGCGCCTGTGGGCGCACCCGACTCGCTTGAGCCATAAGTATCCGGACCGTACCCGTCCGGATTGGCGCTCGAATGGGGCGCGCCGTTCGGCGCTACGGGCGACACCGCAGGTGAGCCATAAGGAGCCACATACGGCGCGGGTTGCGAAGGCGGCGGATAGGTCGGCACAGTCTGCGTCGGATAAGAGGGCTGTGGATAGGGTTGCGCGTAGGGCATGGCCGGCGCCCCCGCGTTGAATGCGCCGGATTGGCCTGCCGCTCCGTTGGCCGGCACATCGATGGCTGTTTTTCCTTCGAACGGATTCGTGCCGGGCAGTGGCGTCGCGCCAATCCTTTGCGTCGCGGTTTCCCACCCGCGCGGCACTTGCGGCGCACTGCTCCGAAGACCCGGCGCGCCAACCGGCGTATTCGCCGCAACGAGCGAGCGCTCCAGATAAGTCGACGCCAGCGACAGCTTGCCTTGCGCCCGGTACATACGGCCGACGGCAGCAAGCAGACGCGGATCGTTCGGCGCGGTGCGCAGCGCCTGATTCGCCATCTGCTCGGCGAAGCGGAAATCCTTCGCGCCCGTGGCCGCGGAAATCGTTGCGATTTGCAGGTCGAGGTTGTCGGGGCGCCGAGCGAGGGCGACGCGATAGCTGGCGAGCGCATTGCGATCGTCACCCGCCGATGAGTACAGGCGTCCAAGCGCTGCCTGCAGGTCGGGGTTGTCGGGCATCGCGGCGAGCCACGGCGCGATGACGTCATAGGCGGCCGCGAGGTCGCCACGCTGACGCACGCTGTCTGCCTGCTTCACGACAATCGCCAGATTCAGATTGCCGAAGTCGGTACGCTGTTCGGGTGTCAGTTGCAGGGCGGACAGCCGGCGCATCACATTGCCCAGCTCGGCATCCTGCTGCGTGGCGAGCAGGATGCCGGCGTATTCCAGCAGCAGCCCGGTGTCGCCAGGTGCGGCCGCCATCGCACTGCGCACGAGCGACAACGCGCGGCCGGGGTCGCCGGCCTGCAGGTAGCCGGTCGCCAGCGCACCGATCAGTTCGGGGTTGCCCGCGGCGGTGGGCTCCGCGGCACGCAGCGTCGCGAACGCCTGCTGCGTCTGACCGCTGCGCGCCTGCCGGCTGGCGATGTCGGCCTGCTGATGCACCCACAGTCGGTGCTGCAACATCGACATCGCGTCGGTGCGCTTCGCGGCGGGAATCCGGTCCAGTTGCTGCAGCCCTGCCGACCAGTCCTGCGTTTCCGCCGACAGCAGCGCGCTCGCATAGAGCGCATCCGTCATGTCCGGGTGCTTCGCAACCAGGTCGTCCATCATGCTGCGCGCGTTGCCAACCGCGCCCTCACGCACGTAGATGCGCGCGAGGTCGAGCCGCAACCATGGATCGTCGGGATTATTCAGCAGCGCGTCTTCGAAGAGGCTGCGTGCACTGCCCAGGTCGCCGCGCGCTTCGGCGGCGCGCGCCTGCGCGGCCTGCGCTTCGCCGCGCAGCCGGTTGATGCCGCCGGCCTTCGCCTGCTGTTCGGCGTTCAGCTGGTTGGCGAACGCCAGCGCTTCATCGCCGCGACCCTGCGCCGCGAGTGCGCCGACGAGGCCGCGGATCGCATCGGGGTTGTCGGCCTGGCGGCGCAGCGCCATCCGGTACGCCTGCTCGGCGCCGCGCGGGTCGCCGTTGGTGAGGAGCGTCTCGCCGAGCAGCACCTGCGCGGTGACGTCGGACGGATTCAGCGCAATCGCGCGTTCGAACAGCGACTTCGCCTTCTCGATTTCGCCATTGCTGCGCGCGCCCAGCGCATCGCTGGTGTAGGTCCAGTACGTGGCGCTCGTCAGCGCATCTTTCCAGCGCGCCGGGCTGCCCGCGCGCGACGCGCGTTCCAGATAGTTGCGCGCCTCGGCGAAGTGTTCCTGCTTCAGCGCCGCGATGCCCATACCGCCGAGCGCATCGCCGTCGTTGGGGCTGGTCGCGAGAACGGATGAAAACTTCTCGCGCGCCGCCACGATGTCGTCGCGATCGAGCGCGGCAAAGCCGTCGGCGATCGTGCGGCCGCGCGCGTCGACGGCCGCGTTCTGCTGGGCACGCTCGCGTGCGGACTTGTCCTGCTGAACCATACTGTCGAAGCGCGCCTTGACGGCGGCGTCGTCGCCGGCAGTCTGCAGATAGGCCTCATAGAGCGGCGCGTCGGAGGCGCGCGCGTCGAGCCAGAGCAGGGCCTGGCGCCAGCTCTTCTTCGCGGCGGCGCCCACCGTGCTGTCGCTGGCGAGCTTCGTGAGCCGCGCGATGCCGTCGCGGCGCGTGACATCGCGGTACGTCAGATGTTGCGCGAACGCGAGGGCATAGCGGGGATCGTCGGGGTTGTCGCGGGCGAGCTGTTCAAGGCCGCGGCGCGCCTGGTCCCAACCCTGCGGTGTGGCCGCGAGCGCCTGGTAATACTCGAGTTGCAGCGCGGGCGTGGCGGGCTTGCCGGACAGCGCCCGCTGATATTCCTCGACCGCCGATGCGCTCTGGCCGCTTTGGGCCAGACGCCGCGCGTCGTTGACGGTCTGGTCCCGCAGGCTGGTTTCACCAAGCCGCCGCCCGAGTTCGTCGATGGACGGATAGTCGGGTGCAGCCTGCCGCAGGCGTGCGAGATACTGCTGCGCGCCCGCGCCGTCCTTGCGGTCGGCGAGCACCATGCCCATGCCGAACAGCGCATCGGGCTGCTTCGGATCGATGCGCAACACCTTCAGCCATGCCTGCTCGGCAAGGTCGCCGCGATGATGCGCCTGCCAGTACTTGCCCTGATCGATCAGCACGTTCAGCGGATTGCCGGACGTGTTCGCCGGCGGCGTCTGCGACTGCGCCAGTGCCGGCGAGGTGCCCGTCGCCGCTTCCAGCGCGGCCATGCTCAGTGCCAGTGCAAGCCTGCTCAATCGCATGCGGTTCTCCAGCTCGGCACGAGGCGGCCGGCTTCGTCGAAACGATAGCGGCCGTCGATGGCTCCGGTGCCGAACAGGCCCAGCACCCGGTCGTAGTAGACAGGGTCGTGTCCTTGACCGGTGACGTCAAGCGCGGCGAGGTGCATGCGGGCGAGGCCGAGGCCGTGCTCGTCGCCGAGCGCCTTGAAATACGGCGCCAGCGCCCCCCAGTAGCTGAGCGGCCCTTCGCCGGTGCCGACGCCCGTCGTGACGGCGACGCGCTCCGGCGGGATGCCGGTCTGCGCGACGCGCTCGCGCATCCCGCCGAGCGCCGCAAGCCAGGGCTTCGCGAGCGGATCGGCGGACGACGCCAGGCCCGCCCACAGATAGACGCGGATGGCGTCGTAGCTGCCGGTGTCGCCGGTTTTCGGATCGACGACGAACTGGCCTGCGCGCCAGGCCGCCCAGTCAGGGGCGAAGCCGTGCGGCGAAGTGGTCTTCACCAGCTTGTAGCCGTTCCCGGCGAGCGAGTTCCAGGGGCCGCCCGGCAGGTCGTGCGCGAGGCCGCGCAAGACTGGCAGCGGCAGATAGCTCGGGTTCAGGCGTGTGACGTCGCCCGTCTGGAAGCCCTGCGGACCGGGCAGCAGCATCGGGCCCAACCCCGCGAGATCCGCCACTTCGCGGCGCACGATCTGCTCGGCCAGCGCCTGGCCGAGCTTCGTGTAGGCGGGCTCCTGCCAGAGACGGCCGGCCTGCAGCAGGTCGTAGGCAATCCATAAATCGGAGTCCGAGGCGGAATTCGGGTCGAGCACGCCGTATGAGCCGTCCGGTTTCTTGCCCCACGCCCACGACGGCAGCCGCACATTCGACGCATCGAACTGGTTGCCCGCCAGGTTCGCGCGGGTCCAGCCGAGCAGGCGGTCGAAGGTGGCGCGGTCGTTCGCGACGAGCGCGAAGAAGAGGCCATACGACTGTCCTTCCGACGTGGTCTTCTGTTCGGGCGTCGAAAAATCGATGACGCGTCCGTCCGCCTGCACGAAACGTTCGACGAAGGTGCGGTAGGCGGGCCAGTCGCCGCAAGGGCCTGCAGGGGTGGCCGCCGCCGCGCTGCTGGCGGCAGCCATCAACGACGCGGCACCGAACGCGAGCGCAACAGGTCTCGCCTTGAATCTGACCGGCATATCAATCTCTCAGACGTCGCGCGGCGATCGCGCGCAGGGTACGGTAAAACAGCGCGGCGATGATGAGCGCCGCCAGCAGGCCGCCCAGCACGAGCAGCAGAGGATGCGACGACAGCACCCAGTGCAGGTACTGGATGGGCGGCAGATAACCGACGTAATACGCGTTGCCGTTCGACGTCACCGTCACCGTGCGGCCGTGGATCACGACCATCGCGCCTTGAATCTGCGGCAGCACGTCGGCGTCGAGGAGCGCGGCGCTCAGGTCGGCATCCGACTGGCCCGCCGCGCTGACCAGCGCGACGGCGCTACGCGATTTCTGGAGCGGCGACTCGAAGCCGGAGATCAGCGCGTCGCCATTCGCGCTCACCAGCGACAAGTCCGCCCGCGCGGGCATGCGCTCGACGCCCTGTACGCCATGCCACCAGTCCTCCAGCTTGAAGACGACATCCGAGAGTTCGAAGGTGCGGGTGTCGCCGTCGCTGGAGAACGGCATCGACTTCGCCCAGCGCTGCAGCAGTGGCTGGTGTCCGGGCGCGCCGAGTATCAGCAGATCCTTGCTGGCGAAGCGGTCGACCTGCTCCGCGGAAGCGACCGTGACGTCCGTCACCGGATAGCCGGTCGAGGCGCCCATGCGGCCCATCTCCAGCAGGAACAGGCTGTAGTCGCTCGAACCCGGATCGTTCGGCAGGATCACCGCGGTCTCCGACAGATCGGCGAGGCGCGTGAACGGAAAGCCGCTGTTCGCAAACGCGGCGAGGTCCGGCAGCGCCATGAAATGCGGGAACGAAGACACGTCGATGGTCGAGTTCGGATCGATCGAGCCGACGACGTTTTCGAGCAGACGGCCGCGGCATTCGCCGGTGTTCGGGATGTCATAGAAGAAGTGCATCCGCAGTTGCGAGCG
Organism: Paraburkholderia sp. GAS448; assembly: GCF_050435685.1. Classification (NCBI taxonomy): domain Bacteria; kingdom Pseudomonadati; phylum Pseudomonadota; class Betaproteobacteria; order Burkholderiales; family Burkholderiaceae; genus Paraburkholderia; species Paraburkholderia sp. GAS448. The sequence goes on from NZ_JBNDKT010000038.1 coordinate 28,461, forward strand.
CGGCGTCAGCAGCAGGGGCGGGATGTAGATCTGGCGACGCGCGTCGGCCGTCCTGTCCGGCAGCACGGGAGTGAAATAGCGGCCCAGATCGAAGGTCGACGAACTGACCGCGGGGATCCGCATCGCCTGCACGAAGCCGTCGTTGACGCTGATGTTCAGCGACGAGCGGTCGGGCGTCGGCCGGACCGTGAAGCGGTAGCGCAGATCGATCGGCACGCCCTTGCTGTTCCACATGAAGAGATCGGGCGGCACGCGCAGATTGATACGCACGGCGTCGGCGCTGTAGCCGGTCACGGTCAGGTCGCGGGCGTCCGCCAGTTCGCCGAAGCGCACGGCACGGGTGGCCGTCAGCCAGTTCGGCGCGTCGTACGGTTTGCGCGGAGCCAGTTCGGTCAGCTGCGTGATGGTCGCGCTGGTGCCGGTCAGCGCGTTTTGCCCGATGCCGAGTGCCCTGGCGGCGGTCTTCAGTTCGGCCTCGTCGCGGCCGAGCACGAGCAGAAGCTCGCCGCGCGCAGGCTCCTCGCGGGGGACCACGGCGATCGTCGGGCCGGAAACCGGCGGGATGGTGACGCCCGCCGGATGCTGGTCCGGTGTGGCGAAGATGACCGCGTTGCCCGACAGCGGCACGTTATCGATCTGCGCGGGGAACACCGCGCCGCGATAGCCGGCGAGCGAGCCGAACCAGGACGCGACGATCCCCGCGGCTTCGACGGTCTGCATGCCCGGTTTCTGCGCGAACACGAACGGCAGTTCGAGGCGCCGCACGTCGCGGCGATCAAAGAACGGCAGCGGCAATGCGCCGAGATCCGGCTTGCTGGTGAGCGACGCGTAAGTCAGATCAAGCGAACTCAGATTGCTGACGGTGGCCCACAGCGACGAATTCGCCGGGTCCTCGCACTCGGGTGTGTAGTGACCGATCAGCTGCACGTTCAGGTGATTGAACTCGGTGATGAAGCGCGGATCGATCGACACGTCGCGCGCAACGAGGACGCCGGCCTGCTCGCGCGGCACCGGCAGTGTCGCGGCGACCTCGCCGTTCACGAGCACTTTCAGCTGCGAAAGGCTGGGCAAAAGCGAAGGTGAATAGCTATAGATCAGATGCAGCACTGCGCCAGTCACCACTTCGTCGCTGCGCACCGAGAACGGCACGCCGTTCTGGCCTTCGGTGCCGCGCAATTGCAGCGGATCGAGTGCGCCGAGGTCCATGAACGTGAGCGTCTGACGCCGGCCGCCCGGCACGAGCGTGCCCGGCTCGGCCGTGGTCGGCGTGCGCGCACCGAGCGCTTTCGGCGTCGAAGCGGCCAGCACGGGGGCGGGCATGGCGAGCTCGGGCTGCACGATCGCCTGCGGATTCAGCGGCACTGCGGGGCTCGGCGCGGGTACGGCACCCACCCCGGTCGCGACCTGGTTGCCGGGCGGCAGCGCGGGCGTGGCGCTTGCTGGTTTGGCCGCCGCGTCACTGGCGGCGACGGTCGCGGCCGTTGCGAATGGCGCGATGAAGGTCTGCACGGCGAGCCACAGCGCGAGGGCGCGCGTGAGCCGTCGCGAACGCGGATGTCTTGTGCGCACTACCGTGCCGCAGTCGCCTTGCCGCTCCTCAAGGCGCCGTGTCCCAATCCCTTTGCGCATATCAGTCAGTCTTTGGTATCCGGCTTTTTGGTATCGACTGGGCGGCTTCCCATCCAGGCCCGAAGATCGCTATAGAGATGTTCAAACAGGCCGCCGATTCCGCGCGAGCCAACCAGCAGCACGTGCGACAGCCCGCGCAGCGGCGTGTCCTGCTGCCGCCCTTCGGCCCAGCCCATCCAGGCATCGGCCCGCGCGAAAGTGGTTTTGACGAACTCGAATTCCTGCTCCCTGCTGAGCGCCGAAAACCGCAGGCCCACGCGCCCGGGTTCGGTAAAGCCGACGGTTGCGGGGAACGCGTATTCCTCGTCGCCGCGAAAGAGCGACACGGTCACGCGTTCGTGCATCGGGACTTCGATTGCCCCCGGCAACGCGACGCCCACGCCGCCTTCGGAATAGTCGATGGTTTCGCAGGCGAGCGTGCGGCCGGTCGCGAACTTCAGCATGACCGGCATTTTCATCGCCACGCGGTGTACTGCGCGGATCTGCCGGCGTTCGCTGGCAGCCGCCACGCTCGCGCCGAGAATCAGCATGTTGTAGCCCGTCCACGCGAGGTTCAGCACGGTGGTCTGCACCTCGCTGCGCAGGTGCCAGTTCAGATAGATGTGGACCACGCCCACCATAAAACCGAGCAGGTTCAGCAGCAGCAGAAACAGGTAAGGGCGCGAGATCGCCCAGTCGAAGTAGTTCTTCTCGATCTGGCCGCCTTTGGCGGTTACGTTGAACTTGCCGAGCTTCGGATTGATCAGCGCGAGGAGCGTCGGCGCGGTGATGTACGACGCCAGTACCGATTCGTAGACCTCGGCCCAGAACGAGTGGCGAAACAGGCGCTGCATCCGCGAGTTCGTGATGCTCGCGTGCATCATGTGCGGCAGCGCGTAGATCGCGATCGAGCTCGCGGCGGCTTCGATCACATGCGCGCCGAAGAACAGGAACGACAGCGGCGCGGTGAGGAACACGAGGCGCGGGACGCCGTAGAAGAAGTGCATCATCGCGTTCAGATAGCACAGGCGCTGACCGGGTTTCAGCCCTTTGCCGGTGAGCGGATTGTCGATCCGGAAGATCTGCGTCATGCCGCGCGCCCAGCGTATCCGCTGGCCGATGTGGCCCGACAGGCTTTCCGTTGCGAGACCGGCAGCCTGCGGGATGGCCAGATAGGCCGTCGTGTAGCCGAGCCGGTGCAGCTTGAGCGCGGTATGCGCGTCTTCGGTCACGGTTTCGACGGCGATGCCGCCGATCTCTTCCACCATCGAGCGGCGCAGGAGCGCGCATGAGCCGCAGAAGAACGTCGCGTTCCACAGGTCGTTGCCGTCCTGCACCAGACCATAAAACAGCTCGCCTTCGTTCGGCACCCTGCGGAAGGTGCCGAGATTGCGCTCGAACGGATCGGCGGAGAAAAAATGGTGCGGCGTCTGCAGCATCGACAGCAGCTTGTCGCGCAGGAACCAGCCGAGTCCGATCTGCAGGAATGAGCGGGTCGGAATGTGATCGCAGTCGAAGATCGCCAGATATTCGCCACTGGTGATCTTCAGCGCCTCGTTGATGTTGCCGGCCTTCGCATGACGGTTGTGCGTGCGGATCGTCCAGTGCACGCCGACCTCTTCGCAGAACGCCTTGAAGTCCGGGCGGCGGCCGTCATCGAGGACGTGGATCGATAGCTTGCCGGCCGGATAGTCGAGCGCGAGCGCCGCGTAGATGGTCGGTTTCACGACCGACAGCGGCTCGTTATACGTCGGGATGAAAACGTCGACGGTCGGCCAGGCGTCGCGCGAAGCCGGCAGCGGCATCGGCTTGCGCTTGAGCGGCCAGGCCGTCTGGAAGTAGCCGAGCATCAGCACGATCGTCGAGTAGACCTCCGCCGACACCAGCAGGAGACCCCAGACGGCGTCGAGCGGATGCTCCCAGTAGGTCGTGGTCGTCAGCCGCCAGTACATATAGCGGCCGGACGCGACCACCGACAGCATGATCATCACCAGCGTCGCGTACCGGCCTTCGAGGCGGCGGAACAGCAGCGCAAGGACGAAGCAGCAGGTGGCGAACATCAATTGTTCGGTGAACGCCAGCGGCACCGTGAATACGAAGAAGAGCGCAGTCAGCGCGAACAGCGTGAGGACGATCGTGACCGGACGGCTTCCCCAGATCCGCGAGTCGGCGAAACGTTCGAGGCGCGACTTCGGGTTTGCGGGAGCGTCGTTCCCGGACGAGACGCTGCTCATGCGACATTCCTCGGTACATTGCCCGCATTGCCTGCACTACCCGCACTCCCCGGCGCGAGACCAGCCTGCCCGATCGACGCGAGCAGCCAGTCGCCGCACGCGCGCAGATCCGCGGCGGCCTGGCTCAGCGGATCGTAGTGAATCAGCGTGGTGTCGCAGGCGAGCGCTTCGCTGATGGCTTCGTCCGCGTGGATCACGCCGGAAAAGAGCCTCGTCCCAAGCAGCTGGCGCAAGACTTTCAGCACGTCCTTGCTGAGTTGCCGCGACTGATCGACCTGATTGACCACGTACCCTTCGCCGCCGAATCCCGGCCGCGGCGCGGCGTACGTCTCGATCAGGCGCTCCATCAGCGGGATCGCCGCGTACGACGCCGCGTCGGCGAGCACCACGTTAAGCGCGAAGCTGGCGGCGCAGAGCGCGCTGCGCGTGTAGGTCGACGAGCCCGGCGGCGTGTCGATGATCACGACATCGGCTGCGTCGAGGCCAAGCGAAGCCAGCATCTGCGCGACCCACAGCGGGTCGCGTTCGAGATGGGCTTCGAGGCGGCGCCGGTCGTCTTCGACCACCGCGCCGTACGGCAGCACGGTCACGCCGTCGATGCCGTCCATCATCACCGTTTGCCACGAATCGCCGCTGAGCGTGGCGCGCGACAGGCCATCGATGCTGTCGAGCGCGATACCGAAATGCAGTCGCAATGCGTTCTGCGGATCGAGATCGATCGCAATCACCCGGCGGCCGCGCGAGGCAAGCACTGAGGCGAGATTGGCCGCCAGCGTCGTTTTACCGACACCCCCCTTGGCGGACACGACGGCAACGACCTTCATGGGCGACGAGGTCCGCTGACGAGCCACGCGTTGTCTGCCGGTGCAGCGACCTTGCCTGCAGCGGCTGAGGGGACGATGCCCGGCGCGGGTGCGCCCCGCAGGCGCTCGAAGAGTGCCGTCAGGGCGACTGGCGCTGCCTGCGGCGCAGGGGCTTGCTGCTGCGGCTTCGGGGCTTCCGGAGCCTTGAACAGCTTGCCGAGAATCGAGGGCGCGGGGGACGTCGTGGGCGTGGGCTGTGTCATCGGCGCGGCTGGTGCGGCGGGCCTGGCAGCAAAGGCCGGCGATGGCGTGCGTGGCAAGTGCGCCGCCGCGGCTGGCGCGGAGCTGCCTTGCAGTGGCGCCCCGGCGGCACGGCCAGCGGGAACCGCCGGGGCGGCGACCATATCAGGCGCTGCGGCACGCTCGGCAGGTGCATCGGAGGCAACCGGCGCGGGCGCAGCGGAAAACCGCAACGTCCCCGCGGGGATAGCGGGCGGCAGCGTGACATTCTCGACAGGCGGAATAGCCCGGCGGTGCGCGCGCGCGAAAAGCGGCAGCTTGCCGCGCTGGCCCGACGCGGCAGGCCCCTTGGACGGACTGTCTCCGGCGTCGCCCCCGGCCCCTGCCGGAACGCCTTCACGCCGCTGGGCGATCACGGGGATCGACGGCTGCGTGAGGTCGAGGGTGACCAGCAGGGGCCAACGCGTGCGCGCGGTCCGCGCTTCGTTTTCCCTGCCGATTTCCTGATAGTCCTGAGCGTTGCCGCCAAAGTGATCGAATAGTGTTTCGATGTCGCGCGAAAGAGTCATGTTGCCGCTGTCCTGATCATGTCCTGTCTTACCTGGTGCCGATAGCGCCGGTCGCCGCGGCGTCTGTCTGCCTGACTGCCCGGGTTTCCAGGCTGCCTCAAACTGGGTGGCGTCCCAGTCGAAATTCGACTGTGGCGTCATCGGTGAATCCGCTCGCCTGCTCGACCGACAACCCCTGCGCGCCGAGCGCGGCGAGCCACGTCTGGTAGACGCCTTGCAGAAACGCAGGCGTCCATGACAGGGCGTCGTTGCCAAAGGCCTGGAGCGGCGCACAGTAGTGAACGATGCGCAGATACTCGGCCTCGTCGGACAACTCGACAAACCCCCAGTCCGTTTCACGCCACCAGGCGTTCAACGCGTCGCTGAGTTCGCTCGTCGACTCGCAGGGCGGAAGCTCATGCGCGAGCGCAAACCTGCTGCCGACGCGGTGCATCAACTGGCGCAGCTCTTCCGGCCCAAGCTGTGTTTCGAATTCGGCGGCCAGCGCGGTGAGCACGCCACGCCATTGCGGAGCGATCTGGCGGTCAAGCAGGTAGTCGACGATAGGGACCATGGTTTCCGAAGGTTGCCGCGTTTATTCAGGCGATATTTGTGTGCATTAATTGCCGAAAACCGGAATTTTTTGCGAATTGGCGCGCGTCGCGTCGAGACATCAGTTTCGCGCAGTCTACTGCATCACATTTAGGTTTCAATACATCTTGAGACTAGCATTGACACCGATGCACAAATCGGCCGAAAAGCGCATGGATGCGACGTCTATTCGCCCCGTAGGTGAACCGGTTGTGACTCATATTTGTATTCAATATTCATACAATTTTATCTAAAGAAATTGTATGTTCAGACGCTAATTACTCGTAAAACACTTACAAATAATTAGTCAGACGAATATGAATGGGATGTGCACCTTTGTAAACAAAAAAGAGCGTGCACAAGCGGGCCGAACGCCGACAAAGGCCAGCGAGGCCCGGATGGTTCGTCGCGGGGGGACGTCGGCAGACAAGCGTGGCTGGCCTCGAAACTTTCCTATAAGAAACGAAATCGCTACCCAGCCGCCTTTGCACAGGGATGTGTCCGCAGCCAGCCCGGGCGCTGTGAGGCACGACAGGATTTCACGACGTGCCCAATTCAGCGGAGTGCCGCAGCGTGTCAGGCTTTCTTCGGGGTTGCCGCCGTAAAACCCCGCGTGTATAGTTTCCGAACTTACTTTTGTTTCGTATTGGAAATCAAAGGATCCTCTCATGAACGCTTCGACCATCCTCGCCGACCTCGGCATCGCCCGCCTCGCGGAAGCCGGCGACATCGCCGTCCACTCGCCGATCACGGGTGAACTCATCGGGCGCGTGGCCAGCAATACGGCTGCCGAAGTCGATGCGGCGCTTGCCAATGCGAAACAGGCCTTCGCTGCATGGCGCAATGTGCCCGCGCCGCGCCGCGGCGAACTCGTGCGCCTGCTCGGCAACCGTCTGCGTGAAAAGAAGCAGGCGCTCGGCAGCATCATCACGCTCGAAACTGGCAAGATCCTTCAGGAAGGGCTCGGCGAAGTCCAGGAAATGATCGACATTTGCGATTTCGCGGTTGGCCTGTCGCGTCAGCTTTATGGTCTGACGATCGCGTCGGAGCGTCCGGGTCACCGGATGGCCGAAACGTGGCATCCGATGGGCACCTGCGTCGTGATCTCCGCGTTCAACTTCCCGGCGGCGGTGTGGTCGTGGAATGCGGCGCTTGCGCTGGTATGCGGCAATGCGGTGATCTGGAAGCCGTCCGAGAAGACGCCGCTGACGGCGCTCGCCGTCAACCAGATCCTGAACGACGCGCTGAAGGAATTCGGTGACGCGCCGGCCGGCCTGACCGCCGTCATCAACGGTGGCCGTGAGGTCGGCTCGAAGCTCGTGGCCGATCCGCGTGCATCGATCGTCAGCGCGACCGGCAGCACGGAAATGGGCCGCACGGTCGGCGTCGAAGTGGCGAAGCGCTTCGGTCGCTCGCTGCTCGAGCTCGGCGGCAACAATGCGGGGATCGTCACGCAGACCGCCGATCAGGAACTCGCGTTGCGCGGCATCCTGTTCTCCGCTGTCGGCACGGCCGGTCAGCGCTGCACGTCGCTGCGCCGCCTGTTCGTGCACGAAAGCGTGTATGAACAGACCGTCGAGCGTCTGAAGCAGCTGTACGCGAAGGTGCCGATCGGCAATCCGCTCGAAAAGGGCACGCTGATGGGGCCGCTGATCGACAAACAGTCGTACGCGCGCATGCAGGAAGCGCTGCAGCAGGCGGCGAGCGAAGGCGGCAAGGTGACCGGTGGCGACCGTGTCGAAGTGAAGGGTTTCGAAAACGGCTACTACGTGCGTCCGGCACTCGTTGAAATGCCGTCGCAAACGGCTGTCGTGCTGAAGGAAACCTTCGCGCCGATTCTCTACGTGCTGCGCTACAAGGATTTCGCCGACGCGGTCGAAGCGAACAACGCGGCCGTGCATGGTCTGTCGTCGTGCGTGTTCACGACCGATCTGCGTGAAGCGGAGCGCTTCCTGTCGGATTCCGGCAGCGACTGCGGCATCGCGAACGTCAACATCGGGCCGAGCGGCGCTGAAATCGGCGGCGCGTTCGGTGGCGAGAAGGAAACCGGCGGTGGCCGCGAATCGGGTTCCGACGCGTGGAAGGCCTACATGCGCCGCGCGACGAACACGGTGAACTATTCGTCGGCGCTGCCGCTTGCCCAGGGTATCGATTTCAACATCGGCTGAACGGCGCCGCGCGGCAAAGAGCGAAGTTCTTCAACATGTGAGGCAGGGCGCGCGTTGAGCGCGTCCTGCGCCGGCCTGATCGCGGAGTGAGACGTGAGTTCGAAAGTCGTTGTCGTTGGCGGCGGTGTCATTGGCAGTTCGATTGCGTATTTCCTGCGTGCATCCGATCCCTCGGTGAGCGTGACCGTCATCGAGCGCGATCCGACTTATGCGCGTTCGTCGTCCGCGCTGTCGGCGGCGTCGATCCGTCAGCAGTTTTCCACGCCGCTGTCGATCCAGATGTCGCTGTTTGGCATCGAGTTCCTGCGCTCGATCGGCGACCGGCTCGAAGTCGACGGCGCAAAGCCTTCGATCGATCTGCATGAAGGCGGCTATCTGTTTCTGGCGACGCCCGCCGGCCTTGATACCTTGCGCGAGAATCACGCGTTGCAAAAAAGTCTTGGCGCGGATATCAACCTGCTCGACCGGGACGCGTTGCATGCGCGTTTCCCGTGGCTGAACACCGAGGATCTCGCGGCAGGCGCGTTTGGTGAAAGTGGCGAGGGCTGGTTCGATGGTTACGGTCTCGTCCAGGCGTTGCGCAAGAAGGCACAGTCTCTTGGCGCGCGTTATGTCGCGGCCGATGTGACGGCACTGCGCCGCGAGGGCAGGCGGGTGACGCAGGTCGTGACGTCCGATGGTGAAACGTACAGTTGCGACGTGGTCGTGAACGCGGCGGGTGCGTGGTCGCGCAAGGTCGCGGAGATGGTCGGCATCGACCTTCCGGTGTTTGCCCGCAGGCGCAGCATCTTCAACGTGAGTTCGCCGGGGCGGCTCGAGCACTGCCCGCTGTTGATCGATCCGACCGGCGTGTACTTCCGTCCGGAAGGCAAATCGTTCATCTGCGGCACGTCGCCGGCGGCCGACAACGACCCCGACGATCTGCCGCTCGACGAAGTCGACCACGCGCTCTTCGACGATGTGATCTGGCCGACGCTCGCGAACCGCGTGCCGCAGTTCGAAGCGCTGCGTGTCGAGAACTGCTGGTCGGGCTACTACGAGTACAACGTGCTCGATCAAAACGCGATCATCGGTCATCACCCGGACGTCGATAACTGCATCTTTGCGAACGGCTTTAGCGGTCACGGTCTGCAACAGGGGCCGGCGACGGGGCGCGGTGTCAGCGAACTGATCCTGAACGGCCGATACACGACGCTCGACCTGTCTTCGCTCAGCTTTGCGCGCGTGCTGGAAAACCGGCCGATCATCGAAAAGAACGTGGTGTAAGCGCGTACTCGAAGACGGCAAGCGAAACACCTCTCCAGGGTGGATGCAGCGAACTCAACCCGGCCTTCGTGCCGGGTTTTTTTCTGTGCGGACCACGGCGGAGATGATTCCAGAAAGTCAAAACGTGCTGCATATATATCGTTTGATGCGTGCGCGGATACTCACCACAATCGACCCATGTACACATTCACACCTCCCTTCGAAGCGCCGACCGGCTCGCCGATCCGCGAACTCTTCAAGTACCTCGCGCAGCCGGGGATGATTTCGTTCGCCGGCGGTTATCCGGCGAGCGACCTGTTCGACCGCGATGGAATCGAGGCGGCGGCCGCGCGCGCGTCGAAGCAGACCACGCTGTGTCTGCAATACGGCCCGACTGACGGTTTGCCGGTGCTCAAGGAAGAGCTTGCGAAACTGATGGCGCGGCGTGGCACCCGCTGCGCACCCGATGATCTGATGGTGACAACCGGATCGCAGCAGGGCTTCGATCTGCTGCTGCGCGTGCTGGTGTCGCCGGGCGATGTGGTGCTGGTCGAGCAGCCGGCCTATCCCGCGACGCTGCAGGCGCTCAAGCTGCAGCAGGCGAACGTGGTGTCGCTGCCGGTCGATCACGATGGCCTCGACGTCGAAGCGCTCGCTGCGCTGCTTGAAGCGGGTACGTTGCCTGGCCAGCCCAGGATGCTCTACACGGTGCCTACGTTCGCGAATCCGACCGGTGCGACGCTGTCGCTCGAACGGCGCATGGCATTGCTCAGGCTGGCGGTGCGCTATCGTTTTCTGGTTGTCGAGGACGATCCTTATGGCGATCTCCGTTTCGCAGGCGGACCGTTGCCGTCGCTGCTCGCGCTTGCCGCCGATGTGCGTGGCGCGCGCGACTGGATCGTGCATTTCTCCAGCCTGTCGAAGATCGTGGCGCCGGGTCTGCGAGTCGGCTGGACGATTGCGCCCGCCGAGATCCTGCGGCGATGCGTCGTCGCGAAACAGACCGTCGATCTGTGCAGTTCGCCGTGGACGCAGGCCATCGCCGCCGACTATCTCGCCGATGGTGCGCTCGAGCGCCATCTGCCGAAGATCGTCGCAGCCTATGCGGAAAAATGCGGCGCGCTATGCGATGCGCTCGAAACCCATATGGGCCGCGCGCTCGACTTTCACCGGCCGGGCGGCGGCATGTTCGTGTGGGGCAGGCTTGCTGCCGGACACGATGCGTCGGCGTATCTGAAGGCTTGTATCGCGAGCAACGTGATGTTCGTGCCGGGTGTCGCGTTCTTTCGCGATAACGTCGACCATGCATCGCTGCGGCTTTCGTTCGCGGCGCCGGGTGTCAGCGATATCGAAACGGGTGTGCTGCGAATGAAAAGCGCGCTGGACAAATTGGCGGACTAGCTGGGTTCCCGTTTGATGCGCGCCCGGTGATGGAAGGGGCGGGCATCGGGACGCGGTGGCAAGTGCCTGCCTGGCGACACGCCGCAGGCACACGCGGTATTTCCAGTGGCATCAAACACTTGCGTCTGCAGTGCGCAGGATATCCACAGCCTTGCCAACATTATCTGTTGATAACCGCCACACTATCCGGCGCCGCCATCACAGCCGCAGATGCGGCAGCATCAACAGCCCATGGCCGCCATGCAGCCACACATGCCCGGCGACGAACCACGCGGCGACCCACGAAGCGCCGACGATCAACAGATCGCAGTGGCCGCTATTCCACCAGTTCAGCGAGTGACGTCCGGCGATCCAGGGGACGCCAAGAGGATTGGGCCAGTCCGCAAGCAGATGCATCAGGCCGCCGCATGCAAACCCGAACAGCGGCGCCGCAAACGAACGATGTCCGAGAAGGTGATACGACCACGCGAGCAACGCAAGCCAGCCGATGCCCCAATGCGTGAGCGTTCGATGGGTGATCCACAGGCGCCGCGTACGCGACCACCACGCGACTTCGAGCCAGTCGGGCGCGGTGCCGCCAGCGACACCGCCGGCGAACGCCAGCATCGTCCACAGATGCCAGGGGCCTGTCGCGTGTGCATGGGCGACCAGTGCCGCGGCAATGAGACCGGCTGCCCAGCCGGTGGCATGGTGTGCCTTGCTTGATGCCATCGTTATCGCACCGCGTGAAGAAGGGCGGCTATGTTCGCAGATGTGCGCGTCGAACGAAAGCCCTTGCAGGCCGTTCTTCAGGCACACGCTTTGACTGCGATGCGAAAACGCGTGCCGCCTACACCGCGCAGCGCGCGACGTCGAAGCGCATTTCCGGTTCCGGCGGATCTTCCGGCGAACCCTCCGGGTGCAATACCTTGATGACCGAGCCCTGGTTCGACGGCGTCAGCGTAACGAAATACGAACTGTTCGAACTCGAGCCGACCGTCAGTTCGGTTGCGCCGTTGATCCGCGCGGTATGCACGCGCGGCAGACGGCCGGAAAGGCAGCTGGCGATATCGGCGGGGGAGCGTGGTGAAGACACATAGATGATCGGTTCCGCGGAACGGCTCGTGGAGACAGTGCCGGACGAACCGCACGCGGCGAGAAGGACAGCGGGAGCAAGCAGAAGAAGTCTTTTCATGATCCGGTCGTCGGCGTCCCCGGTGGTGCGCGGGAACTTGGGGCGCGGGCGGAGCGCGGCGTTGCCAGTCGACGCCAGGTACTCCGCGACGAAGCCGCCGTTCTGCTGGCGGGTGTCGCAAGGGCGGCGACGTCAGCAACGAGGAAGGCGGCTGTCGCGCAGTATACCTGCGGCTATCCTGGAAATCGATCGATGCCGTTGTGCCGCGTGCACAAAAACGCGCGCATACCAGGAGCACGCGAGCGTTTCTGTTTGTGCCAGGCCGGACCCGCGGATCCGGCCTGCTTTGCAACAGTAGCGATCAGAAGCGGTGACGCAGGCCCACTGCAGCCGCCACCTGATTGCCGGTCGACGACGGCGACAGCGTATTGATCGCTGCGACGTTCGCGCGACCGTTTCCGAGTTCACCGGATGCGTGCTGGTACACGCCTTCGACGTACACATCGGTACGCTTGCTGAGCGAGTAGTCGGCTTGCAGCGACACGGTATGCCACTTCGGATCGCCCGAACTGTTCGAGCCGGAGATCTTGCCGTCCGTGTACGTGTAGGCTGCTGCGAGGCCCAGAGCCGGCGTCAGCGCGTAGCGGCCGTTGATTTCATAGTTGTCGAGGTGCAGGTTCGTACCCGACAGGCCGGCATCGAAGTTGGAGCCCGTGAAATTGCTGTTGACGGAGCCAATGCCGTCGAACTGCGTGTGCGTCCAGACGAAGCCGACCACGGCCGGACCGTAGGTGTAGTTCGCGCCCACACCATAGGTGCGCTGCAGGGCTGCGGCGACGTTCGCGTTGCCGTTTTCCACTGCCAGGGCGCCACCGCTGTTGCTGATGCCGCCGTCGGTGCCGAGCGAATTGTTCAGTTGCAGGTAGGCGGCCGCAGCGCTGATCGGGCCATTCTCATAGGATGCGCCGACGCTCCACGCGCGGTTGTTCGAGAACTGGCCGGCGGCGTTGCTGAAGCCATACAGGCCGCCGAACTTCAGACCCGCATAGTTTGCGCTCGTGTACTTGACCGCGTTCCTGATCGAGAACGAGTTGTCGAGGTTGTCGTTGTCAAGCGGGTGACCGGCCAGATTGTTGCCGTACCCTGCGCCCGCTGCCGACAATGGTGCCAGGTAGTCGACGACGGAGTCGTACTGGCGGCCGAGGGTCAACGCACCGAACCTGTCGCTCTGCAGACCGACGAAGGCCTGACGGTTGAACAACGTGCTGCTTTCCGAGAACTGGCCGTTGTTCAGGTTAAAGCCGCTTTCCAACGTGAAGATCGCACGCAGACCGCCGCCCAGGTCTTCGCTGCCGCGCAGACCGAAGTAGGTGTTCGACACCGAGCCGCTGCCCTGTTGCCAGCTGCTATGGCCGCCCTGGTTGTTCGCGTAGACAAGGCCGGCGTCCAGCGTGCCGTACAGGGTGACGCTGCTTTGCGCCTGGGCCGATGCCGCGAACACGCCGAGGATGCCCGCGATAACAATGGTTTTTTTCATGCTTTTAACTCCGAGACAGTGCATGGGGAATCGCATTCCAGTTCAAGCCATATATGCATCCGGCCGACTGACGATTCGCTGCGAAGTGTATTCGCCCCACTCGAATATTTAATTGCATGCTGCACAACAGTGCCTTCCAGAATCCGGGATGCCGAAAATGAAAAGCCTAAGTATGGATTTATAAAGTGATTTTCAGACTTTCAAGACGCGCGTGGGTGGCGTGTCAAGCTTCGGGCTGTTGCTCAAGCGCGACGGGTGTTGCGGAGTATTACGCAATGCGGTCAGGTCGCTGTGAAATGGCAAATGGCATTGACGCGGTTTTCCGCAAAAGAATATTCCAGGTTGCGAACTAATTCCGGCAGGCGTAACCGTCTAAAATAGCTTGCAACCCTTGAGCAGGGTTGTCTTTTTCATCTCTTTAACGCGGCTTTCGAGCCGCGTTTTTTTTGAATAATGGTTGTAATAATATTTAATTAATTCCACGCGCGCAATTCACTGTTTCCCTGTCTGAATCCGGATGTGCGGCGTCGTCCGTTCGATATAGGGATGGGTTCCGGCGCGCTGGAGCGGGTAAAATCCGCCCCTTGTTCCGCCGAACGTGTTCCCGAACGTGAGTCAAAAAACAGCCATGACCGATACGCCGCTTCCATCACCAGACCTATCCGCTGAACCGCACGAGGGTGTCCCGGAAACACAGCGGGATGCGCGTTTGTGGCGCGATGACGGCTGGACTGCGCGCGTCATCAAGAACGAAGACGACGATGGCTGGGCCGTCGAGATGACAAAAGACGGCGAAGCGGAACCCGCGCTTGTCGGCCCCTGGACGATGGGCCGCGACAAGAAGAATCCAAAGCCGCTCGACACCTCCGCCTTCAACACGCTGGTGAAAACCGCGTCGGAAGTGCTGCGCCGGCACGAACAGCAATTGCACGCGATGCTGCACAAGAGCGTGACGGTAGCCTCCGCAACGGGCGAAGACGAACTTGAGATCACGCTCGATATTGTGCCGGCCGAAGACGATCCCTATGCCATGCTGACCGCGCGCGACGCGTTCGGCGAGCAGCTCGCGCAGGTGCGCGTCACGCCGGGTTTCAAGCTGACGAAGGCGAGCGCCGCCGCCTGGGTCGAGAATGAGTTTCGTCGTCCTGGCTGAAATACGTCAGTTCTAGCTTCGCTTGCAGAATATCGCGGTCACGTGAGGAGCGACGTGGTGAACGATGGCGGTGCTTCCCGCACTTTGAATGGCTACCTGCACCTTCTCTTCGCTGCCGAACACCACGACGCCGTAGGCAGATTTCGCGACCGGTTCTCCGTCGCCAGTACGGAACATCGGATCGTCCTTCTCGTAGGCGACAACGGCAAACACCGAAAAGCCGAATGCCGTGAGCTTCGCGCCCCGTGACGGCCAGAAGGCGTTGATCGAATTGCTTTCGACCCGCATCGGTGTCGCCTCGATCAATTGCTGATCGGCGAGGTCGGCGACAAATTGATGAGCGGATTCGTTGCAGGTGAGCGGCGCGTCGAGGCCGGACGCGCGCGACGCAAGCGGCAAGGCCGCAAGAAGCGAGGCGGCAAGGATAAGGGAGAGACGTTTCATGAAAACCCGGGTGGTACGATTCGCAATTCGCCGGACAGGCGTCCCGGCGAAGGTTGCGCAACGGCCATGAGTGTCATGGTGGCGCAACAGGTACCGCACTTTACCGGGATTTGAAAAATCCTGCTTCCTGCGGCATCGTGGACTGACAGCTTTATGTTATGAGAGTGTCATGAAATCGCAAGATTTACGGCGCACGTATATTTCCGGGTTATGAATCGACGAAACGCTGCCGGGGCGCAACTTACCTGACATGCGCAAGACCGCGATGCGATAATCGCGGCTTTACGTCTGCGGCTTTGCCGCCTGCCGTCCCCCTGCCAATGCCGCTTGCTCTAGGCACTTTCATTGTTCCGCTCATCGTCGCGTGCGCGATGTTCATGGAAAACGTCGACGCCACGGTCATCGTGACGTCGTTGCCGGTTCTGGCGCGCGATCTCGGTCACGACCCCATTACGCTCAAGCTCGCGGTCACTGCCTATGTGATCGGTCTCGGCGTGTTCATTCCGATCTGCGGCTGGGTGGCCGACCGCTTCGGCTCACGCACCGTATTTCGCACCGCGATCGGCATCTTTATTGTCGGGTCCCTGATGAGCGCGGCATCGACATCGCTACCGATGTTCGTGTTTGCGCGCTTCGTGCAGGGGATCGGCGGCGCGATGATGGTGCCGGTTGGACGGATCATCATCTTCCGGTCGGTGCCGAAGTCGGAGTTCATCCGCGCGGTCAACTATCTGACGGTGCCCGCGCTGCTTGGGCCGGTAATCGGACCGCCGCTCGGCGGCTTCATCACGACCTATCTGCACTGGCGTCTGATCTTCCTCATCAACATTCCGATCGGCATTCTTGGCATCTGGCTCGCGAACCGGCACATCCAGAACGTGCGCGAAGCGGATCCCGGGCGGCTCGACTGGACCGGCTTCGTGCTGTCCGCGGGTGGGGCGACGCTCTTCATGCTGGGGCTGTCGCTGGTGGGCGGCCCGCTGGTGCCAACCTCGACATCGCTTGGCATGTGCCTGATCGGCGCGCTGCTGCTGGGCATCTACTGGCTTTACGCGCGACGTGTCGAACTGCCGGTGCTCGATCTGCGCCTGCTGCGTATTCCGAGTTTTCATGCGAGCGTGGTGGGCGGATCGCTGTTTCGTATCGGGCTCGGCGCGGTGCCTTTTCTGCTGCCGCTCGCCTTGCAGGAAGGGCTCGGCATGACCGCGTTCGCGGCGGGCACGATCACCTGCGCGTCGGCGTTCGGCGCCATTTTCATGAAGAGTTTTGCGTCCCGCGTGCTGGCGCACTACGGGTTTCGGAAGGTCCTGATGGTCAATGCGGCGTTCGCCGGGCTGGCGATTGCCGTGTATGGATCGTTCATACCGGGCACGCCGCACTGGCTGATCTGGTGCGTGGTGCTCGTTGGCGGCATCTTCCCGTCGCTGCAGTTTACGAGTCTGAATTCGCTTGCGTACGCGGATATTCCGAGCCGTGAGGTCGGACGCGCGACGAGCGTCGCAAGCGTGATCCAGCAGATTTCGCTTGGCCTCGGCGTGACGATCGCAGGGCTCGTCCTGCAACTGTCGCACGACCTGCAAGGCCATCCGACGATCGTCTGGACGGACTTCTGGCCAGCGTTTCTGGTGGTCGGGCTGTTCTCGGTCTGCTCGATTCCGGTGACGGCGCGCCTGCCTCATGATGCGGGCGATGAACTGGCGCGCGGCCACAGAGGGCAGACGAGCTGAAGCATGAAGGCGGGCCGACCCCGTGCTTTCGACGGGATCTTCGTCAGCAAGCGGGCCGCACGGTGGCGCCCTACAACTTCAGGATCCGCTCGTAAAACCTGCACCAGGCGGCCGCGTGATCAACGTCTTGCGGCGACGGAGAATCGAAAGCCTCGTCCGCGGCACGCCGGCAGGCATCGACGAACCTGTCGATTGCCTCACGACTGCCAAACACCATCTCGCGCCGCGCTGCAACGATCACAATTCTGGCGGGTACGCGCGTTACACCCGGCAGGCCGTAGTCATCGTATCCAGCGATATCCCGTGCAACTTTCACCTGATAGTCACCGGCCACGTCGCTCTCCTGTGGGCTGATCCATTTCCCCAGTATAGGTAACGCACGCGCTAACTGGCCTGCTCAATCGGTGTCAACGTCAGGTCGAGCTTCTGTGCGCCGCGCAGAACCGTCACGCTGACAGCGCGGTCGATCCGCGAAGCATCCAGCGTCCGTTGCAGACCATCGACACTATCGACGGCAATCGCATCGATAGCCACAACAATATCGTCGGTCCGCAACCCGCCGAGCGCCGCTGGACTCCCTTTACCCACTTCGACCACACGCACGCCGCTGACAGCCGTCAGGCCGAAATACCGCTGCATGCGTCGCGAAACCGGCGCCGTGGTGCCGGCGACGCCGATATAGGCACGCCGCACGCGCCCATGGGCGAAGATCTGCATGATGACCCACTTGGCGGTGTCGATCGCGGTCGCGAAGCAGATCGCCTGGGCGCCTGGAATAATTGCCGTATTCACACCGATCACCTGGCCTGCCGAGTTGATCAGCGGGCCTCCGGAGTTGCCCGGATTCAACGCGGCGTCGGTCTGGATGACGTCGTAGATCATGCGTCCCGAGTTCGAGCGCAGCGAACGTCCGAGCGCCGACACCACGCCTGTCGTCACGGTCTGCGCCAGACCGAGCGGATTGCCCACGGCAATCGCGATCTGCCCGACGCGCAGCTTGCCGGATTCGCCGAGCTCGACGTGCGGCAACGGCTCGGCCGAACCGATCCGCAGCACGGCGAGGTCGCTTCCGGGATCGTCGCCGACCAGATCGGCGTCGAAGGTCGCTCCGTCGGCAAGCGTGACGCGAAAGTGCGTAGCGCCATGCACGACATGGCTATTGGTCAGCAGATAGCCGTCGGGCGTGAACAGAAAGCCCGAACCGGTGCCGCCGCGCGTGCCGCGGCCGCTGGTGTCGCCCGGCAGCCGCCGTTCGACAGAGATGAACGCGACGGCCTGCTGCACGCGCTCGAGCGCACCTATGACCGTGCGCGAGTAGGCGTCGAGCAATGCGTCGTCTTCGAGAGGATGGGGTGCGGCCGCGTCCGGCGCACCCCGCGACAGATCGTCGATGAAACGGGGACGGCTTCCCATGATCGGGCTCCGGGTAAATGGAAAACGAGATGCAGGGCCGAGCGCCTGTTTTCAAGATGCGCTGGATGGCGGTCAGCGACGCGCCGGCGATGCGGGCGCGGCCTGCATCGTGTGCAATGGCGTATGTGAGACACTTGCTGACATATGCCTTGCACTGGAAGGAGCGCGACGCAATGAACCCGACACCCAGCCAGGCCGAGCCGCTCATCGAATCGCTGAGCGCGATCACACTCGCCACACACGATATGGCGCGCGCCGTGCCGTTTTACGAGGCCTTGGGTTTTCCGCGCAAGTTTGGCGGTCCGGATGAGGCCTTTACATCGTTTGCCTTTGGCACGTCGTTTCTGAACCTGATTGCCGACACGCGCGGCCCGATCAACTGGTGGGGGCGGGTGATCCTGTACGTATCCGACGTCGATGGCGTCTACCAGAAAGCGCTGGCGGCCGGCTTGCGGCCGGAGTTTCCTCCTTCTGATGCGCCATGGGGCGAGCGCTACTTCCATATCGTCGATCCGGATGGGCACGAGCTGAGCTTTGCGCGGCCGTTGCGCGTTTAAAAACTCGCTATGATGTGCTTTCCCCCCTGACCGGCGGTTGTCACTGACACCGCCAGATAACATCGTTGACACTTCACGCTTCGATAATCGTTCCTTCGATGCCGCCGTGCACGGCGCGAGCAGTGCCTTCCAGCCGCACAGGAGATCCGCGATGAAAGAAAATGACATGGTCCACGACGCGGCTTCGTTCGCCGAACGCCAGCGCCGCTTCGAAGAAGACCTCATCGATGCGTACGATGAAGAACTCGAAATGGAAGTGGACGACCGCATCCTTGACGGTGCGAACGGCCTTACCGTCGAGGCGCGCGAAGCGCGCAAGCACTACTTCCGCGAACTGTTCCGCCTGCAGGGCGAACTGGTCAAGCTGCAGGACTGGATCGTGCACACGGGCCACCGGCTGGTCGTGATCTTCGAAGGCCGCGACGCGGCCGGCAAGGGTGGCGCGATCAAGCGCATCACGCAGCGTCTGAATCCGCGTGTGTGCCGTGTCGCGGCGCTGCCTGCGCCGAACAACCGCGAGCGCACGCAATGGTATTTCCAGCGCTACACGCAGCATTTGCCGGCAGGCGGCGAAATGGTGCTGTTCGACCGCAGCTGGTACAACCGCGCGGGCGTCGAGCGCGTGATGAATTTCTGTACCGACGCCGAATATGAAGAGTTCTTCCGCTCGGTGCCGGAGTTTGAAAAGATGCTGGTGCGCAGCGGCATCCAGATCGTCAAGTACTGGTTTTCGATCACGGACGAGGAGCAGGAAATCCGCTTCCAGAACCGTATTCTCGACCCGCTGAAGCAGTGGAAACTGAGCCCGATGGATCTGGAAAGCCGGCGTCGCTGGGAGGAGTACACACGCGCGAAGGAAGTGATGCTGCAGCGCTCGCATATTCCCGAAGCGCCGTGGTGGGTCGTGCAGGCCGTCGACAAGAAGCGCGCGCGCCTGAACTGCATTCACCATCTGCTGAGCCAGGTGCCGTATCACGAGATCGAGCATCCGCTCGTCACGTTGCCGGATCGCGTGTACAACACGGAGTACATCCGCCAGCCCGTGTCGCAGTCCATGATCGTGCCGGAAGTGTACTGATTCACCCGAAAGAGCAGGGCAAATGAAAACGGCGCACCCATCACAGGGCGCGCCGTTTTTTCATCTGATTCGTCTAACAGACGGGCAGCAGCCCGTTCTAGAAAAGCTGGCGGAACAGCCAGTAAAGTCCAGCCGACAGCGCGATCGACACCGGCAACGTCAGCACCCATGCCATGACGAGGCTGCGCACGGTGTTCCATTGCAGACCGGAGCCGTTGGCGGCCATCGTGCCCGCCACGCCCGAGGACAGGACGTGCGTCGTCGACACCGGCAACCCGTACATGTCGGCCGCGCCAATCGTCACCATCGCGACCAGTTCCGCCGATGCCCCCTGGCCGTAGGTCAGATGCTGCTTGCCGATCTTCTCCCCGACCGTCACGACGATCCGCTTCCAGCCGACCATCGTGCCGAGCCCGAGTGCAATCGCCACCGCCACTTTCACCCACGTCGGAATGAACTTGGTCGCGTGATCGGTCTGGCGCCGGAAGTTGTCGATGGCCTTGAAGTCGTCCGGGGCGAACGCGGGTTGCTTCGCTTTCGTCATCAGGCGGATCGCTTCGGAGGCGACGTACATGTTGTTGCGCACGTTGTCGACGATATCTCTCGGGACGTTGGCCATCGAACCGGACGCACCGACCTGCTGGCCGATCTGGAGCGTCAGCTGTTTCAGCGCCGGCACGGTGGCGGGCGTGAGTTCGCGGGTGCGCACGAAGGCTTCGACATCGGCACGCGGATTGGTCGACATCGGCGCGCCGTTTGTGTATCGATCGAGTACCGCAGCGGCCTGCTGCGCCACGGCGATGAAGGTTTGCGTTTCGGCGGGCGTGACGGCCTTGTTCAGCGCGTAGGCGGTCGGCACCGTACCGATCAGGATCAGCATGATGAGGCCCATGCCTTTCTGGCCGTCGTTCGAGCCGTGGGCAAACGAAACACCCGTGCAGGTCAGGATCAGCAGGCAGCGGATCCAGAACGGCGGCGGCTCCTTGCCGACCGGTTCGGCATAAAGCGCCGGCACGCGCACGACCGCCTTGAGGATCAGCAGCAGCAGGCCGGCCAGCAGAAAACCGACAATCGGCGAGAACAGCAGCGACTTGCCGACGCCGAGCGCCTGGCTCCAGTCGACCCCGCTCGTGCCCGATGCGCCGTGCAGCAGCTGGTTCATGAGGCCGACACCGATGATCGAACCGATCAGCGTGTGCGAACTGGACGACGGCAGGCCGAAATACCAGGTGCCCAGATTCCAGATGATCGCGGCGATCAGGAGCGCGAACACCATCGCGAAGCCGGCACTGCTGCCCACCTGCAGGATCAGTTCGACCGGCAGCAACTGCAGGATGCCGAAGGCGACCGCGCCGCTCGACGTCAGCACGCCGAGAAAATTCCACGCGCCGGACCAGACAACTGCCAGGTTAGGCGTCAGCGAATGCGTGTAGATCACGGTGGCGACGGCGTTGGCGGTGTCGTGGAAGCCGTTGACGAACTCGAAGCCCAAGGCGATCAGGAGCGCGATGCCGAGCAGGAAGTACGGGAAGTACGAACCTTGGCGGAACGGCTGCAGATCGTCGATCAGATGCGTGGCGACATAGAAGGCGCCGACCGCGATCACACCCAGAAAGACGATGAGGCTGATGCTGCGGCCTCGCCCGGTTGCTGCTTCTGTTTGCGGGTAGGAGAGTTCTGGCATGGCCTTGCCCTGGGGGATCGGTGGGGGGAGCTTTCGATCCTGCGGGGTATGCGTGTCACATTGATGACGGAACCGTGTCGTTATGCCCCTTAAATGGTGCCAAATAGCGCGCGTGGCCGGTCCTTCAGCGTGCCGGCGAGCAGGCGCAACGCGCTAACGAGCTGGTCGCGGCTCGATGCGCAGGCCAGATTGATCCGCACGCCATGTTCGATTTCCGAGCGGTCGACTGCGAAAGCCGACGATGGCATGACGATCACACCGCGCGCCTTCGCGTTGGCGGCGAAATCGTCGGCGCGCCAGGGTGGCGGCAATTTGAGCCAGACGAACATGCAGGCCGCGTCGGACTCGAGGTATTCCTGTGGCAGCAGTTCGCGCGCCAGATCCCGGCGCGCGCGGATTTCAGCGAGCTGCGCGTCCATGATGTGGCGCGCAGTGCCATCCTCGATCCAGATCGTTGCGATCAGCATCGACATCGGCGCCGGCATCCAGGCGGTCGTCCGCACGGCTTCCGCGCACAGCGCCGAGCTTTCCGGCGGGCTCAGCAGATAACCGAGCCGAAGGCCGGGGGCCAGGATCTTCGAAGTCGCGGCGATGTGGAACGTCAGTTCCGGGCACAGGCTTGCGAGGGTGGGCAGCCGCTGGGAGACGAGCGGACCGTACACGTCGTCTTCGATGATCACCACGTTGTGGCGGCGCGCGACGTCGACGAGCGCCATCCGGCGTTCGAGGCTCATCGTCGTGACGGTCGGATTCTGCAGGTTCGGCACCGTGAAGATCGCCTTCACCTGGGTGCGGCGGCAGATGCGATCCACTTCGTCGGGCAGAAGGCCGTCGCCGTCGCTCGGCACGCCGACGATCTCGAACTGGAAGACCGGCGCGAGCGCCTTCAGGCCGTAATAGGTGAGCTGGTCGGCGAGGATGATGCCGTCCGTGCCGATCAGGCTGTTCAGCACCGCGTACAGGCCATGCTGGGCGCCGCTTGTCACCACCACATGATCCGGCGCTGGCGTGAAGCCAGGCGCGGTCATCCATTTCGCGCCAGCGGCGCGCGCCCACAGCGGTCCTTGCGGGGGCTGATATTCCTGCAACGACGGATAGCGCGGGTCGCGTGGCAAGTCGGCCAGGGTGCGCGCGAGGCAGGTCAGGAATTCGCCGGTGGCGGGCCGGTTGACGGTCAGATCGATCGCTCCGCTGTTCGAGACGCGCGCGGGTTCGACGCTCGGCATCGCGCCGCCCGTCACGAGCGAGCCGCGCCGCTTGCTGCCGATCACGAGCCCGCGAAGCTGCAACTCTTTGTAGGCGCGCGACACGGTCGACACATTGATGCCCAGCTCTGTCGCGAGCTGGCGCTGCGGCGGCAACCGGCTGCCCGGCGGATAGACGCCGCTGCGGATTTCGTCTTCGATCGAGCTCGACACCTCGACATAGGTCGCACGCTTTGTCTGAGCTGGCGCGCCGTTTGTCCTGTCTCCGCCGTTCGCGGCGCGCGATTCCTCTTTGCCGGAAGCCATTCTCTTGCGTGTCTCCATACAAAACCGGGTTTGTCCACATGATTGCGGCAGGTCCAACGATTCTATACCAGATAAAGCTCAGAGCAATGTTCATGCGCTCTCGCAAGGTCCGCGCCAACGGGAATCCAGGGAAACTCCCATGCCACACAATGAGCTTTTTAATTGCACACAAAAAAATCTTGTGTGATTCTAGATGTCATGGTTTGTCTGGTGTGTTCGCCGTTCGCTGGCCGTGAGGCCCCGCGCCAACCCCTTCCAGTGGAGATTTCGCATGACAGTCCGGGCACCGGCCCGCGCGTCCGACGCGCAGGCTTTTATCGCGCTCAGCGCTGCAACATTCGTCAGCGAGTCAGTGCCCAGCGCGTGCAATGAGCTTTGGGTTTGCAGGAACGCGGGTCTTCGCAACATCAGGCCGGCAACGCGCCTTTCGTATTGGCTGTCGGGCAACGGCGAAGCCGCGATGCGGGGAGGCAGGTAATGGCGGAAGTTGCCATTGTCGGCGCCGGGTTCATCGGGCTTGCGAGCGCCGCCTGGCTCATGCGTGACGGACACCGCGTGACGATGTTCGATCCATCGGGCGTCGCCCAGGGCGCGTCGTCCGGCAACGCCGGGACGTTCGCGCCTTACGGGTGCATCCCGGTGAACAACCCGTCCGTATTTCGTGATCTGCCGCGCTTTCTGCTGTCGGCCTCGAGTCCGTTCCGGCTGCGCTGGAGCTATCTGCCGCAGATTGCGCCGTGGCTCGCGCGTTTTCTGATGAGTTCGATGCCGCGCCGCTACGAGGCAAGCGCAGCCGCACTGGCCGCCTTGCTCGCGCAGGCGCAGGCGGGTTACGCACCGCTCCTCGCCGGACCGTCACTCGCGCGGTTCGTGCGGCCGCGCGAGTGCCTGTACCTGTACTCCAGTGCGGCATCGTTCGACGCGTCACGGCCGACGCTCGACCTGCGCCAGCAACTGGGTGTCGCATTCGACGTGCTGGCCGCCGCGGACATCCGGCAACTCGAACCATCGCTTGCGCCGATCTTCGAGCGCGGGGTGCTTTTCAAGGACAGCTGGCATTTCTCGGATCCGCCGGGTTTTTTGCAGACGCTATTCGAACAGCTGAGCGGGCGCGGACTCAAATTCGAGCGTTCGGCGGTGAATGCCGTGCAACCTGCCGCAGACGGTGCGACGCTCTGCGTCGAAGGCGATGCGCCACGTCGCTTCGACTACGTGGTGATCGCCACCGGCGCGCGATCCGCGAAGTTTGCGCGGCAATGCGGCGACGTCGTGCCGCTCGATACCGAACGCGGCTATCACGTGCGCTATCCGGGCATGGCTCACCTGATCTCGCGACCGGTCGGCTGGGCGGAACGAGGCTTCTATATGACGCCGATGAGCGACGGCATCCGCGTCGCGGGGACGGTCGAGCTGGGTGGTTTCAGCGCTACCCGCAACCGCTCGCTGCTCGATCTGCTGACGTTTTCGTCGAAGCGTGCCTTGCCCGCGCTGGCGCAGCCCGACAGCAGCTGGCTCGGCTTTCGCCCGACGCTGCCTGACGGCGTGCCGGTGCTCGGGCGCGCCCGGGCGAGCGAGCGCGTGATCTACGCCTTCGGTCACCAGCATCTGGGTTTGACGCTCGCGGGTATCAGCGGGCGCATCGTCGCCGACCTGGTGGCGCGGCGCGATCCGCCGCTCGACCTCGCGCCGTACGCGGCGACGCGTTTCCACCGGGCGAGGCAGGCGCATTAGCAGACGACTGACTATTTTCGATTTTCGATTTTTGCAGTACGCACCGCAGGACGACTTCGACGTGTCGCGCGTCGGGTCAGTCGACATACACAAACGCGCGACGCCAAATACCGCAAGGAGCGCATCATGAATCGCCGCTATTGGCTTTTGAGTCTCGCAGTCTGCGCACTGGGCGCGCAGATACCTTCGTCCTGGGCCGCCGATCCCGAGACCGTCAAGATCGGTTTCGTCGGGCCATTGACGGGTCCTGTCGCGCGCGTCGGCAAGGATCTGCAATTCGGCGCGCAACTGGCGCTCGATGAGGAGAACGCGAAGCATCCGACAGTCGGCGGCAAGCCGGTCAAGTTCGTGCTCGACGTGCAGGACGATCAGGCGGACCCGCGTGTGGCCATCCAGGTCGCCCAGAAGCTGGTTGACGATGGGGTGGTGGGCGTGATCGGCCACTACAACTCGGGATGCAGTATTCCTGCATCGGCGGTCTACCACCAGGCCAACATCGCGATGATCACACCGGGCTCGACCAACCCGGCGCTCACGAAGCAGGGCTTCAAGAACGTGTTCCGGACCATGGGCCATGACGGCGTCGGCGGCGTGGTCGCAGGCCACTTCGTGGTCGAACAGATGAAGGCGAAGCGCATCGGCATCATCGACGACCGGACGGCGTTCGGGCAGGGTCTCGCCGACGCGTTCGAGAAGGGCGCGAAGGAAGCGAACGGCAACGTCGTCGATCGCGAATTCACGAACGACAAGGCGGTCGACTTCCGTGCGATCCTGACGACGCTCAAGAGCAAGAACGTCGACGTGATCTTCTTCGGCGGTCTGGACGAGCAGGGGGCCATGCTCGTCAAACAGATGCGTTCGCTCGGGATCAACGCTCAACTGTTCGGCGCGGGTGCGCTCAAGAGCAACGCGTTCCTGCAGATCGCGGGCGCGTCGGGAGAGAAGACCCAGGATCTGGAGCCGGGTCCGGCGCTGGACAAGCTGCCCGCGGCGCAGGAGTTCGGCAAGCGTTACAAGGCGCGCTTCAATCAGGACGTCGAGCTGTACGCGCCGTTCGCCTACGATGCGGCACTCGCGATGACCAAGGCCATCGAGGACGCGAATTCGCTTGACCGTCAGAAGATCGTCGACAGTCTCGCGAAGGTTTCGGTGACGGGCGTGACCGGCAAGATCTCGTTCGACCCGTACGGCGACCTGATCAAGCCGCCTTATACGCTGTTCGAAGTCGAGCAGGGGCAGTGGAAGAGCCTGCGGACGATCGGCGGAACCTGATCGGCAACTGAGGCCGGCAACCGAGGCCGGCAACTGAGGCCGGAGCCTGACCGCGGCATCTGGGTAGTATCTGGGCGGACGCGTACCCTCGCGTAAAATGGCGACCGGTTCGCCGCATCCGCCCAGAGACGCCCTTGAAACGAAAAATGCCCGCGCTGAACGCGCTCAAAGCCTTCGAAGTGGCCGGTCGCACGGGCAGTTTCACCCGCGCAGCCGAACTGCTGAACGTCACGCAGAGCGCGGTCAGCCGGCAGGTGCGCCAGCTGGAGGAGCAACTCGGCGAGCCGTTGCTGCAGCGCCGCCACCATCACCTCGAACTGTCCGCGGCCGGGCGCGTGCTGCTGCAGGCGTTGCAGCATTCATTCGACCGGATCGAACTGACGGTGCGCAGCATTCAGGAGAAGACGCACCTCAACCGCCTGCGGATCAACGCGCCACCTACCTTCGCCAGCCGCTGGCTGATGCCTCGCCTTGGCCGTCTGCGCGACGAGCATCCCGAACTCGAACTGAGCCTCTCGACGCGCGTCGAGGACAGCCTCGCGGAGTCGAGTGTGCTCGATTGCACGATCCGCTTTGGCAATGGCGAATGGGAAGGGCTCGACAGCCGCCTCCTGATGAACGAACGGCACGTGGCCGTGTGCTCCCCGGCGCTGCTCGCGCGGCAGGCGGGCCAGCAGGCGATCGACCTCAACCAGTTCACGCTGCTGCATGTGCTCGCCAGCGACGATCAGCGCTTTCTGACGTGGCAGCACTGGTTGAAAGCGGCGGGAATCGAGGGCGTCGATACTTCCGGAGGCTACGAATTCGACCTGCTGGATCTCGCGATCCGCGCGGCCATCGACGGCCTCGGCATTACGATTGCCGATCGTCATATGATTGCGCGTGAACTTGCTACCGGGCAGCTCACGCAGGTGCTGAACGTGCACGTGGATGGACATCAGTCTTACTGGCTCGTGACGCGGCCGGAGCAGGGCGTCCTGCCGCATCTTGCGTCGTTTCGCGACTGGCTTCTGCAGGAGGTGTGGCTCGCGGAGCGTAGCTTCGAGCCCTCGGCGTCGTCACCGGCGCCATTGATCAGCGGGCATTGAACACGGGCGATGCCGCGTGCGGCGCAATCGCCCGTCTCCGATTCTGGATCAGGTTGCCGGGTTGTCAGGCGAGATCGTGCCGGGCAACGTCCGACCGGGCCAAAGATCCGGCAGTATTTCCGCTTGCCAGGTTCACCGACTAACATGCGTTTTTCGAATGTTTGTCGCCCAAATTAGTCGCTTGTCGTCTCCTGGTCGCGCACGGAAGATTCAGTCCATGCGCCGGCGGCATGGGTCTCATAGCCGCTGGCAATGCACTTTTCGCACTCCGCCACCTGGTAAGAAACATGCGACTCGATCGGAATTTCGTCAGCGGCCAGTTCATCGAACCCGCAACCGATGAACTCATCCCCGTCTACAACCCCGCCACCGAAGCGTTGATCGCGCAGGTTTCAGGCGCTTCCAAGGCCGAAGCCGTCGCCGCAGTCGAAGCCGCGGCGGCCGCGCAGAAGGGCTGGCGCAAACTGCCGTCCACCGAACGCGGCGCGTATCTGCAGAAGCTCGCCGACGCGCTGACGGAATGCGCGCCCGCCATCGGCGCGGCGCTTGCGCAGGAATCGGGCAAGAGCGTCGCCGATGCGACCAGCGAAGCCGTCTACGCTGGCCAGATCACCCGCTACCACGCTGAATGGGCGCGCCGGATCGAAGGTGAAGTCATCCCCAGTGACACCCCCGACGAAAACCTCGTGCTGCATCGTGAGCCGATCGGTGTCGTCGCGTGCCTGATTCCATTCAATTTCCCGGTGTACACGCTGATGCGCAAGATTGCGCCCGCGCTGATCGCCGGCAATACAGTGATCGTGCGCCCGAGCAACAACACGCCGACATCCGCGTTCGAAATTGCGAAGGCCGTGGCGCAGGCGGAATTGCCGGCTGGCGTCGTGAACATTCTCGCGATGAGTCATGCGACGGCCGAAGCAGTCTGCACGCATCCGGCAGTCGGCATGATCACGCTCACGGGCAGCGTCGGTGCGGGCCGCAAGGTGCTCGAATACTGCAAGGCGAATATTGCAAAGCCGTCGCTCGAACTGGGCGGCAAGACGCCCGCGATCATCGAGCCGGATGCCGATCTGGAGAAAGCCGCGCGCGATCTCGTTGCCTCGAAGACCACGCATTGCGGCCAGCTGTGCACGGCCATCGAACGCGTCTATGTGCACGAGAGCGTGCATGACCGCTTCGTCGCGCTGCTCAAGGAACACATGAGCGCCGTGAAATCCGGCGACCGTAGCGAAAACGCAGGCTGGATGGGGCCGCTCGTCAACGAGGCGTCGCGCCAGTCGATCCACGCGATGGTGGAGCGTGCAGTCGCGGCGGGCGCAAAGATCGAAACGGGCGGCAGGCTGCCCGAAGGCAAGGGCTTCTTCTATCCGGCGACGCTGCTGTCGAACTGCCGCCAGGACATGGAGATCATCCAGGAAGAAACCTTCGGCCCGATCATGCCCGTCGTCAAATACCGCACGCTCGACGAAGCGCTGGCGATGGCCAACGATCACCAGTTCGGTCTGTCGTCGGTGCTGTACAGCGAAAACTATCGCAACACGATGAAGGTGGCGAACAACATCGAAGCGGGCGAACTGTATGTGAACCGCACGCCGGCCGATCCTTATCAGGGATTCCATGCAGGCTGGAAACGCTCCGGCCTCGGCGGCGACGACGGCAAGCACGGCATGCTCGAATTCACGCAGACCCGTCTCGTCGTCATGAAGTACTGATCCCATCCGGGGCGCTTTCCGTGTGAACGGAAGGTGCTTGTCCGAACCCGCAGGTGCGCGTTCGCCGCGCATTGCAGACATAACAAAAGATATCGGAGACGTGCCGAAGCCCGCGCATCGAGGCGCCGGGCGCAGGGTGTCTCTCAGGAGCGTTCCAGTGTCTACCCAACCCGTTCAAACCCTCACGCCGGGCATTTCCAGCGAAGCCGCCGCGTTGCGCGACACGCGCGCGCAGCGTTATACCCAGCTCCTTCTGCTCGTCGTCGCGGCCGGTGCGATCTATCCGATTCTGTATCTGCGGCAGGTCTACCAGCCGACGATGCTGGAAGTCTTCCACATCAACGAAAGCCAGCTCGGCTATCTGTATTCCTCGCTCGGCACGATCTTCCTTCTGAGCTATCTGCCTAGCGGCTGGCTCGCGGACCGGATCGCGCCGCGTCTTCTGATCTGCTTCTCGCTGATCGCAACGGGCGCCCTGGGGCTCTGGTATTCGACAGCGCCTTCGTTCCACGCGCTGATGGTGATCTTCGGCTGCTGGGGTCTCACGACCGGCCTCACGTTCTGGGCCGCCGTCATCAAGCGCGTGACGCTGATTGCCGGCAGCGACGAGCAGGGCCGCTTCTTCGGCTTCCTCGACGGCGGCCGCGGCCTCGTCGAAGCGATGCTCGCCACCGTCGCGATCACGCTGTTTGCGTGGGTGACGCAGACGAAGGGCGAACCGGTCGCCACCGGTTTCAGGCTCGTCGTCTACCTGTACGCGTTCCTGTGCATTGCACTCGGCGCCGTGCTCGGCCTCGTGAAAGATCCCGCGGGGAGCGCTGCCGCGAAGCGCGGCGTCGCCAGCAGGCGCAACAACGTACTGGTCGACCTGAAGACGCTCGCGAAGATTCCGGAGCTGTGGCTCGTGGCGGCCATCGTGTTCTGCGGCTATCAGGTGTTCTGGGCGACGTACAGTTTCTCGGCGTATCTGCATGAAGGGCAGATCGGACTGTCGGTGGTGATGGCGGGCACGATCACGACGCTCAAGCTGTGGATGCGCCCGATCGGCGGCATCGGCGGCGGTTATCTCGGCGATCGCTTCTCGAAGATCTCCGTGCTCATCATCGCGCTCTTTCTCGCTGCGTTGTCGCTGGTCGGTCTCGTTGCCGCGCCGGGCATCAGCAGCCATCTGATGCTCGCCTTCCTCGTCCTCTTCATCGGCGTGCTGACGTACGCAATTCGCGGGCTCTACTGGGCGTTGCTCGATCGCTGCAACATTCCCGTATCGACGATGGGCCTCGCGATCGGTCTGATCTCGGTGCTCGGTTATTCGCCGGACGTGTTCCTGCCGCTCATCAACGGCTATCTGACGCAGACGTACCCGGGCGTGCTCGGTTACCAGTTCTATTTCGGTTATGTGGCCGCTGTCGCCGCGCTCGGCGGTGTTGCGGGCCTCGCGCTGCGGAACATGCTCAACAGCAAGAAAGGTGTGTAAATGAAAGTCGTCTCGCTCGAAACACATATCGTGGCCGTCCCGCCGCCGCATCTGGGTGGCATGTACTGGATCTTCGTCAAGCTGAAGACGGATTGCGGGATCGAGGGCGTCGGCGAAATCTATTCGGCAACGTTCCACCCGAAGGCGATGACGCACGTCATCGACGACGTGTTCTCGCGCTATCTGCTCGACGAGGATCCGCATCACGTCGAGCGGCTGTGGCGGCAGGCGTATTCGAGCGGCTTCACGCAGCGCCCGGACCTGACGATGATGGGCGTCGTCAGCGGCCTCGAGATGGCGTGCTGGGACATCATCGGCAAGGCGGCGAACAAGCCGGTGTATGAGTTGCTGGGCGGCCGCGTGCATGAGCGTCTGCGCTCATACACGTACCTGTATCCGAAGAACCGTCGCGGCGAGTACGACTACGACGATCCCGATCTCGCAGCCGAATGCGCCGCCGAGAACGTGAAGCGCGGCTTTACGGCCGTGAAGTTCGATCCGGCCGGTCCGTACACCGCGTACTCGGGACATCAACTCTCGCTCGAGGTGCTGGACCGTTGCGAAACGTTCTGCCGCAAGGTGCGCGAGGCGGTCGGCAACAAGGCGGACCTGCTGTTCGGCACGCACGGGCAGATGGCACCGTCATCGGCCATCCGTCTTGCGAAGCGTCTGGAGAAATACGATCCGCTCTGGTTCGAAGAGCCGGTGCCGCCAGGGCAGGAAGGGGCAATGGCGCAGGTGGCGCAGCACACCAGCATTCCCATCGCCGCGGGCGAGCGCCTGACCACGAAGTACG
This sequence comes from Paraburkholderia sp. GAS448, assembly GCF_050435685.1. Lineage (NCBI taxonomy): Bacteria > Pseudomonadati > Pseudomonadota > Betaproteobacteria > Burkholderiales > Burkholderiaceae > Paraburkholderia > Paraburkholderia sp. GAS448. The sequence goes on from NZ_JBNDKT010000038.1 coordinate 59,590, forward strand.
AATTCTTCAAGCTGCTCGAAGCGGGCGCGGCGTCGATCCTGCAACTGAATGTGGCGCGTGTCGGCGGCCTGCAGGAAGCGAAGAAGGTCGCGACGCTGGCCGAGGTGTACTACGCGCAGATCGCCCCGCATCTCTACAACGGCCCCATCGGGGCGGCCGCGAGCATCCAGCTGGCGACGTGCACGCCTAACTTCCTGATTCAGGAAAGCATCGGCACGTGGGGCGGTTTCCACGCGGAAATCCTCAAGACGCCGCTGCGCTGGGAAGACGGCTACATCATTCCGTCGACGGAACCGGGTCTCGGCGTCGAACTGAACATGGAAGTCGTGCAGCAGCATTCGCCCTACACGGGCGACCGGCTGCATCTGCAGATGGCGCCGGTCCCGGCTGACGTGAAAGACACGTCTCCGGCCAGGGGTTGATCCTTGCATTTCGACATGGGCGTCTTCGAGCGCTAACAGCATGAACTACGACTACATCATCGTCGGTGCGGGCTCCGCGGGCTGCATCCTTGCCAACCGTCTCTCCGCGTCCGGAAACCATTCCGTGCTGCTGCTGGAAGCGGGCGGCAAGGACGATTCCTTCTGGTTCCGGATTCCGGTCGGTTTCACCAAGACGTACTACAACGAAACGTATAACTGGATGTACTACAGCGAGCCGGAGAAGGAGCTCGACAACCGCCCGATCTACTGCCCGCGCGGCAAGGTGCAGGGTGGTTCCGGTTCGATCAACGCGATGATCTACGTGCGCGGACAGCCGCATGATTTCGACGACTGGGCCGCAGCCGGCAATCGCGGCTGGGGCTTTCGCGACGTGCTGCCATACTTCCGCAAGCTCGAGTCGCATCCGCTCGGCAACACCGAATATCACGGCGCCGACGGCCCGATCCGCATTTCGCCGATGAAGGACGACGTGCATCCGATCTGCCACGTGTTCCTGAAAGGTTGCGAGCAGGCGGGCTACAGGCGCACGCACGATTTCAACGGCGCGCAGTTCGAAGGTGCGGGCATCTACGACGTGAATACGCGTAACGGACAGCGTTCGTCGAGCAGCTTCGAGTACCTGCATCCGGTGCTGGGCCGCAGGAATCTGACGGTCGAGTGCAACGTGCTCGCAAGCCAGGTGCTGTTCGACAACCAGAAGCGCGCCACCGGCGTGGTCGTCCGGCAGAACGGCGAGGTCAGGCGCTTCATGGCGAACCGTGAAGTGATTCTGGCGGCCGGCGCTGTCGATACACCCAAGCTGTTGCAGCTCTCCGGCGTGGGCGAGCGCGACCTGCTCGCGAAGCATCGCATTCCGCTCGTGCACGAGTTGCCGGCGGTCGGACAGAACCTGCAGGATCACTTGTGCGTGAGCTTCTACTATCGCTCGAACCGCAAGACGCTGAACGACGAGATGCGGCCGCTCATCGGCAAGCTGAAACTCGGCTTGCAGTACCTGCTCACGCGCAAGGGGCCGCTCGCGATGAGCGTCAACCAGTCGGGCGGGTTTTTCAAGGGCAACGACGAACAGGCGCAGCCGAACCTGCAGCTGTACTTCAATCCGCTGTCGTACCGTATTCCGAAGAGCAGCAAGGCGAATCTGGAGCCGGAGCCGTACTCGGGCTTCCTGCTCGCATTCAACCCTTGCCGCCCGACCAGCCGTGGCTCGATCGAGATCGCGTCGACCCGTGTCGAAGATCCGGCAAAGATCCGCATCAACGCGTTGACGACGGAAAAGGACCTCGATGAAGTCGTGCAGGGCTGCGACCTGATCCGCAAGGTGATGGCTTCTCCTGCGCTGAAGGACATTACGGTCGAGGAAATTTCGCCGGGGCCGCAGGTGCAGGGCCGCGAAGCGATGCTGCAATACTTCCGCGAGCAGTCCGGATCGATCTATCACCTTTGCGGATCGTGTGCGATGGGACCGGACCCGCAGACCTCGGTGGTCGATGAGCGCCTGCGCGTGCATGGCATCGCCGGATTGCGGATTGTCGATGCGTCGATCTTCCCGAACATCACGTCGGGCAACATCAACGCGGCCACCATGATGGTTGCGGAGAAGGGTGCTGAGATGATTATCGAGGATGCTGAAGCCGACGGGCTCTCGGTGCATGCAATCGGTGAGATGGCTGTCGCGCACTGATCTGCTTGAGCGGACCTGCTTGAGCGGACGACCGGCCGTTTCGACGTCGGGTCGAAACGGCCGTTTTGCTTTTGCCCGGAAGTGACGGCCTTATGTTGCCCGTCACTGGCCGCTTCACGCGTTGCGTCATATTGCGCCCTTCGGTTCGGGACCCGCGACATGCACCTCTTGCCTTTAAAACAGGTAGCTGGCGAAGAGGGCATACGTCATCTGATTCTTCTTTTCGACGATCGGACTGTCGCCTGCATCGCCGCGTAGCCAGGCGGCCGTGATAGCCGCCCCGATATTCCAGCGGGCTGCAAGACGATAGTTTGCGCCGACCGAGAAGCGGAAGTTGTTCACGCCCGAGCCGGGAGAGAAGCCAGCGAGGCCGGAGCGGGCACTTTGCTCTGCGTCGATGCCAAAATAGGTCTGGTTATACTCACTGCTGGCCCATGTTAGTCCTGGCCCCGCGGTGAGCGTCAGTTGCGGGATCGGCTGATACCTTGCCATCACGTCGAACGTTGCCGTCGTTCCCCGTTCTTTTCCAGCGATATCAGTCAAAACGCTGCCGCGCGCCGAGACCCACGCGTACGTGTAGACGACGAACAGTTCAGCGTGTGCCGTACGCTGGACATCACCAAGACCGTGCAGCCGTGGATCGTCGGATTCCTGCCGCGGCTCGATGAAATCGTAGGTCACCGCGAGTCCCACGCGCCAGTTGCTGTCCCGATACAGATACGCGCCGAGACTCAGTAGCGCCCCCGCGTCCGGGTTTGAACCGATGAAATAGCGGCCGTAGCTCGCGCCGAGGAGCGGTACGCCTTCAACCTTGCTGCCGCTCGCGCCAGGGAATTTCGGCATGACGACCATGCCGCCGCCCACCGTGAAATGCCATGCGTTGGGCTGGGCCACATTGGCGTCGTCCGGATTGGAGAGGGCGTACAGGCTGTCCGAAATGGAGACGGGGTCGTCGGCCATCGCGGGGGCGGCGAGCAGCGAGAGAGCACAGCCCAGCAGCAGAGTGGTCTTGCGACGTATCGAGGTATAACGCATGGCAGGTCTCCGGTTGGGTAATGCGAGGTGGGACGGGGCCAGGCAGGTGTAGCGCCGTGTTGCGCCTGTTGCGGGCTTTATTGACGGTCGCCTCTCCTTCTGATCCCGATTAAAAAGTTTTCAGATAGTGCGCTGCTGGATGAGAAGCTCCCCATATAATATTTTTAGTACTCTTGATTATGATAGGTAAATTTTCGACGGAAATGCAGACCCATCGTCGCCAAGGAAACAACGGCGCGAACAACGCCGGTTCCGGTACGTGATGCAGCGTGCAGGGTTCAGTCGTCTCCCGTTGATCTCTCAGGCGACGTCAGGTCATGAATTCAACTTTTCCGGTCTTAAGGTTATACATGGCCCCCACCATTTTGATCTTCCCGTCCTTCTCCATCGAGGAGAGGATTTCACTGCGCTTGTGTAAGTCGTCGATTGTGTTCTGAACATTCACTTTGGCGACCATGTCCACGAATTCGATGTTGCTGCCGGTTCTTTTGCCTTCGTACTTCGTCGCGTCTACCGCGGGCTTTATTTTTGCAAGCAATCCGGTCAGATTGCCGAGATTGACGTTGTCGATCGCGCCCTTGACCGCCCCGCAATCCGTGTGGCCCATGACAAGCACAACCTTGGCGCCGGCAGCGGCGCAGGCGAACTCCAGGCTTCCCGCCAGATCCTCGTTGGCGATGTTGCCGGCTATCCGCGCATTGAAGGTGTCGCCGATCCCGGAATCGAGTATGAGCTCAGCCGGCGCGCGCGAGTCGATGCAGCTCAGGATAACCGCGGCTGGAAACTGTCCACTGGCGCTTGAGCGCTTCTGGGCCAGATAGTCATGCTGATGGGCTTTTCCGGAGATAAAGCGCTCGTTGCCTCTCTTCATCCCTTCGATGATCTGATCGGGCGTAAGGCTGTCGCGCTCCTTTTTCGTCAGCGACGCAGCCAGTGAAACGCGAGGAACGAAGACGCCCGCGGTGCCGACTGCCCCTGCCACTGCCATGCCGAGTCCCGTTTTAAGGGCTGCCCTTCGGCTGTTTGAGGAAACACTTATGCAGACGCATTGATCAGGTTTGCCATTCATGTTTCTTCTCCGAAGAGTTCAGTCGGCGCGATGTGCAGTCTAACTCCCTTTCTATAAGAATCCCAAGTACCGCTGATGATTGTTATGCGGGATAAGTGCGCCGGCTTCGCATATCGGTGGTACGGGCGCTTTGTGCGGCCGATTGACGGCGCAGAGGGTTCGTTTCAGGTTATCCAACAACCATCGTGATCATTTCAGCACCGAAAACAGTGGCCGGTGTATCGGGGGGGCACCCGTACCCGCCCCGAAGTCGGTCTTTTGCCGCTCAATCTATCGCTACATGCTTTCTCTTCCGCTTCTTTGGTACTTTTGCACCGGATGTCGTGGTAAATATATCGTGTGCAGACCGGAGCGCTTTCATGGCTGAAGTGGACTCGATCGCGCTCATCGGAAGTATCTCAACGCAAGAGGGGAGCTTCGGTATGAAATTTGTCTACATTGCGCTTATCGTGCTGGTGACAGCAGTGGTGCTGCTGTTCAAGATCCAGAATTTCCAGATGGTGACTTTGTCACTGTTCTCGGCCAGCGTTACCCTGCCCGCGTCGTTGCTCGTCATAGGCATTTATGTGCTGGGCATGCTGACGGGCGGGTGCGTTCTGAGCCTGTTGCGCAGCTGGACGCGCGGCGGCTTGCGACCGGTTCAAAAATAGTACTGGGAGCGTCGGTATGCGGTACGGTGTATGGACGTTGAAGATGCTTCGCCATAAGCGCGTTTCGGAGCATCGATGAAGCCTGGAGGCCATGCATTCCGAAGGCGATAAACGGGTTGCGCGCTGCCGCGAAATCCGATGGCATGACCTCGTTCTTCCTGTACGACATCGACGTAGAGGCCGTCAGCGATGCCGATCCCGTCTGGTATTTGAGGGCGGAGCGGCCTATTCTCGAAGTTCGAGGAACTGGCGGAGGCCGGAATGAGACCGGCCGTGTGTGACGTGCGGAGCAAACAGATACATTCCGGGGTGCCAATCAAACGGCAGAAATAGCCCTTGACTGTACGCAGTCGTTTCTCGCAACGTTCTTGATGGCGGTCTTCCTCTAATCCGTTTAACCCGTTCGGGCCGGAAAGCCGGAAGGACGGCCAATTGTCCGGCGATGTTTCTTTTCAGGAACGTGCGACATGACAAAAGGCAAAGCAAGATGACTCCTTCTCCTGCAGAAGTCGAGCTCGCCAATCTGAATCTGATCCAGATGTTCGGGCTCCTGATCGGTGGCCTCGCCCTTTTTCTTCTCGGTCTGGAATTCATGACCGGCGGCCTGAAGGCCATCGCAGGATCGAGACTGCAGGCGCTGCTAGGCATGCTGACCTCGAACCGGTTCCGCGGGGTGCTGGCCGGCGCCGTCGTTACCGCGCTCCTGAATTCGTCGACCATCACTACAGTCCTGATGGTCGGGTTCGTTTCCGCCGGTTTGATGACGTTGGCACAGTCGGTGCCGATGATCATGGGCGCGAATATCGGCTCGACGGTCACCGCGCAGATCATCGCTTTCGACGTTTCGAAACTGACGCCGTTCATGCTGGCCCTCGGCTTTCTCCTGCATGCGTTCGGGCGGCGCGACCTGCTGCGGCAGCTTGGCGGTGTGATTCTCGGGCTGGGCCTGCTGTTTCTGGGAATCCAGTTCATGGGCGACGCGACGCGTCCGCTGCGGACATTCCAGCCCTTCATCGACGCGATGCAGAATATGGAGAACCCGCTGCTGGGCATCGTGGTGGGCGCCATCTTCACCGCCGTGGTTCAAAGCTCCGCGGCGACGCTGGCGATCGTGATCGCGCTGGGGGCACAGGGTCTGATGCCGCTCGAGGCAGGCATCGCGCTGATTCTGGGCGCCAACGTCGGCACGTGCGGAACGGCGCTACTCGCCGCGATCGGAAAATCGGCCGAGGCGGTCCAGGTCGGCGTGGTGCATCTCATCTTCAATATCGTGGGCGTCCTCTTCTGGGTGTTCTTCATCCCGCAGATGGCGGATCTGGTGCGGCATATTTCGCCGTCCTACCCGGACCTGCAAGGGGTGGCGAGACTGGCGGCCGAAACGCCGCGCCAGGTTGCCAACACCCACACGATATTCAGCGTGGCAAGCACGCTGGTCCTGATCTGGTTCACCGGGCCGATCGCGAGGCTTGCCCAGATCATCGTTCCGAAGCGGGCGCAGGAAGTCAAACGGGCGGGGGACCCGATCTATCTGGACGAATCGTCCCTGACGGCGCCCTCGCTCGGGCTTCAGCGGGTACGCCTCGAGCTGACGCGTCTGGGTCAACTGGTTCTGGAAATCGTTCGCAGCGGCTCGCAGATGATTTCCAGCGGAACGATCGAGGAGATTAATCTTCTGCTGGATCAGGACAAGGAAACCGACCGGCTGGCGTCGGAGATTCTTCACTATATCGGCCTGTTGTCCCAGGTGGAGCACTCGGAGGACGAAGGCCGGCAGATGGTCGGGCTCTCTCAGGTTGCCACCTATCTGGAAAGCATCAGCGGCATCGTCGGGACCCATCTGGTGTACGTCAGCCAGCAAAGATTGACGCATCAGGTCGACCTCACGCGATTGCGCGATGAGGCGACGAGGCGATTCGCAGATACCGTGATCCGGAATCTCGAACAGGCCGTCGGGACGATAATCGATCCGGAGGCGAGCGAAGCGGCTCAGGTCAGCGCGGGGAAGGCGGAGATCGAGAATCTGGCGGCGGCGGCGCGGCAGGTCGTGCTTGGCAAACTGCAACTGGCTGACAAATCCGACGTGCTGAGTTTCCGGCTAGCCATGGACGTGATCGAACAGGGCTGGCAGATTGCGCAGTTTGCGAGAGCGATCGTGAAGACCGCGAGAGATTTCCGCTAGTACATTATTTGATGGTGAAATCATGGGCCACGGAATAGACAGGAAGTCCAGCCGGCGCAAGAGTCCGCAAACAGCGGCGAAGCCGAAGCTCTCGCGGCAGGAGTATGAAGCGAAAATGGCCGAGCTCCATGTCGAGCTGGTCAAGCTGCAGTTCTGGGCGAAGCATGAGGGAGCGAGGATCATCGTGATCTTCGAAGGGCGGGACGCGGCTGGCAAGGGCGGTGTGATCAAACGGATCACGGAGCGCGTCAGCCCGCGCGTGTTCCGCGTCGTTGCGTTGCCGGCGCCGTCGGAACGGGAGCGCACGCAGATCTATTTCCAGCGTTACTTCGAGCATTTTCCCGCGGCCGGGGAGGTCGTGATTTTCGACCGGAGCTGGTACAACCGCGCGGGAGTCGAGAAGGTCATGGGCTTCTGTACGGACGACCAGTATCAACGCTTTCTCCGACTCTGTCCCGCCTGGGAAAAGGACATCATCGATTCCGGCGTGACCCTGATCAAATACTGGTTCGAGGTCAGCAAGGAAGAGCAGACCCGCCGGTTCTCCGAGCGCATCATCGACGGCCGCAAAACCTGGAAGCTGAGTCCGATGGATATGGAGTCGCACAGGCGCTGGTACGACTACTCGCGCGCGCGTGACGCCATGTTCGCCGCGACCGACACAAATTCGTCGCCCTGGCACGTGGTCGAAGGCGACGACAAACGGCGCGCCCGACTGAACTGCATTGCGCATTTTCTGAGCCTGATCCCCTATGAAGAGATCGCGCTGCCCCAGGTCGAGCTTCCCGCGAGGCAAAAGGCGGGCGGATACAAGGAGCCGGACTATCCCTTCAGGTGGATTCCGGCAAGGTACTGAGCGTCTGCGCTGCGTCTGTGCGGTCCCGCGGTGGCAGGTTTGACGCGTATTTCAGGCGCCGCGAAGGTGTCAACGGGGTGACGCCGCCCGCCGTCGAGATTCCGCCGCACACAGGTCGGTGAGGCGGCGTCGCGCCGTGCGAAGACGCCCGTTGGGCTGTGGGTTTCGTTACAATGGTCTCGCTCCGACAACCAGAGTGTAACGATCCTTGAACCACGATACTCCGCCCGGCCTCGAAGTCGCGGCTGGCAGCCAGGGAAAGGTCGTCCGTCTATCCGGTCAGTGGACGGCGCTCGC
>NZ_JBNDKT010000039.1:0-65747 GCF_050435685.1 Paraburkholderia sp. GAS448
ATCCATGCAGTCAAGACGGGCAACCGGTTCGCCGCCTTGCAGCCGATCGCACAGGGACTGCTGGGCGAATTCGGCGGCACGGGTGCCGAGGTCGGGGCCTGACGCTGCGCATGGATCACGGTTCGCAATACACGGCCGATGACTTCCTCAACCAGGTCAGGTTCTGGGGCGTCACGCCGAGCTTCGCCTTCGTTGCCGAGCCACAAACGAATGGCGTCGCCGAGCGCTTCAACCGGACGCTGAAGGAACAGGCCATACACGGTCGTATCTTCAGGAATCTTGAGGAAGTCCGGGCTGCGGTCATCGAGTTCAAGGATCGTTACAATCGCCACTGGCGTCTCGAAAAACTGGGCTTCATGTCACCCCATGAAGCCCGTCAGGCAGCCACCCTGAAAGAGGCCGCCTGAGTTGCAAAACCGTGTCCAGACAATCCGAGCCGGTACATATAATCGAGCGCCCAGGAAAATAAAAGCAAAGTCAGTTCGCACCCTTGCCCCGTCCCCCCGCCTATCCGGTCGGCCTTGCCTGGATGTTCGCAAGCGAACCGGCTGCGCCCACTTGTCGACCTTAGACAATTCGCAGTATCATTCGGCCACGCCGTTCGTTCGGCATCAAACCTAAGTCTGCTCCTGCTCACGTCCATGACGTCCTCCTCGCAGGGTTCCGGCAGAACATCACCACACGTAACGCAATCAATACTTAGCGCTTGCACTGCGGAGCACCCGCGGCATCGCAATTTGCTGTGCGCACGTTCGACGTTGCTGACTTCCCGTCAAGGCAGTTGCCTTCACGGGGCGATAGGGCCCCAGTCGTAGCCCAACGAGGCTAAAAGACCACGGAGAACAACATGTGCGATTCCGAATTGAAGCGTTTGTGGGTTGTTGCAGTACCGGCTGATGCGGGCGTGAAGCCCCGCAGCCTGATCTTCTTCCAGGCCACGGCGCCGACGAGCGCCCAGTTGCTCGAGCGCACGGGCGGCGCGGTGGCTCTGCCTGAGGGCTTCGTCCAGGCGCTGGACCTGACGAGCGCCGTCGGCAGCGACGCGGCCAGCCTGGCGAGCCTCGACGCGTGGGCGCGCGAGGTGCTGGCGGAAGGCCTGTCCGTGCGGCCGCTGATCGAGGTGCCCGCGCACGCCTTCTCGGTTGTGCCGAGCAAGCGCGTGCACTACGGCAGCAAGGAGCAGTATTTCGACGACGGCGGCTGCCTGCAGGGCGAGATCCATTACGGCCGCGACGGCCATCCGAGCCGGTGGCTGCTCGATCGCCGCTTCGTCCAATGATCGTTTCTCAGCCTGCCGGGCTCAACGAAAAGGCCCGCCGTCTCAAGTTGAGCGGCGGGCCTTGTTACGTCAGAGCGCCAGAACGCCCTGCTGCGAGTTCATCACACGCGCGTACGCACGAGGGAACCGCGTTTCCATCTCCGGGTAGTCCGCCAGAGCTTCCTTCGAGGGCAGCGGGCGGCGAAGCCAGTCCGGAACATCGCCCTCTTCGTTGCAGTAAAGGGCATTGTTCACAGCCCCACGATGCGCCCGCCGTAGCCCGTCCGTACCGAGCGCGTCGACGAAGCCAAGGGTCTTGCCGTTGAAGAACACTTCGGCGGTGCGGCCGTGGTCGACGAAGGGCTGAATCGCCGCGGTGGTCGCGAACTGGTTAAAGCACTCGACGCCGGCGTCCGGGGAGTAAAGGTTGCTGTTCATGGATTCATCCTTTGATGCCCTCATGGGACGGTTGAAAAGAAGATGAGTGTGCGCTCGGCGAGCCGGTCGGCTGGCGGAGCGAGAGAGAAGTCCACCCGGGCGAGCCGGGCGGACGATGTTGCGATTAGTGCGGCAGTAGTGCTTGCGCTGCGAACCGCGGGTACTGCACCAGGGTTGCGTGGGCGAACCGTATCGCGCGGTCCTTGCTCACGAACGGCGTGATCAGTCCGAGGGACAGTTCGATCGCCTTTTTACGATCCTCCAGCGTCAGCAGGAAGAGCTTGTCGCCAAGGCTCGCCAGTTGCGGGAGATCGCTCATGGACTTGATCACCTCGTTCTCGGCCAGCAGAACCGCATGCTGAGCCTTGAGAAGCGCACAGGTGTCCGGGTCTTCGCCTTCGATCGTGATCCGTTCGGCAGTGCGGGCCTTGCGGCATTCCGCGAAGTAAACCTCCGAATCGGCATCGCTGATGCGATACGACTTCTTCGGGTCGAGGATGATCTCCTCCTGGCCGGCCAGGGCCGATCGTCTGGCCTTGAAGCGGTACCGGCTGAGGATCTCAGTTTCGTAGCCGATCACGATCGGCTGGATTTCCTCCACGCACAGACGTGAGGCCAGGTACGTCTCGACCGCCGCGATCATGCGAGGGGTCGGGGTGAAGGCAGATTTCTGGTTCATGGTGCTCTCCTTTGATGCCACGGTGTGGCTTTGAAAAGGAGTGAGCGAGCTCGTCCGGAGAGGCTCCGGAGGAGCCGGCAAGATTGCCGGCAGGGCAGGACCGAAGCCCCGTCCGTTCATGGTTCCTGTCAGTACGAAGCGTCGGTGATCGACTTGACGTCCACGGCGAACTCGACGGCCGCCTTCGCAAAGATGTCGCTGAGCGACACGCTCACCGTGCGACAGGTATCGCCGTTGCGGATATACGCCTGCGCGTATCCCGATGCGTAGCGGGTCTTCTCGCTACCGGTCTCGATCAGCACCAGCACCTCGCCTTCCTTGATGTGCGGCATCAGCATCGTCTCGACGTCGAACTCGACGTCGTCCTCGAGCTCCGCGTCGTAGAAGTTCGAGGGCCAGCCGCCGCCATCCGTTTCTGCCACGAAACCGATGCGCTCGTCCTTGCGGATGACGCGCAGATCGAAGCGTTTCGCGACCTTCTCCAGTTCCTCGACGTTGTCGGGGAGGACGTAGTTCGTGCGCGCAATTCCGCTCCAGTTTGCCATTTGATGTTTCTCCTTTAGATGCCCATGGGGCGTTGAAAAAGGAGTGGGCCGAGACCCTGTTGAGCGGCGCTCAGCGGGATCCGCAAACGTTGCGGCGGGTAGGTGGGGCGCATCCTTGCGGAGCGCCCCTGTTGCTCAGCTCCAGTCATCGGAACCGCCGTGATGGTGATGGCTGTGACCGAATCCCGAGTCGTCTTGCGACGACTGGTTCATCGTGTCGTAGGCCCACTGGTCATGGTGGCGTTGATGCTGGTACGAGGTGTCCTCGTAGTGGTCGCAGTTACAGGGGAGGTAATGTCCGCACCGAGGGCAGCGGTCGAGTGCGTCCGATGCTTCTTCAGTTTGGTTCGAACCTGCTCCTGCGCGCGCGGCTGCGATCAGAAAGAACGCGACGGCGGCGGCGGCGATGGTCATGATCATGATTTTCTCCTGGTGCCTCAAGGGCTTGAACAAGAGAAATGGCAGTTCCTGCCATGCCGGACCTGGTGGCCTGGGATGGACCGGAAGCGCCGCACCCGAAGGTGCAGGCGCCGCCGATTGATGATTACGCTGCCTTGACGAGAACCTCGCGCGACCAGGACTGATGCCGCGCCGGGTCGATGACGAAGTCGCCGGTATATCCGGGCTGCTTGCGAGCGTCGGCATATTCGGTTTCGTCGACGAGCCAGAACGTCTCGGGCGGATTGAGCGTCCCGGCACTGCGGCCACCGGTCACCGCAACAACGCCGACCATGCCCTTCGGCACCGTCTTGTCCCAGCTGCCGAAGGCCGCCACGACAATCTGGTCGTTCTTGTGCTGTTCCAGAAAGACTTCGCGCGCACGACGGTGGCTCATCGCAGGCGTGACCGTCTCCCCCGTCCAGGCTTCCCAGACTTCCGGCATCCAGTTCAGGACCGTGCGCAGAGCCGCCTGGATCACGTCTTCCGCGAAGTACATTGGGAAGGCAAGGGCGACGAGCGTCCATTGCTCGTCCTCTTCGAACCAGACGCCACAATCCGCCTCCAGTTCCTTCGGGCGCAGGCCATCGGGCATGGATGCGACGCGCTCCGGGCTCAGCCAGTACCCGCCGTGACCGCCAGTCGTGTAGCGCACGATGCCTTCGGCAACGAAGCGGGTCGAATGCGGGGCGCCCCAAGGAGTGTGTTTCGGGTAGATGGTGGTGTTCATGATTCTCCTTTTTTGCCGAATCGGCGTTGAAAAAGGAGAGGGCGGGAGCCCTGAGGAGACGTGCTCTCCGGGGCCTAGCAGATTATTCGGACAATGCCTGTCCCGAAGGACAGGCACCGCCGAAAGTTACTTTGATACTTGCGAGTTATGCCGCGACAGCCGAGCTGAGTTCGCGGATCATCGTTTCTGCCTTGGCGTAGCCGTAGAGAACGACGGCCGCGGCGACGATCTTGGCGCGGGTGGTGTTCGAGATGTTGTCCTCGACCCACGTTTCCGCAGCGACCAGCGCCGATTCCTGCTCGCCGCGAGAATCGCCGGCCTTGTTGGCGCACTGGCTGCCCAGATAGGCCTTCAGGTCGTCCACGATCGTCCACCACGTGTCCTCGTCGAACTGAGTCACGTTGGCACCGCCCTCGAGATGCTCGATAAGCGTGCCGACGCGCGCGTCTGCCATGGCCTGCTTCAGATCCGTGCGGAACTCCTGCACGTGGATGAGCTGGTCGCTGAACAGGACCTCATGCTGCGTGCCGATAACGCCAAAGGCTTGAAGATTGCGGTTCATGGTGCTCTCCTGATTGCCACGGTGTGGCGGTTGAAAAGGAGAGAGCGCCGTGGACACTGGCGAACCCATTTTGCACGGGGTTCGAAGTGCCGGATGGAGGTCGACGCTCGACTGAACGCGGTTCAGTTGAGTGTGAAGACGGGATGGTGCTTGACGGAGTGCAAACAATGCCGAGCTAACGGCTGGGGTCATTCTATGCGACAGCGGCCGGGGGGGCAAGCACCCTCCAAAACCTGCGCGAGTTAACTCGCCCGGTTAAGTTTGTTCGAACAAACTTTTGGTCGAAGTGCGTCGGCTAAGTGCTGCATGAGGTGGATAGGCCAAGACTCCGGACAAGTTGCACGGCGACTGCTACGCGGACAAGGTCTCTTTGGTCTCGATCTGTCGAGCGACTCCCGGGCCGATCTTCTCGCCAAGCGCATGCAGGAACTGCACGTCGTTGAACTTGAACCGGAGGAGCAGCTGGGAGGACCGCGCAAGCCTGTCCAGCTTCTCCGGCGTGTTCTTCACCAGTGCGCGAGCAATCTCTTCAGACAGCCCGAATGCGTCAACTGCCGCCGCGAAATCCTCCTGGAGGTTGCGGTGCAGCATCGTCAGGTACGCCCGATTCAGTTGGTAAATCTCGCCGAGTATTGTTGTGTCGTGCAGCATGCTGGTTCCATCTGCGTGGCCATGCCAGGCATGGAGCCACGGATCGCGATAAAAGGCACACAGGCCGCTGAGTGAGGAGAATAGTCCGCACCGCGAAACGATTGCGTAAGAATGCAAGCCCCGGTGACGAGGTTTTTACGCAAATGTGACCTTTTGTCAGGCCGCGGTGCGTTGCTCGAGGATCGAGAGCATGCGTTGGGCTGCCTCGCGCTCGGCGACACGGCGATTTGGGCCAATGCCGGTCGTGCGCAGACGGAAGGAGGTGATGACGCACTCGCTCTCGTAGCGGCGAGGCTGTTCGTCGTCGAGGACCGCGACGATGCGGTAGGCGGGTACGGGGATGTGCTGCGCCTGCAGGAACTCCTGCAGGCGGGACTTTGGATCCTTGCCGAAGTGGCGGATATCGATTGTGTCGAGGATCGGCGTGTAGATGCGGCGCACGAGACGCTCGGCTGGCGGGAAGCCGCCGTCGAGGAACACACCGCCGAGCACCGCCTCGAAGGCATCAGCGAGGATCGAGGGACGCTCAAGGCCGCCCGCGCTGATCTCCGCTTCGCCCAATCGCAGCCACGAGCTGAGGTTCAGCGCCACAGCGATCTCATGGAGCGTCGACTCGCGCACAAGGTTCGAGCGGATGCGCGACAGCCAGCCTTCGGAAAGGCGCGGAAAACGTTCGTATAGAAGGGCGGCGACCGAACCGCTGAGGATCGAGTCGCCCAGGAACTCGAGGCGCTCGTTGTGATCCTCGGAATAGGATTGATGCGTCAACGCCAGCTCGAAAAGGGAGCGATTACTGAACGTGTAGTCCAGAAGCTGTTCGAGGGCGGTGGGAGTCATGCGGCGAGTATAGAGGCCGGCCAATGCTGGCCCAGCACGAATACCGGAAATCGGGACCACAACATTTGAGTTCAGTGGTCCCAAACCGCGCGTCAGACCGCAAGCCGGGCAACCAGCGAGCCGAGCCAGTCCTCTTTCGTGCCGACGGACGAGCGGATCACGCCCGCCTCGAGGAACGGCCAGAAAGCCGGGTCCTTCACCTGCATCATGTCCCATCTCGCATGGGCTGCGCCGCGAGCGGCCGCCGGCACCGGCCAGCAGAGGGTGACGGCATCGAACTGCACCCCCATCTCCTTGGCCAGATGCTGGCTCACGGTGGGCGCGGCGTCGGGCATGACCACGAGCACGTGCGCGAAGCCAGCCAGCTTGTCCGCGACCTTCTGCGCGTCGAGCGGCGTGCGGCCGCGGATGGACCGGGTGATGAACAAGACGGGAAGGGTGCGGACCGGTGAGGCGAGCAGGTCCAATACCGGCGTCACGTCGTGCTTCGTCACCGTGAGCGGCTTGGTCTGCACCTGTGTCTTGTCGTCGAGCAAGGCGCAGTTCCGCACGAGCGCCGCGATCACCGATGGCCGCCGCACCGGGGCGACCATGTTGCGGCCCAAGGCAACGCTCGTGCGCACGCCGATCACGTCAGCCGAGTCGCCGTCAGCCACGAAGATATCGTGCCGCCATGTGCGGCCTTCGACCTTCGGATCGATGCTATCGCGGCGCATCAGCCACAGGCCTGTGTCGATGCCCTGCAGTACGGACACCGACCCGCGCTGCGACTGAGCTGTGAAAGCTGCGCCAACGCCCGCTGCTGGCGGGAGCTCGCTCCAGTCGAAGGAACCATCCGATCGTCGCGCGAGCGTCCACCGCAGAGCGAGCTCGCGGGCCAGCGCCCGGCTCTCAGCCCCGTGACGGTGGCTGCGGAAGTGAATCTGATGGAGGGGGAAGAATTGATCAGCGTCGCCCATGAGCAGGATTCCTCTTCAATGAAGGGCACCGGCGATAGCGCCGGCTGAATTCAGGCTACGGGTGGGTCAGTGCAATGCAAACGCAGGTCAGCGCAGTCGATTTGCTGGCCTTCAAAACGACAGCGGGCAGCCGTGTGACGGGCTGCCCGCGCGAGGGTGAGGGAGGATGGGCAATCAGGTTGGATCGGCGTAGCGGCGGTCGAGCGGGCCGTTGTCGCCGAAGTCGTCCGTGTGCTGCGGCCGCCTGATCTCGCGCTGCCCCTGGTGGCACACATCGCCATCAGCACACCCACGTGTGAGCGTGCGCTCGGGGCGATCCTCGCGACCGTCGTTGTAGCGGCGCTCGGAGTGGTGAGCCGCCGGGAAGATGGATTGAAGCGCTTCGTGGAAGAGCATGTCTTCGATCGACGTGCGGAAGAAGCTACCGCAAAAGTACATCAGCAGGCACATCAGGAATGAGAAGCGCAACATACGGACTCCGGATAAGGAAGGGTAATGTCCGTAGGCTACGGGGCAAAGTGGGATTGCAAGTCGATGGGCGTCGTTCGGCGCCGCGGGGAAATGAATGGTGATCCGGGAAGCCTTTTGTCCACGCGGCAGAGGTCCTCGGTGGCACTATCCTTTCAGGCTTGGGTCTTCCCCGCACACGGACCCGGCCTGATCTGTTCTCGTGGTTTTACTCTCAACAAGCCATGCGTCTCCCCCAGGCGCATGGCTTTTTTTTTTCGCCCGCGTCAGGCTGTGACGCGAGCGAGAACGTAGGCGACTGATCCAACTAGGCAATCCCATTCCTGAATCGCTAATTGCGCGCTCGCGCAAATCGCAGAGAATGGATTGAGCGGGGGATCGCGTGCGAATGTGTATCCGTGGCAGGGTGCTTTCTGATCGAGAGCTATCCCATTTGCACAGAAAATTTCAATGTTCCGCCCCGGCCTTGAGGGGCTATCTTGAAGACTACGGAGTCGCCATGCGAGTAGGCCCGATTCGTGGCGCCCTCATCATCGCTACATTGCTCACCGGCAGCGCGGCCAGCGCCCAGCAATTGCCTTCGGCGTCACCCGGCGGCACCTGCAGCACGCCCGGGGTGGCGGCCACCTACGGCGACAACGGCATGCTGATTTGCAGCGCCTCGCTGACCTGGAAGCCCGCGATCACGGCCTCGACGCCGTCCAACGACGGCGGCCTTGTGTCGACCGTCGGTCAGCGCATAGGACGCGCCATGGCCACTCTCGTCGACGGGACGGCCCAGTTTGTTCAAGACATGCTCTCTCCGAGCTCGAACTAAGCTCGCACTACTGCTTTCCCCCAACTACTGGAGACACTTCATGAACGAAGCCATGCCTGGCGTTCCGCACGTTGCCGAGCACCCTGCTGGCGAGCGGAAGGTATCAGCCTCGGAAAAGGCGCTCGCCGAGCTCGGCGTGTACTTCCATGGCAGCCGGGGCAAGCTGCGCCTCGTCGGGTTCATCTGCCAGGTGCTTGTCGCCTCGACTATTGTGTTCGCCCTGATCTCGTTGATCGACTTGGGAAGTGTCTTGCTGCACGCAATCCTGCTCGTCGCAAACTCGTCATTCGTCGGCGGCGACTACGCGCAGCGCTTTGTGATGGACCTTCCGACCCGGAACTTCATCATTTACGCGACCGAGGCGTTTGTCCAGCATGTACCCTTCAACGCAATCGCCTCGCTGCTCCTGACGGCCACGGCCGAGATGTACTGGACCAAGCGTCGCGCGAGCCGCCTGATGCCACCGGCTCAAGCTTTCGCTCGCAATTAACGGGTGGGCATGGAAGCGGAGGCCTTCGGGCCTGCCGGTTGCCTATGGGCCGGTTCGCCAACCCCGCCCACTGCCTGCCCGCCATACCTGCGGACCTGCTTCGAAACCAACCTGCGGAGTCGGGGTTCAACGGTTCGAAGCTGGGCCGTCGCGGACCAGCCAAAAAGTCACTTTAGCGTCAGCCAGAAAATTCCGCGCGCGTTGCTCGTCGCAGCGTACAGGTCCATTTCGTGACGAAGCCAGTCCGAGTGGCGGCTCACCGTCGCGATCGAGAACGGGCGGCCCTGCTCGCCGAGGTGCTGCATGATCGTGCGCCAAGCGTTCGGGTCAAAACTCCGAGGACCGATGAACTTCAGTGCCTGATCTCCCTGCAAATCCTCAAGCGAAGGCGAATAGTTCTTCTTTACCCCCCGGTCATTCGCGTCCGGGCCTAAAGATTTTCCGGAAACGAACGTTAATACAGTATTGGCACCCGAGTCAGGCGCACCGGTAACAACGACGTTTCGGCCCAGTTTCATTGCTCTGCGGGCAACCAGCCCCCAGAGAATCAAACTGGCCCAGGACAGCAAGGCAAAGCGACCGTTCTTGTAACCGTACCCGGTACGAGAAATGTCGTTTTTGCGCAGGGGCAGGTTGTTCCAGTTGGACATGGTGTTAGTAGTGGTAGAGGTGCGACCCCGATCCGGCGAGGATGTGAGTGGCTGATTTATAAGCCAAAAACAGCACAACGGTCGCGATCAGGATACGGACGATGCCGAAGCGCGAGCGGCGGCGGCCCCCGTAGTAGTAGTGGTGGTGAACAGTTCTGTGGGCTGGATTTTTGCGCCGCATGGTGCCTCAGATTGCCCCTTCGGGACCGCGTAATACGAACGCTTTGTAATGACAGCGTTCTGAAAGGTAAGTTTTGGATGACGAAACGTTTTGAGTCAAAACGCATTGTGAGGTGTTTGCATTAGATTCGCCATTCTAATTAAGCGTGAATAATTGCGATTTTTTTGGTTGAACGTCTATTTGCAATTGTTAAAAAATTGTTAAGATAAGCAATCGTTTCAAACCTCCTCGTGCAGACGGGGTTGTGTCAGGTCTCTCGAACGGGGAGAGGGCCGCACAAGAGGAGGATGGGGCGCTTGCAACTGACGAGCAATCAGGTGTGTGGTGTGCACCAGACTGGTTCGTCAGCTAAGCCGAGTTCGGCTGCCACGTATGGCGATGCAATGAGAACAATGAAACAGCAGTTAGACCACGACGAGCCAAAGAAGAATGGATCACCGAGTTTCAGATTTGAGCAAGGCGCAGCTCTGTAACCTGTTTGCGGACAAAATCTCCCGAATGGTAAAGCGGCTTTGCGGAGGGTTCGGCCAGACCCTCGACGACCGCATGCAGTCGGCATGGACCGAACTGATCCAGTATGCCCAGACCAACCAGGATCTGACCGTTGAGGTTTTCATCCCGCGAGCGATGGCTCGCATCCGCGGCGCCGTGATCGACGAGATGCGCGCGGATGATCCGCTATCTCGCACGCGACGCGTTCAGGCGAAGAAGATCAGCGCGGCCGCCCACGCCGTGTCCGGACGGACCGGGAAGAAGGCGACGGCAAAGGAACTTGCACAGGAGCTGAGGCTGACGGTCGGCGAGGTGCACGACATGATCTATCGCCTGCACACCGACGTCATCATCTACTCGAGCGAGCAGATCGAGGCAGCCGAGATCGAGAGCTTCACGGACAATGCCCTCGACACCCTCATCCTCGAACAGAGCATCCAGAAGCTGCTGGACGCCATCGAAACACTCTCGGAGCGTGACCGGGAAGTCATCGAACTCCGCTACTACCATGGCCTCACGAACCGTGAGATCGCCAAGCTCCTCAACATCGGCGAAAGTCGAGCAACTGCACTGCATCAGCGTGGCGTCGAGAAGCTGCGCAAATTCCTCGTCCCCGCTTAAGGCTGCTGCCGGCCGAAGGCGAGAGCCTCGGCCGGCCAGCCGACTTCACTTCTTCTTCGACTTCGGCGCCGCGTTCACGCGGTCCTTCAACGCCTTGCCGGCCGTGAACTTCGGCGTGCGGCTCGCTTTGATCTGGATTTCCTCGCCCGTCTGCGGATTGCGGCCCGTGCGGGCGGCACGGTCAGCGACGCCGAACGAACCGAAGCCGACCAGCTGAACCGAGTTACCGCCCGCGATCGCGGCCGAGATCGTCTCGAGCGTCGCCTCGAGGTGATCCTGGGCGGCCGCCTTGCTCGAGCCCGTACGGGTTGCGATCGCTTCGATGAGTTCCGACTTGTTCATGCGTGTGCTCCTTTGAATTCCGGCCTGGCCGGGTTATGCGTCGTCGACGCGGTTAGGTTGCTCTGCTTCGCCCGGGCAGGGCGACTAGGGAAGTGGGACATCAGATTGGCGGCAGGCCTGCGTGGGCGTCATGGCCAGATCCAGCGGGTGCTGCTGGGCGAGCGCTAATGAATACAGCTCGCCAGCGTACAGGGCCGGGTTCGAAGCGATCGTGCGCTCGAGCTCGGCGACTGCACCATCGGGCTCGGCGACGCCGGCTTCGGCCAGCTGTCCCCGAAAGCAAATCTCGGCAATGCCCGTGCGTTGGGTCATCCCCTGATCGTATTGTTGTGTTTTTGCCGTCGCTAACCACAACTCGCTGGCAGCCTGCGCGTACCTCAGCGCGGCCGCGGCGAGCGGTGTGCCATCGCCGTACTGTTGGGTCACGTAGTCGATCACCCGTTGCCGGACCGCTTGCTCATCCTCCTGCTGGCCCGCGTGCGCCGAAGACAGAACCATGAGACCCGCGAGGGTGACGATGGCTGGACGGACGTGCTTCATGCAGCTTCGCGAAGAGCCTGTTCCGGCGGCACCCAGCGGAAGGCACTCGTGGCGTTGAGTATCTCGTCGATGCGAGCCGGGTCAGGGGAGAAGGCCTGGCACAGGACGGGGTAAGCATCGCCAGCCTCGTCGCGCAGCCAGATCTCGGTTTGGGTGGTGTGCAATGAGCGCCGCTTGGCGGTCTGTGCACCATGGA
This sequence comes from Paraburkholderia sp. GAS448, assembly GCF_050435685.1. NCBI lineage: Bacteria > Pseudomonadati > Pseudomonadota > Betaproteobacteria > Burkholderiales > Burkholderiaceae > Paraburkholderia > Paraburkholderia sp. GAS448. The sequence goes on from NZ_JBNDKT010000039.1 coordinate 11,895, forward strand.
TCGCGAGGCGCCACGACGAGCGTTGCATGAACTCGTCGAGCATCGGGGTGTTCGGATGGGCAGGCAAACGCTCGCCGCGGTGATCGGCGAGGGCCTGCTTCAGCAGATCCTCCACACGGGCGGGATCGAGACGCTTCTCGCTCATCATCACCAGCACCACACGATCGGACACTTCCTCCTCAACCTCATCCACGCACGGCGCGAGTGTGAGGTTGAGCGCAAGCGCCCACAGGCGGGGCGATTGTTCGAGGTGAGGAAGCTGGAAAGCATCCGTGATCATGCAAAGTTCCTGGGTCTGGGGCTGTGGATCGGTCGGCGCGATGTCGCGCCCTCAATCCCACAATACGGCAGAAACGATAAAAGTTTCGCCCCCTATGACAGAAAAATTTTGGCTCTATTCGTGTCGGCCGTGCCAGAGTGGAAGCCCACGACCATGAAGGCGTCGTGCGGCACGTGCATCAACTGGTCGCCGGGCAGGATCACCGCCACCTCGCCATTCGACTCGACGAAGCACGGGTAGCGTGTACCGATGTAGGCGATCGGGTAATGCTGAGGCTCGACGTACAAAGGAGCCTCGGGCACACACGTGCGCAGCATCAGCACCTTGGAAGGTACTTTTTCGCCGAACGGGTAGGCGGCAGAGCGGGTTTCGATGGCAGGGCTGTCGGTCGGGGCGATGGCGAACAAGCTGCGGAGCTCCGGTAGAAGATAGGGTTACTTGAGGACCCGGCGGACGAGGTGGACGGCGCCGATGGCAGCGAGCAGCAAGCCGCCGCCCAGCATGATCAGCACCTCGCCGGACCAGTTCGCGAAGAGTGGGTCGAGCGCGGTCGGTGTGTTGGACGCGCGCCAGAAGACGGCTAGCGACGTCACGAACGCAGCCGCCACGATAGCCGTGCACGCAATCACGGCAAGCACGCGCACCAGCAGACTGTGCGACGGTTCAGGTGAGCCGTCGCACGTCCGCCTGCGCCTGCGGGCAAATCTCACGGATCGAACGGACAATTGACCTCCGGAAAAGGGAAGCGAGTCGCAACGCTGCCATCCTAAGCGAACGGCCAGCCATCCGCTGATCGAATGGCCGGGCGGAAGCGTCTACAACCCATCGCTGAATGGTCTGTAGCAAATGCGTTGAGTCTGCATCGCGCTCAAACAAACGCAAATCTGGGGGACGATTGCATTCCCCGAAATGCCGTGTTAATGTCCGTTCCAGCCGTTCAGTCGGCATCCCTTTCTCAGGTTCAGCCTCAGGGCACCAACGTACCGCCAGGCCACTCTCGGGCCAAAGCAACCTCCCAAAATCGTCCTCGGCATCGCACCTGCATGCCTCGTCACGCTTTCGCTGTTTCCGCGGCCGCCGGCCCCGCAAACACCTAGCGGATCCTCCAAAGCCGTTAGTCCGTCTCCGGTTTTTCAACCGCCGACCTGGCACACGCAAGGAGAAGACGATGAACGGAAAATTTGAACGCGCAGCCCTGCACGCCCGCGGCCTCGCCGCAGCTGTCCTGCATCTGCTCGTCCACGGCCACGGCGTGGTCGACGAGCGGGGCAGTCTGCTGTGGTCGACCCCGGCCGACTCGAACGGAAGCCCGCACTACGAGGTTCGCCTCATGCCGGATCACCGGTATGCCGCGATTTTCGTGTCGGCCAGTACCGCGCACGAAGGCAAGCACTTCGAGATGCTCGACGCCGCGATCGTGCAAGTCATCGACTGGCGCGAGCAGTACAACGGCTGCAACTTCGCTCGTATCGACGACGGCCGCGTGTTGCTGCCGACGCACGCATGAGCGACCACCAACACTGCTCCCTCCACGCGAGGGGGCTCAGCTTGCCGCGAGCTCAACTGAGCTCGGAAACGACTCGATCCTTTCTCAGCGCCGATACCGGCAGAAAGGATGCACCATGAAAAGCAACGAAGTGGCAAGCCAAACCGATTCCCTCATGCCCGGCAAGCTCGTCTGGTCGGTGCAGATGCATCCGGTCTACGACGCTGTCGCCGAGGTCCGCTTGATGGCCGACGGTCTGTACCAGATCTGGCATCACTACGGTGAAGGCTCGATTCCCTGGGCAGACGATGTCGCTGCTCCGACCGCGCGGCCGGAGCAGTCGATCGCGATCGTGAAGGGCTATCAGAAGGCATTTGCCAGCAACCTGGGGCAAACCGCGCCAGCACGCGCGGTGAGCTTCAACCAGTCGGCGAGCGGCACGCACATGTCGCTCAACTGACCAGGAATCACAGCAGACGTCGTCCTTCGGGACGCGTCTGCTCGCCCCACGCCTGTCCATGCCCACGCATCGGCAGGCGGTCGAAACTATCGACTGCGGCTCCGGTTTCACAACCGCCGGCATTCCGGCATAGGAGCCAATCATGAACCGCAACCTCTCCGCAGCGTCCGCGTCGAACCGTCCCGCAAAGTCGGAGCGACGCTACCTGAGCTGCACCGAAACGGCCAAGCTCGTGCGGCAAAGCCTGAAGGAAGCCTTCCCAGGGATCAAGTTCAGCGTTCGCGGCAGCACGTACTCCGGCGGCGCGAGCATCGACGTCAACTGGGAAGACGGTCCGTGCGAGGCACAGGTCGATCCGATCGTGGACCGATACCGCGGCGCGTACTTCGACGGGATGGAGGACTGCAAGGGCAGTCGCTTCGCGATGGTGACGACGGAGGCAGGCCTCGAGCAGGTGTCCTTCGGCGCAGACTTCATCCACCTGAGCCGCTACCACAGCGACCTAGCGCTGGAGCGTGCGATCAGTGCGGTGTTCCGCCGCTACTATGGGAACTTCCGTGACGCGAACATGGAGATGCCGACGGTGCGGGATTACCGTAACGGCAGCCTCTTCAACGTTCGCCTGCAGGGTGTCCACGGCCAGTACGGCGGCGATACGCTGCAGGACTCGATCCGTCTGACGGCCGGCAAGCACACCTTCGTGCTCAAGGTCGAGAAGAGCAAGACGGCAGCCGGGATCTTCGTGACGCATACGGACGGGCGCCCCCACGCGCCTCCCGTGCTGAAGGATTAAACGCAACTGAACGCCGCCCGCCCAGAACGGGCGGCGCGGTTGTTCCACTTGTCGAATTTGCGGTATAGTTGGCCCAAGCCTGACTGCAGGCATCCGTTTGATCACCGCGCTTTCGTGCACCGCGCCCGGCCCGTTCGAAATCATCGCTCGCTCGAGCGCAAGCAATTCTCCAGCACGTATCGGGATGTGCCGTGAAGGTATTCACGCCACAGTCTGTTTCGTTTCACGTTCAGGCGTGCCGGTTTTACCCGCCAGCTTTCTGGCACACTCTTTGATCATGAACCCACGCGGGGCACGTCCTCCGCCAGGGGCTGCTCCGTTCTTCGAAAGGAGCAGGAGAAGTGAATACCCAAGCAATCGAACATGTCGTCGCAGCATCCGCCAATGTCGAAGCCGGTGTTACCGTTTCCGTCATCGCGTGGATGTCCGCCGCTGGCTGGAGCTTTGAATGGTTCTACTCGTCCTTCAAGGCCGAGGAACTGTTCGGCCAGGCCAAGGCCGACTGCGAAGATCGTCACGAGTGCGGCGCCCGCGTGGCGCTGTGCGATGTGAAAGTGTCTTCGTACGACACCGCGTCGGAGGAAATCGAGGCTCACCTCGACGAAATCCTCGCGGGCTCGAGCATGTACCCGGCGCCGGACGCTCGTCTCAAGGCGGACCGCACGCTGCATTAAGCGAAACCGGAAGCGCGGCCACACGAAAGTGTGTGCCGCGCCCCTCCATCGCGCATCCCATGGTCTGCGACCACGGCATGCGGTACGCAACGGCCGCCTGCTGGCGGCGCGGATGCGAACCACTCCAGATTTTCACCGCCGTTACCGGCATTTTTGCAACCCTGTGTGGGCATTCCCACCAGGGCGTGCTCCACGTTGAATCTGGAGCATGTCATGAACTCGCAGCCGATTGACCGCGCAACTCAAGTCCTCGAAACGAAGATCCTCGCGGACTTCCGGCGATACCTTGGCCAGACAGTTCGTGTGAGCCGCATCATGGTGGAAGAGGGCGGCAGCTCGATCTATCGGACTCTCTCTCGACCCGCGCTGGTCGAGGTGATCCCGACGGATCGCGCAAAGGTCCTTCACTACTCCACGGCTGATCGGATCACCCCGGAATGGAATGTCCGACTCGTCGAGCGCCACGAAGAGATTTCGGCAGGGGCATCCCTGCAGGTCTTCGGCACGACCCGGCAGGCGGACGGCGATTCGTTCCTCGGCGACGCTGAAATCGTCCCGATGACGGCCCCGCTGATGACGAAGATTTCGATGCTTTCGGCACGCAGCTTCGTCGGCGCGTACCGCAAGGTGTTCGCGTAGTCATAAACAGCAGCAGCACCGGGGCACCCGTCCCCGGTGCCCCCTCCCAACCGGCGTTTGTGTGAGCGGCCCGTTCACTCAAGCACAGGTTCACGCCTGAGCTCTCTTTCCCTTCAGAACACTGAGAGGACTCACATGTTTCATCACCACAGCTTTGACCTCGGCGGCCAGATTGCGGGCGCCGCCGTCCGTGGCGTTGTCTACGAAGGCGAGCACCGCCTGTTCCACGGGATGAGCACGCCGGAGGTGATTGCAATAGGCCTGGGCATCATCGCGCTGGTGGCCCTGGCTAAGAAGCTGGGCTGGATCTGACGGGCATCGTCATTCGCAAGGGCATCGGTATAGGCGAGGATTCAAGATGCCTAGAAGAGCCTTTCCTAGAATGGCTAGGGTCGACCAACCCTGCTCAGAAGAAGATCCTTGAAGTTCACCATCAAAGCTCTCTCGGCCGCCCTCATCGGCGGCGCGGCCGAGGAGCCGTGCCGCATCAACTCGACATGATCCCGGTCGTCGGCCACGCTCGCGGCCCGACCGATGCCTGCGCTTCGGCGATCGACTAAACGAACAAGGCCGCCCACGCAGACACGCGGGCGGCCTCGAGAGCCTGATACGGCTCGGACGGGTCAGTAGGTGGGACGGCGGCGCGTCATCAGTTTCACGACCGTGAAGATCACGAGGCCGATCACGATGATCTCGCCAAGCCCCATGCCGCGGAACAGGTGACGCTCGCCTTCGTAGATGACGCCGCGCACGGCAGCGATCGCGATCTCGTGGGCGAGGCTGAAGTGGTGGTAGCCCATGTGTTTCCCTAGTTGGTGATGAACATGGGCCTAGCATCTCCCCACCGGACGGGAATGCAAACAAATGTCGACCGCAAATCGCCCCTTAGATACCCTCTCATTCGCGCTTCCAGTGCCACATCCCTCCGGCACACTCATTCCAACCCAACCCCCAACTCGAGGTCAATCTTGAGCCAGTGGACGAAAGACTGGAAGGCACCGGTCATCTCAGCAGCCATAGGCGCACTGATTGCGGCTGGCATCGCAGTATGGACGCTCCCGCACGATGACTACAAGCGCACCAACACCGGCTACGAGACAGCGCAAACCCGGTCCATTCTGCCCGCTGCCGCGGCCGCCGAACGCGACGTCGTAATCGACTACTTCTACTACGGCTGCCCGAACTGCCGCGCTTTCGAGCCCATGCTCGAGGCGTGGGCCAAGCAGCAGGGGCCGGCCATCACCCTCAAGCGTGTCCCCGTCACGGGCGGCCGCCCGGAGCTGACCCGCGAGGCGGCGCTCTTCTACGCGCTCGACAGCGTCGGCGCGATCCCGCTCTTGCAGGAAGCCGCGTTCCAGACCATCGCGCGTAAGGCCGACTTCCCGGCATCGGATCATGACCTGGCCGAATGGGCAACGGAGGCGGGCATTGACCCTCGGCGCCTGGTGGACGCGTATCATGCGCCGGACATGCACGAGCGAATCGACGCAGGCGACAAGTCGTTCCGCGCGAGGGACCTGTCTGCTGTTCCGGCGATCGCCGTGCGCGGCCGCTGGATCGTCACGGCAGCCACGGCCGGCAGTATCGAAGGCATGCCCGGCGCGATGACGGGCGCCCTGAGCGCGGTGGAAATCCCGGGCCCCTGATCTTTCAGACGGCGACGTCCACCTCGCGCGGGAGGCTGGCCGGGTCGATCACCTGCACGCGAAGGCGGACCTGCTGGACGCTCAGCGGATCGCGCCCGCGGGGATCGAACTGGAAGCGCTGGTGATCCAGCATTCTGAGGGCACTGTCGACCAACGCGCGGTGAAAGACTGTTTCGATCGACGCGCCGGTCTTCTTGGCCAGCATCTTGGCCAACTCCAACGTCGGCCGGTTCATCACGACCGGCTCTTGCGCCGCGTCGAGGCGCAGCAGGCGCGTGACCTGAGCGATGTCCTTCTGCAGGAACTTGTAGCCGAGCGACACCGCCAGCTCGCCGACGCTCTCGCGCGTGAGTGGCCGACCGACGCTCTTGGCCCGCAGGTTGCCCAGCACTTCATCCGTGATCGCGGTCGTTTCTCGGTCGACGACATGCAGGTATAGACCGATCATCTGACGGTATGTCAGAGACAACCCAAGCTCTTCCACGGCGAGTCGCAGGTTCGTCTTCGTCGGCTTGCGCTCGCCGAGCTGCGCCCGCACCTGTGCAAGGGCCTCGGCGGTCGGCGCGATCGGCGTACGACGCAGAGCCAGCGCGAGCTTGTTGAAGTCGCGGGCACGTAGCACAACCCCCATCCCGCGCAGCTCGGCTCGGATCTGGCTGTCGGGGAAGCCCACATTCGGGTCGGTCGGGTCGCCGAATCGCTTGAGGAGGGTCGGCACCAGCGCTTCGAGATCAACGGCTTCGGATTGAGCGGATTGGGCAGTGTGCATATCGAACAGATCAGGAAAGAGGCGAACCAAAACCGGGGCGGGCACGAGGCCGCGCCCCGGTCACGATCACATCGAACCGGCGGGACCCCGCAGGACTACCTTCGCGGCTTGTTCCACGTCCGATTCCCGAATGTCGGTCGTTTCTTCGCGCAAGCGGCGAACCGCTGCGGCGTCGATCGCCTTCTGGATCACGGCGTCTGCATCGGCAATCGAGTGGCCACGCAGGTGCTCGCAGAGCAGCGATTCGACCGATGCTTCGAGCGTCCAGCCGTCGAGACCGTCCAGCTTGGCGCGGATATACGCCTGCATGTCCTGGGCTTCCGGCACGTCGAAAATGATCTTTTCCTCGAAGCGGCCACCGCGCACCGCCGCGCTGTCGATCCGGTCGTAGTAGTTCGTCGCCGCGATGAACAGCAGATCGCGCACGCGGCCACCCGCGCCGTCGATGGTGGTCAGGATCTTTTCGGTCAGCATGCCGTAGTGCGAGTATTGGCGGTCACGCAGGATGCCATCCGCTTCGTCGAGGAACACGATCGCCGGGCGAATATCGCACGCCGTCTTGTAGACCTTGTCCCACTCCTCGGGCTTCGACACGATCTGCGCGCCGGTAATCTTGAGGAACGCCCAATCGGCCTGCTTCGCGAGCGCCATCGCGGCCTGGGTCTTGCCAGTACCCGGCGGGCCAACGAAGATCAGGCCGGTAGGCAGGCGGCTACCCATCTTTTCGAGCGAGTACACGTTCGCCATCTTGAAGGCCATGTCCTTGAGGACGTTGCGCGACTCTTCCGGCATCAGGATCTCATCGATGCCCTTCACCGTCTCCGGAAGCTTGCCCTTGCGGCCCTGAACCAAGCGCAGCGCACGCATACCGATCTCGAAGGTAAGCTTGCCCGCGAACTCGCCGCCGCGGCGCATTTCGCCAATTTGCTCGCCCACGGCGGCCAGACGCGCCGCGCTGTAGCCCGCCCAACGTTCTGCCAGCGTCGCGACCACGGCAGGCTCGGCCACGTCGTAACCGGCGGTGCTGCCGATCGCACGGCGCAGGATTGCTTGGCGAGCCTCGTGGTCCGGAGCCGGGATTTCCACCTTGAAGTCGAACCGCTTCTCGCGGATACCAGCACTGTCGAGGTCGTCCAGATGGTTCGTCGCCGCTACCAGCACGATCTTCGTGCCGCGCAGGTTCACGATCTCGGTCAGCATCGTGTTCGTCAGGTCTCGGTCCATGTGGTGCGAGCCGTTTCCGCCACGCTCCTTGAGGAACGAGTCGATCTCGTCGATGAAGAAGACACCGAAGCCCGTCTTGCGCGCCGCCGCGAAGGCAGCCTTTACCTTCTGCACCGACTCGTTGACCCACATCGACGCGATATCGCTGTACGCGATCGAGAAGAAGGGCACGTTAAGTTCGCCCGCCAGCGCTTCCGCAAACATCGTCTTGCCGTTACCCGGCTCACCGAACAGCAGGATGCCGTTGCGCGGGTTGGCGCGGGCCGCGATCACGTCCTTGGCGGCGGCGAGCAGGCGGTCCTTCGTCTCGGCCATACCCACCACGTCCGCGAACTTGTAGCGCGGCGTGCTCATGCTGTCAGAGAAATCGTAGGTCGGCGTCGGCGGCTGCGGCGGCTGATTCTGGCCGCCCTGCGGCGCCTGACGCTGCGCCGGAGCGGCAGCAGCCTGAGCCGGGGCATGGGCTTGCACCGGGTTCACCGGCCGCGGCGTACCGCCGAACGCACGCGCCCGTGCATTGAGCAACGCCGGACGGATCTGCGGGTGCGCGAAGAGCAGGAACGTCCAGATACCCAACACCGTCAGCATGGTCGACCAGCCCGCGTGCGGCAGCGTGGCAACTGTGATCGCGCCGACCGCCACCAGGGCGTAGGCCAGCACGAACTTCCAGGCCTTGTAGAAGTCCGGGAGCGCGATCAGAACTGGGACGACAATCGTCGCGAACGTGAGCTTGTCGATGTCCGTCGGCGTGACGTGGCCACCATGCGAGATGTGCGAGAAGGCGATCGCCCAGACGCACAGACCGATGATGCGGATCACCCAGCCAACAGTGACCAGGGGCATAAGTGGATTCATAACCACCTCATTCATCACGGCAGGCCCAATTGCCATACCGTCTTCATACGTTGATTGTCCGGCCATTCTACGAAATGCAAATGAGCGCAGAGATAACCGCTCTGTGAATGGATAGCGGCCATTCCTGATCTGGACTTTAGGGTTGGTTGAGTGTCAGGGCCGAGCAACTGGCCCGAAGCACGGGTGTTTCCACACGCAAGTTCTTGGGGTATGATCCCGACATCCATCCAAGGGGTGGCGTCCTCTTTCTCAGCAGCCGCGCTGGCGGCATCAAGTGAAAAAGGGAGGACGAAATGGAAATTCCTGTTCCTGACATAGGGAACCGCTCGTATGAGCGAATCCTGAAAGTCATTCAAGTGAAAGAGGTCGTAGGTCCGGGCCAAGTTACGAAGTTTGTGGCCCCCAGACATCGGTACTACGACCCAATCAATGCCCCCGGTCAGCTCTTCGACGTCGGGCAACTTCAACAGCGCGACCTTCGCGAGCTTCGAACGCAGTACGAGTTCGAATATCCGGACTTCATCGCGCGCACCATCCTCAAATCTACGCAGTTCGATTACGACGAGGCGCGTGTTTTCCAGTTTCACCGGAAGACGTCCACCTTGCAGTTTGTTTATGGCACTGTGATTACCGACAGCAGCCTGAACCTGATCGACTACTGCATCGGTGGCTCGCGTCTCGAGCAACGTCGCACGGTGCTTCATCCGTTGCTGCGTGCGCTGTGCACTCCCGGCTCTCTCGACGTCCGGCTGCACTGAAACGCCTCACTCCCCGAGCAATCTTCCCTCGCAACACCCGGCTCCGTTCTGGACCGGTTCTCACCCAGGAACTTTCAACATGGCAAAAGCTATCGGCTCGGCCTTTGTGCTGAGCATCGTTCGAATTCTCGGGGGTAGGCAAGACCGCCGCACAACGGGCGCCTGTCATGTCGATGACAGCATGAGCGGCATCGTGGAGACGATCCGGGAAGCGGACGCGAGCGGGCATGCATTCTTGCTCCGCGTTCAGCTCCGTTCCGGCGAGACCCTGCGCGGCGCGGTCATGGGCGATTCGTTCGACGACATGGAGCACACGAAGACGGTAAACCTCGATCTGTGGCATCTGGATCGAGGCGACCCGATTGGTGCGACACGTCTCGTGCGATTCGACGAAATCAAGCACCTTGAAGTCGAGTGGTAATCCGCGGAGGTCCGTCGGCACTATCCGCAGCAAGCAATCAACAAGGCAGTCATCGGAAACGATGTGCTGCCTTTTTTCATCATGAAGGGCGCAAGCCCGCGTAACTCTGGAGAACAGCAATGCATCAACTCACCATCAACGACCTCGGTCGCGCTGAAATGGCTTGGGCCGGTGACAAGCCGTGGCACGGTCTGGGCCAACAGGTCCAGCACGGTGCTTCGATCGACGAGTGGCGTCAAGCCGCTGGTCTGGAGTGGGAGATCCTGCGCCGGCCGGTTCGCTTCAATTCCTCGGAAGAGGAGGGTGGCGACACGCTGAAGCTCGACGGCCACGACGTGCTCGTGCGAAGCGACAACCTAAAGGGCCTTTCGGTCGTGACGAAGAAGTATCGCGTCGTTCAACCGGACTCGGTTCTCGGGTTCTTCCGCGACCTGACGAAGAGCGCCGGCTTCCAGATCGAAACGGCCGGCTCGTTGCGAGAAGGCCGGACAATCTGGGTTCTCGCGAACACGGGTCTGAAGGAAGACATCGTGCCGGGCGACAACGTGAAGGGCTACTTGCTCCTCGCGACGTCATACGACAGCGCGATCGCAACGACAGCGATGTACACGAGCACGCGCGTGGCGTGTAACAACATGCTGCGTCTCGCGCTGAACCGGGACGTCGAGAGCCAGGTGCGTATTCGCCACGATGCGGAGTTCGATCCGGACGTGGTGAAGAGCCAACTCGGCATCCTGGCCGGCGAATCGTGGAGCACCTTCGTCACCCGCATGAAGTCGTTCGCGGACACGCCGATGGGTAGCACCGAAGCCGGCATCGTGCTGGCGGGCGTGCTCGCAAAGCAACAAGCCGACAACGTCGCGACTGCTGCGACCGAAACGCGGGGCTACAAGAAGATCATGGAGCTCTTCAACGGTTCGGGCCGCGGCTCGGAAATGAGCGGTGTGCGCAACACCGCCTGGGGTCTGGTGAACGCAGTCACGCAGTACGTGGACTTCGAGCGCCAGGCGCGCAACAACGAGACGCGCCTGAACAGCGCGTGGTTTGGTCCGGGGGCCCGCCTCAAGGACGAAATCGTCTCGGAGTTGCTCGACCTCGTGTAATCCCTGAAGTAACTTTCCCTCCCGCCGCAAGGCGCGGAGGGATTTCGCCTACACTCCGCCGGGCCGCGTCGCCCCGCCGAACTGACGAACGATCCTTTTCAACCGCCCATCAGGCACGAAGGAAAAGTCATGAATAGTATTCCGAAGACTGTGGGGACCAGAGGCGTCCGTGCCGTGAAAGGCGACGTCGGCGAGATCGCGGCAATCACGGTCGACCTGATCGCGCGCGGATGCGGTGTATCCCGTCGAAAATGATTGCGGGGCCGACGATCTGACGCCGAGCGAGGCAGAGAAGTGGTTTGTGTCCGCATCGCACGATTCGCCACTCGCTGACAAAGTCGTGGAGATTCCGCTTGCCTCAAGCGAAGGCGAAGCCTGGGAGCTGGCAATCCAGTTCTTAGCCCCGAATCGGGCCCATTTCCGCCGATCTCCGGGCCGGCACGAAGCCTCATCGGCGGACGATTGAAAAAGTTTGGCGAGATATGCGAGACCACGCTTCTTATGGCCTCTACTGCCAGATGTACGCGTCGGAAAATTATGACCACTCGTTGAGGGCCTGGGATCGCTTGGTCTGCTGGCTGGGCGGCGCGGCAACGGGATTCTTCAATGATGATTGCTGGATGCCAATCTCGTGTGGCGTCTCGCCGGCAGAACACCTGCCGAGTGGAACGCCGCCTCTGTAAAAAAATCGAGTTGGGATAACGTTGAGCGACTGCCTTGCAAAAAGAGCCTGCTGACCCGTAGCTCCTTCGGGCAGAAGCAAATGCATGTTCATGACCTTAGGCAACGATGATTGACTCTACGATTTGTACGCCTCGCGCCTTATAGAGCGGACTGGTAAGGACAAAGACAAAGGACGCCGAAGCAGTAGAACTCGCGATGGCCGCAGATCAAGGAGCGGTATTCGAGACGACGCAAACGCGCGCGGCGCGACGAGTTTCTCGACACGATGAACACGATCGTGCCGTGGGCCGAACTGTGCACGGTGTTTGAGCCGTTTTGCCCGAAACGCGGTAACGGTCGCCCGCCGATTGCCTGGAGCGCATGCCGCGGATTCACTTCATCCAGCACTGGTGCAACCTGACCCGCACCCCAAGCGCGAAACGGAGCCGCTTATTCACCGCGCCGCCAATCAGCGCCCAAAACGCAAACACGCGAAACGGCGCCAGCCTCTAACAAGGTCGGTAGCCCGTCAGTCAATTGTCGAAGTTATTTCAGCGTTTTCTGCATGCGCTGATGGACCGGCATCCAATATATTTTGTGTATCAGGCTTGGTGATGGCGTCATCGCACAGACCACAGCGATTGCACGCTACGAAGGTTCTACTCGAAGGACTCCGTATTACAGCGCGGTGAGCATAGGCGGCAGCTCCTAGTGGGTTTCTGTGTCTGGAATCTGCTCTTCGGGCGGCTGCTCCCAACTGCTTTCAATTTTCCTAGAGGCGTACGTGAATATCAGTTCCGTAGCGAGCACCGTGGCGACCACACCGACGTATCCGCAAACGGTGGTGTCATCAAAATCGAGCTCAAATCCACTTCAATCAATCAAGAATGTTGTAAGCGATATTTCCAGTGTCGCAACGAAGGTAGCATCCGCAACCGAGACCGTCGCAGGTGATATTTACGACGTCGCAGCGAAGACGGCACCGGCAATCGCTTCGTTGGGCACCCTCGTAGACATCTTCGTTTGACAAAGACGCGCTCGCGAGACTATTACGAGAATGTTTGCCGTGGCGAGGCCGAAAACGTCTTGGAATGCCACACGCTAGGTATGTTCATCGGAAATGGCGGCGCTACGTCCCGCGTCAGAGTCATGCGAATGAAACGAGACTTCACGCTTCTATTCGTTCCACGCAACGTCGCATGACTCAAGGTGAGCCGCGTCGGGCCATGACGCTATTCGTCGCTCCCCTCATCCTCATCATCTGGTTCATCCATCAAGCGCATCGCCTGTGCGACCTCGAATGCACGCCTCCGATCGGTCTCCCTTTGGCGGACCACCCAGCGCTTAACGTTGATGTGGTACGTCTCGATCTCATACCACGGAACCTTCCCGCCGGCAGCCGAGCGCATCGTAACGCGCACAGGAAAGCGTCGATCGCTGTCGGCTGGCAAGAACAGGACGCAGCGCGCTTCCGTCGCCACGATCGTTTGCTCCGCTGCGTACTCGGTCGCAAAAGCCGGAATGGCCTGTTTCTCGGTGGACTTCCGTTGTCGGCCTCTGCTGAGCTGCTTTGTCGCGAGGGTAGCTGGCTGGCCTGGCCGCCCGTCAGGATACAGGAAGGGGATGCTTTTCAGGGGGACCGTGATGCGCGTGTCTAGCGGCCTAAACACTGTCTGGAGCAGCGCTGCAATATGGGTCCGCGAAGCGGGTGGGAACGCTAGCGGCATGACGTTTTGAGTCATCGGCAGAGTCTTCCTTGTCACAGAACGTATTGGGGGAGCATTCACATCTGTCCGCGGGAGGTGAGGACATGCCTTGATATCGGCAGTGGCAAGCCAGGATAAAGGGTGCTTGAGACTTGTGCGCCGCAAGCGCACGCGGCATGGACCGCGAATGCGCGCGATCCGGGGCCATGAGAGGGTTTGAAGAGACGCCGGAGCGAAGGAATATGGTCGTTGATTCGATACGTTTTCTGTGAAAGGAAACATTCGATTCGCCCCAAAATCACCATAGCTGGGCAATTTGCTAGCGATCAGAAAAATGTACAAGGCGAGGGACGATGATTCAACTAAGGGTTCCGCATACGAACATGCCCTCGAAAAGCTGATAGCTGCCGCGGGCTGATCCACGAGCTAACGGTAGTAACGTGCGAGCTCCACGATTTCGTTGGGACATGGGTCGCACCCTGAACCCCTTCGAGTAAGAATACGATCCCGTTATGGTGTCGGTTGCATACGAACTTCATATAACTGAACCCAGGAACATATGCTGAATTCTGTCATCAAGGCGTGCGGTATCCAGTCGATATCTGAGGCGGAGGCCGCGATCGAGGCTGGCGTCAACACGATCGGTCTCCTGATGGGCATCACCCATGTGGCCGAGGATAAGATCACGGTGGAGCGAGGCAAATTGATCGTTCAGGCGGTCCCCGAAGGAATTCGGACCGTTATGGTGACGCATCTACTCGATGTCGAGGAGATTGCGTCGATCGCCGAATTCACGGGTGTGTCGGCGATCCAGATCCACGACGATCTGCCGGTGGAGGGGCTGCTCGAGCTGCGCAAGCGCCTCCGCGGCCGCGAGTTAATTAAGGCCGTTCACGTGATGAGTGAGACTGCAGTGGTCGATGCGAAGGCACTGGCCGACTACGCGGACGCGCTGATCCTGGATTCCCGGACAAAGGACCGCCTGGGTGGAACGGGGCTTACGCATGACTGGAATGTGAGTCGGCGGATCGTCGAATCGGTTGGAGTCCCGGTCATTCTCGCGGGTGGGTTGAATCCGGAGAATGTCGAAAGCGCTATAAAGTTGGTCAAGCCTGCCGGCATCGACGCAAATTCCGGTCTGGAGCATCTGGACGGCAGCAAGTCGTCCAAGAAAATCCGCCAGTTCGCGGTGGCCGGTCATGCTCTTCTAGAAAGTTAGCGGGCGATTCCATGATAAAGACGGGACTTGTCATAGGCTCCGCACACCTCGACATCCTTGCGCGGCCGGCTACCGAGTCGGAGCACAAGGACCGCATCGGGTCAGTCACGATCGAGGCGGGTGGCACAGCCTGCAACCTCGCCTTCAACTTGCGCCGGCTCGGGCGGCCCGTGCGGCTCTTGACGGCGTGGGGTGCTTCGCCAATCGAGCGCCTGATGGGCGGGCATATCCAGGACAAAGGCGTCGACCTGATTGCCGACGAGATCGATGGCATGCCGCTCGCCGCCTTCGTCGCGCAACTGACGGTGCAGGGCGACATGCACACGGCTGTCTCGGCCACGCCCGTCGACACGCACACGTTCCATGAGGCGCGGATCCGCGAGGCCATGAACGGCATCGGGTATGTGATCGTCGAAGCGAACCTCAACACGCAGTCCTTGCGCTCAATCATTACCGTCGCCAAGGAAGCTGGCATCCCGGTCTTCGCGCTCGCGGTTTCGCAGGACAAGGTCGAGCGCCTGGCGCACGTCCTCCCGAACGTGACGGCTGCCTTCATGAACGGCGCCGAGGCCGAGCGCCTCATGGAGGTCATGCAGGCCATCGACCCTGCCGACCTGGCCACGATCACCGGCTCGACGCTCGTCGTCACGCGCGGCGAGCGCGGCGCCGTTGTCTATCAGCCGGACGAAACCCGCCTGAAGATCTCCGCGCCGCCGCTCGAGCACATCGACACCTTGCTTGGGGTCGGTGACGCTTTCTCGATCGGGATCATCGACGGTGTGGTGCAGGACGGAATGTCCTACGAGGCGGCCGCGCACCGGGCCCACGAGCTCATCCGTGAGATCGCGCGGCAGACAGCCTGCAACGCGTTCTCCATGAACGCCCTCAACAACATCGTCAGTGCGCTCTACGAGACCGCTCGCAACGACCAGCTCACGCGGTTGATGCGCCGATCAGCGTTCGAGATCGAGTACACCCGGTTCGAGAAGGGCTGGGGCCACACGCTGATCATGGTCGACTGCGACCACTTCAAGCGGGTCAACGACCAGCTTGGGCATCACACTGGCGACCTGGTGCTGCAGGGGGTGGCGGCCGTCCTCGAGAACAGCGTGCGCGCGTCAGACATGCCGTGCCGCTGGGGTGGGGACGAATTCGTGATCCTGCTGCCGCACACCAGCGCGGAAGACTCGGTACGGGTTGTGGAGCGTATCCGCATACTCGCGCGTGAGGCGGAACTTTACGGGGTGACGCTATCTATGGGTATCGCGACCAGTCGGCCCGGCGAGACACTCGGGCTTTTGATGCAACGTGCCGATGCTGCGATGTATCGGGCCAAGCAGGCCGGGCGCGATTCCTTCCACATCGCTGAGGAGGTCGAGGCGATTTGAGGCCGCCAGCGGCGGCCGCGGCCGTCAGGCTGCGATTGCCACGCGAGGCTTCTTCGTGGCCAGACGCCCCTCGGCAAACTCGCGCTGCAGGTCAGCCGCCGGCAGCGCCGAGCTGATCAACCAGCCCTGAATGAGATTGCAGCCGAGCTTGACGAGCGTTTCCTTCTGCTCCTGCGTCTCGACGCCTTCCGCGATGATGTCCATGCCCAGCTGACGCGCGAGCTCTGCGATCGCCTTGATGATTTCCAGATCGTTGCGCGAGGAGGGCAGCTTCGACACGAACTGCCGATCCATCTTAATGGCCGAGAACGGCAGGTTTTGCAGGTAGGTCAGGCTCGAGAAACCTGTCCCGAAGTCGTCGATCATTATCCGGACGCCGCGGTCACGCAACTCCTTGAAGGTCTGGTCGGCCGCGTAGCTGTCGTGCACGAGGCTGAGGCTCTCGGTCACCTCAAGCACCAGGCGAGACGGCGTCAGGCCGCTGACGATCAGCGCCTCGTCGAGATAGGTGAGGAATTCTTCGCGATTGAACTGCAGAGGCGACACGTTCACCGACAGGTAGGGGATGAACAGGCCTTCCCGCTCCCACGCGACCATCTGCTCGCAGCCCTTCAGGAGAATCCAGCGACCCAGTGCGTGGATGCAGCCGGTGCGCTCGGCGGCCGGGATAAACACGACCGGCGAGATGCTGCCGCGCTTCGGATGGGTCCACCGAGCGAGTGCTTCGACGCCCACGACGGTATGCGAGTTGATTTCGCAGATCGGCTGATAGTGGATGGAGAAGTGGCCTTCGTACAGGCCCGTCAGAAGCTCGTGCTGGAGTTCCGGCCAGGGCGAATCGATATGGGGTGCTAGTCGGCCTGGGCCGCTACGCCCTGGCGCAACTCTTTGCAGATAGTCTCGCGCGAAACTGATGACTTCCCAGCAAGTTCCGTCACGCGGCTCCGCATACGAGACGGCGTACTTGATCACATATTCCAGCAGGGTCTCGATCAGTTCGGTGCTGCCGCGGGTATCCTGGTCTACGGAGAGGGAAGGCGTCACAGTAGTTGGCTCTCAATGTAGGTGGGATCGTGAAGGCCTCCGACGTGCGGAGGTGTGCCGTCCACCATGATTACAGAATCGAGCCTGTCAACCGTTTGAATATCGAAGGAGTTGCCCCTTCGATCGTAAATGCCAGCAGAGAGCGGGAAGGAGGCCGTCGCGGGCCGATTTGAGGCCGGGAGTCCAGCCACGCTTCGTGGTCTCGGCGCGTGCCGTCAGCCGTTGCTCCCGGATCTGACGGGGCGTCAGCACGTAGACGAACTGCCATCGCTCGATGTCGTTCAGCAGAGCCAGGTGCTCAACGTGGGCCGGGAAGCCGTCGATCACGACCTTCTCGAGACTGCGAGCGTAGTCGAGGATCTCGGTCGCGGCACGAGGATCGAGCGCCTCTCCGGGAACGTGGCGGGCCATCACCTGAAGCAGGCGCACGGGTATGTCAGCCGGGCGAGCCCCGCGGCGGGCGAGACGGCCAATCAGGCCGATGCTCAGGTGGACATACCCCTGCGCAGCTAGATTGCGACCGATGGTGCTCTTGCCACAACCATGCGGGCCCAGCAGGAAGACATGGGAGCCGACAATGATGTTCATGGCAGGCGAGTCGCTCAGGCTTCGGCCGGCGGGGCGCCGAACAGAAAGTTCGGTTGTGGCCGGGCGCTGCGCACCTCGGCCGTGTGCGAGACGTAGAAGTCCGAGCGGTCCTGTTCGACGAGTTGGATGATCTCCTGGATTAACGCGATGCGCCGCTCCAGATTGGCTTTCACGTCGACGGTGGGGATGCCTCGGGCCTTGCCCGGCACCGCGCGCGGAAGTTCCTTGCGAAGCGTGCGAACTGCGTCACGCAGGCAGTCTGTCACGTCGCCGAGATTCGCGTAGACACTTTCCCAGTTGCGACTCATTTTTGCCTCTGCTGGTTGGGTTGCGGGATGATCTTCGAACAGATAGCAGCAGCGCTCGCTCCGTTCTTGATGACGCACTGGATCTCGGATGTCACTCGGGGCACGCCGGCCTGTACAGCGGCCGTCTGGAACACGGCACGGTGTTGCCACGATAGCAATGTCCACCAGATCAGGACAGCCACGGTCGCGACTCGGCGCGACCATGGCGAGAAGAGACCCAGGAAGAGCATGCCGAGACTGGTGATCAGTTAGCGATCTGCTCGACCATGCCTTCGATGCGGCCGAACGATTCGAGAGCGCCATACATGTACTCGCCCTTGATCGCACCCATGTTGATGAGCGTGCCCTTCACGGTGGCCTTACCCGAGTGCTTGCCCAGCACGATCAGCGTTTCACATTCGATGTTGATCGAGACGTCTGCGTCGACGTCGATGACGACCGTGCCGGCCGACTTGATCAGCGATTCCGGGCTGTGCATCGTGCCCTTGAAGAGCGCGCCCGCGCGGGTCTTGATGGTCCCTTCGAGCTCGAAGTCGCCCGAGAACGTCGAACGGATGTTGTGCTTTTCGTGGTCGAGGTAGAAAACGCCGTCATTGTCGCGGCCGAAGTTGTTGATCAGGCGATCGAACATCGTGCGCAGGTTCGGCAGCGGGGTACGCGAGCGGGGCGAGCGGGCCGGAGCCTGATGCTGTTCGGCGTGTTGCTGTTCCGCCGGGCGGAACTTGTCGAGATACGAAACGGCGGCGCCGGTATCGAGGTCGTCTTGCTGCTGTGCTGCGTTCTGCATGGAATGCTCCTGGTCTTCAGTAGGCGACGTAGTTGCCGCGGGAGGTGGAGAAGCCGCCGCCGTGCTGTTGGACGGAAAGCAGCGTCGAACCGTCGGGCAGGGACTGTCCGACAGAAACCTGTTTCATCTGGCCGTGATCCATCACGACCAGTGCGTCACCGTTCTTCGTGATGACATTGAACTTGGGCATGGCAGGGCTAATGGCCGAAGCGCTCTCCTGCTGCGGTTGTTGGCTGCCATCGCCCTGCTGCAGCGTTGCAACCGACGGGGCCTGCGTCGGGACCGGCATAAGCTGAACGTCGACCGTGTCACGGCTCTGCGGTTGCGGCTGCTGAACCGGTTGAGGCTGCGGTGCTGGGTGATTGACCACGCGCGGCGTGACTGGCTCGCGAGCGGGGTGAACGACCAGAACGCGAGGTCCGCTCTCTTTCTTCGGGGCGACATGTGCCGGTTCGGACTCTGCCGGCGCAACCACGGGCGCGGGCGTCGCGCCGAGCAGTGTCACTGCATCACCGCTGCCCTCCTCATCGCCCTGATCATCGGGGGAGGTGAAGGTCGGCCGATGGATTGTCAGGCGGATCGGCCCCTTCTGGCCGTCGTCACCATAGGCTGGCATGTTCATGGGGAACGGTCCGCCGCCCGGCAGCGGTATCCAGCCCTTGGCGGCATCATGGACGATGTGAGCGTCATCTCGTGCCTGGGGCGAGTTGTCGCCGGCCCCGGGTGTCGTGAAGGTACTCGGCGTGATACTCGGGTAGTACGGAATTGCCGAGTACGCGTTTCGCTGGCCATGCAGCGCCTGATCGACGGGATCGTCTGCCTTGCGCCAAGGCGTAAGGAAGTGCGGGATGCCGAAGTGGACGGATTGAAAGACCGTTTGCACGTCGACATGCACGAATCGGGTAACGCCTATCAGCGCCATGAATCCGAGAAAGGCGATCAGAGCACCTCGGCCGACGGCCTTCGCGACGGCCGCCACGCTGGTACGCATGCGGCCCGGCACCTTGCCTTGAGTCGCGACACGTGAGCGAGATGCTGCCGGTCGAGCGGAAGTACCTTTATGCGTAATTGGCGAAGATACAGTCGAGAAGTTCAGCGGCGGGACATACCACGTCGCCTGACGCGAAATCAGCCACTGATTGATGCGATAACGAAGCCGTTCCGAAATCGGCAGGCTCGGCATCTCGTCCGGGTGTTTCGGGTAGACGAGGGCATATTTCCCGTCCTTGAACGTCAGGAAGGGCTTGCCGGGTGCCAGGTGGCGAACGACGAACGGGCCCGTCTTGACCACCGTGATGTTGGGCCGTGGTTTCGCTACGCCGTGTGGATGGATCGCGTCACTCATGATGAGTGCGACAATACGTGAGAAGCCTCCGCGCGTGGCGCTCGAATACCTATGGAATTAAGGAGCCTTTCCCAGAAATGGAAAACCGCGCGCCATCGCGATTGGATCGTTGAAGAGACGGGCCCATGCGTGCGCGAGCGAGACCTCGATATCCATGGTTCCGCTGCGATCCCACCATCCGTTTCCGAGCAACAGCATCGGTGTTCTGTAGTGCAGATGATAGAGGGGCAGAGAAGCGACGGCCTCGAAGCACACGAGCAGCGAATAGCGGTCGTCGCCGATCTTCGCGGTGTGCCCGATCGCGCTCCAGTGCGGCTTGAGTCCATCCTCGATCATGGGAATCGGCTGGATGGCCGGATAGAAGACCCGGTCCGGCAAGACCCATACGCCCTTCTGCAGATGCTCGGCCCAAGGCACCTTTCCTGATCCTCCCGCGATCAACCGGGAGGCCGGCGGCAAGTGGAGCGCGTTGCCCTGCCCGGGCGAGACCGGACCCAGCACGTTCTCCGGCAACATGATGGTCGGCGCCGGCTCGCCGGACGCGTGCGACATCTCTGCAGCGCCCCGCACGAGCGGCCCGTACAGCAGCGCGGCACGGATCGACCCGCCGAAGTCCACGGGCGGCTTGTCGACCGGCAGGCTCAGAGCCACCACGCGAGACGGCTTGGGCGGCACGAAAACGGCGTGCAGGTTCAGGAGCGCGGCGCAGAGCGCCGGGACTACGAGCGGCCCCCACGACGCGCGCTTGACCGCCTCAAGCACGCCCCCCGCGGTCAAGATCGTGAACAGCACACCCAGCACGCCAGTCGATGGGAACCACCAGCCGGCCGCAGCGGCGGGCGGCAGAGGAGCGATCAAGGCTAGGGGTGGCAGCGACACCGGGATGAAGACCCATGCCGCACGCTCGGCCGGCGTAGCGCGGCGGCTGAAGGCTGGCACCGTGCAGAGCGTCGAGAGCAGGGTGAGCGCGAACCAGATCGTCAGGGCCATCGGGAGGCCGGCGCCCACGTCCACGGCGCCGATCGCCACGCTGCTGAGTGCCCCAAGGAACCATCCGAGCAGGTAAAGAAAGGAAGTTTTGCCGAGCTCGCGCAGACACCACAGAGCAGTGGGCAGCACGATATAGCCCGCGGCCGCAAACGGTGGACGGGCGCACAGTACGCCACAGGAGAACAGGCAGGCAAAGAGGAGGATCGGGTGAACGACCCGGAAGCGAGATTCGTGAGCCATGCCGGGAGAGTAGAGAGCGGCGCGTTTCCGTCCGAGGCAAATGACCTGGCCCCATGCGGCTACATTCGTTTCCTCTCGCATTCATCAATATGCGTTCGCCGCCGAGTATTGAGCATCGAGAATGGAAAAAGCTCATTGCGACAATAGCGTGCAGCGACGGCAGCGTCAGGCTCGAACGTGGTAGCGGCACATACGCCGCGCACGTCGCTTGGCATTCGTTTCGACGCACGCTCCTCGCCCGGCTACAGTGCTGACATCATCCTCATTAAGAGCAAAGCCCTCGTGAGTCTTGAGTCCAATGTAAAAGAGATGGTGGTCGCCTTGGGCTTCCGCCACAAAAATAAGCCAGTCGAACTGCGTGCGCTCGGTAACGCTATCGACACAACGCGCCGCCGCGCTACCTTTCGTTTCGCGGTGCGCTGGGCAAAGGCGCCGTCGGCCACGCTGATCGACGACATGCGGGTTGGTATGAGCCCGCTGCGCCCCACCACGCAGGCCTACGCCAGCGACGTGGACTTCATCGACATCCGGCTCGAACTGGTGTCGAACCCGGTTCTTCAGCCTGCCGGCGTTGCCGAATAAAGATGCAGACGGCGTGATATTCCATTCGGCTTGTTTAGCGGTCAGCGCGAAGCTATCGGGACTTCCAACAGAGTGAGGTCAGTATGAGCGCCGATAACATCGTGCCCGGCAGTATCAGCAAGATTGTGTCCGCCGGGCTCGGCGGTCAAGACAACGCAGGCGACGCGGCTCTCGAGCCGAAGACCGCCGCAGAGCTCGAAGCGGAAGCGGCTCTCCGCGATCTCGACGCGGCCGTCGAGATGTCGACAGGCGAGAGCAGCCCGAGCGGCCGCACGAAGGCGCCGGCTCCCGCTCCCGCCGAAGACGAGGATCCGGAAGCGACGCGCGCACGCCTGATGAAGAAGGCGGCCAACCAACGCGAGAAGGGCCGCAAGGCGCTCACGACCGCAGAAGCCGGTATCGTGATGGCCGCGCAACAGATTGTCGTGAAGGATCGCGTCGTCGGCTCGGCGCTGGAGCGCTACCTTGGAGCGATCGACTACTGCGCGCACAACCTGCAGCGCTACGGCGAGATGGTGCTCGGCAAGAAGTACCAGGAAGTCGAAGAGCAGTTGCGCACGATGATCGAGGAGTTCCACGCCGACGCCGAGAAGGAACTCGGCCGCGTTGCGATGCTCGTGACAGAAGGCAAGGTCCAGGTCGAGGCCGAAGGCATGCCGTGGATCAAGCCGGAAGTCCTGTCGCCGGCCGTCGACATGAAGGCGCTGTTCCGCTCGCGCCTCGGCATCAAGATGTTGAAGGGCGTGATGAAGTACGACCAGTCGCTGGAGCAGATGGCTGGCCTCGAGTGGAACGAGCTCATCAGCGACGGCGAAACCGGCAAGCGCCAACTGCTCGCCAAGCAGGCTCTCGGCAAGGTCTACGGTTTCGCGTCGCACGTGAACCAGTCGCTGCGTCGCCGCGCGGGCGAGAATGAAAAGCCGGCGCCTGCGAAAAAGACCAAAGTCGCGAACGCTGACGAAGCCGTGGCGGCATGAACGACACGATTGCGCGAATCCTCGCGCCCCTGAACGACGAGCAGATGGCCGTAGCCAACTGCCAAGGCAACTGCCTCGTCATCGCGGGCCCGGGGTCTGGGAAGACCAACACCATCTCGCGCAAGATCGCGGCGACCTTGCAGAATCGCTCCGAACGCATCGCCGCGGTCACATTCACGCGAGAAGCGGCCCTCGAACTTCGAGCCCGTACCATCGCGCTCGCTGGCAAAGAAGCCTCCTCCCGGCTCCTTGTCGGCACCTTCCACTCGGTCATGAACCTCATGTCGTTCCCGGATCTGGCAACCGACAACGGGCGGGAGGTGGTTTTCGGTCGCGACATTATCGCCGGCCGGCCGTGGCCGTTCGGCAAGACCAAGTGGAAGATCGTCAAGGAAGGGCTGCGCCGCAGCTTCATCCTGCGCGCGCTGGCCGAACTCGCGATCGAAGACATCACGCTCGAAGACGCCAGCCGAATCATCGAGCACGTGAAGTCCGGCCGGCCGGCGACGGAAGTGCGCCACGAGCAGATGAGCCAGATATACACGGACATCATGAACCGGCAGAAGGTCATCGACTTCCAGGACATCCTCCTGAAGACGAACGCCGGTCTCGAGTCCGGCGCCGTGCCGCCGCTCAACATCACCCGACTCTTCATTGACGAGTACCAGGACACCGATAAGCCGCAGTTCGACATGGCTGCCTCGCACCATCGCGCAAATGTCATTTTGACGGGCGTGGGCGACGATGACCAGTCGATCTATGGCTTCCGGAACGCGCTCGGCTACGAGGGCATGCTGATGTTCGAGCGCAGCTTCAACGCCGAGCGCCTGATGCTGGGCAACAACTACCGGAGCCACGCCGAGATTGTCAGCTCGGCCACGAAGGTCATCAACCACAACCTCGACCGCGTTGACAAGACCCTCGTCGCCATGAAGGGTCCAGGCGGCAAGACCGCGTGGAAGACCTTCAAGACGCGCGAGGAAGAGGCCCACGCGGCCGCGCTTTACGCCGCTGAGGCGCTCCGGGTCGGCAGCGATGTGGCCATCTTCGCGCGAAACAACCGTCGTCTGGACGAAGTCGAGGCCCGGCTCCAGTCGCTGGGCATTCCGTACCGCCGCCCGCCGGGCGAGTCGATCCTGAACAGCGTCGAGGTGATGATCTTCTGCGCCGCGGTCCAAGCCGTCGTGAAGCCGGAGAAGAAGGCCATTGACCAGCTGCTGTCCTGGTGCCGCGTTGACGAACAGAGCATCGTCAAACTCGAGAAGCTCTTCCGCGGCGCGTTCCTGCTCGGCCAGTCGGAGGAGTTCGCCCGGGCGAAGATCGAGGATTCGGTCAAGGAAAAGTGGCGTGAGTTCGTCAAGCTCTTCACCGGCTGGCAGTCGTCGCTGGCGGCCGGCGCCGACACGCTGCTCGTCTACGGCATCTGTGAGTGGCTGTCCACCTATGCGCCGGACAAGCGCAGCGAAAACGTCCTTCAGATCGCGCGAGACATGTTCATGCCGCGCCGGGCCGACCCGGAGCGGGGCATCATGGCCCAGACCGTTCAAGACCGCCTGACGGCGATCAAGATGGCCCAGAGCAAGCGCGAGGAGAAGAAGCCCGAAGGCGCAGACGCTCCGAGGGTCGTCGAACTGATGACGGCTCACGGTTCGAAGGGTCTCGAGTTCAGCTATGTCTGGGTCGTCGGCGCCGAAGACGAGGTGTTCCCATCGAAAGACGGCACGCTGGAAGAGGAGCGCCGCCTGATGTTCGTGGCGATGACGCGCGCGCGCAAGGACCTGATGCTGTCCACTGGTGGAGGGAAGCCCCCCAGCATGTTCCTCAAGGAAAGCGGAATCGAGCGGATCGTGGATCCCGAGGAAGCGAACGCGAACCTCGTGGACGCCTGACTAGGCGGGAATTCATCAAGCTGGATCACCAACAAGGAGGGGAAGATGGTCGAATTGACCGAGAAGCAGGTGCAGGCCTTGGAAATCACTCAGGCCGCACTCGTCCAGATTCGGATCCTGGCGAGACAACCCGTCACCCCGAAAACCATGGCCGCAATCCATGACCTGGCTGACGCGCTGCACAACGTCCCTCACGGGGTGACGAGGCGTGCGGAGAACTCGAACCTCGCGAATATGTTCGATGAGGAACTGGATCAGGACGTCGCTACCGCAGTTGGCGTGTTCAGGCGTGAAGGGTTTCCGATGTTTGCTTTCCCGCCAGACATTCCGTCCCGCGATGAGGATAGAAGTGCCTATGTGGCATCGGGAGCCCGGTTCTGGATCCCGCCTGGAATTGCGGACCAGTATGCGACAGCTGTCGGCATTGGATCGCGCCGGGGTAAGCAAGTGGGATCATCCTTGGCGCTGTTCTTCAGGCGCATCTTCGGGTAACGAAAACGCGAGTCCGATGGAAACCTGCATTTCCACTACGGCCTAGATACTGGCGACGTGCCATCGGCGGCGGCAATCTCGGCGGAACGCTGCTCCGGCTATACGGTACAATGTTGCTCAAAGGATCGGCAAGCCTTTTTCTGTCCCGTCTCGGGTGCGAATCACCATCGTCGCACCGTTGCTCTGTTCGCAGTGCAAGTAGTCGTACACGGCTAGTGCACGTCTGATGACTTCACCCATGCTATCGGCATGAATACGGTCACGAAGCTTTTCGAGTTGCTCTTTGACCTCCGGGTGCATATCCAGATTGAGTCGGGTCTTCGGCCGCTTTCTGGGGGGGCGCATTCTATTTCCTTCAGCAAGTACGGATGGCGAGCCAGTGTCGAATCAGCTAATCTGGAGCTCTTCGGCCAGTTCCGCCATCGTCTTGGGCACGACACCCATGGCGTGCTGCTTGATGGCGACGAGCGCCAGGTGGAGGGGCTGGAGCATGGCCTCGCGCTGCTCGTAGGTGATCTTCCTGTTGTACTCAGACATGTATAACTGGGCGATGGCCAGATCGGCCCGCTGCAACTCGCGGTAGAGCGTCGACAGCATCGGCATGACGAGGATCAGATCGAACCGCGTCTTACGGGCGATGGCCTCGTTCAACTCGCCCTCGTAGGCCTCGGCGTCCACCTGAAGGCCCAGCGCCGCATACTTGAGATCCTTTACCAGCCCGGGCAGGGCTTTGGCCGTTGCCTCTCGCGTCTTCAGGCCGCGGCTGCGGATGAACAGTCGCTCGGAGACGAAGTAGAACTCGCGATCCACCCAGCGGCGAATGAGCAGGGAGCGGACGCGCATCTCGGTGCGCGACGCGATGTTCGTGCGGATCGCCTCGATGCGTTCGAGGTTCTTGGGGATCGTGATGGGCACATCGGCCCAGGAATCCTCCAGTTGGGACTGATCGGCGGTATTCAAGGCTAGTCGTCCGTTTAGTGAGCTTGCTGCACGCGGCGCGCGCCCAAAGTGTCTTTCCGGATTTTCCCCGCGAGGATTTAGCAGGTCGGGACGAATGCTTGGGTTATCTGGCAAATTTTCGCAATTTGTAGTTTCAGGGAAGTTCAACTATTATCGACACACGCCGAGTTGTCGGCATTGATTTCCTATCGCGCCAGATTTTTGGCCGCCCAAGCAATCCGAGCACTGGTTCGCTTCCGCAATAACGCGCCCGCCCGGGTGTCGTGATTTCCCATTTCCGTAATCGACCTGAGCGTCCGTCAAAGACCTCTGCGGCTGTGTCATGCGCGTTCGTGCGCCTGCCTCATCCGGAGTGGTTTTCAAACGCGCCTTGGGCGCATCATTTACGGAGTTTTATCACGAATGCAAATGACAGCATTATCGCCGGCACGTTACCCCCGCAAACCATCTCGATCGAGCAGCTTGAGAGAAAGTACGCGAAGGGCGACGAGAAGACGATCGCGGACGTTCGCGCCCGGGTGGCTCATGCGCTCGCGCAGGCTGAACAGCCCGACGTTCGTGCCGAGTGGGAAACCGGCTTCCTGCAGGCGCTCAACGATGGTTTCGTCCCGGCCGGTCGCATCAATTCCGCCGCTGGTACCGACATCAAGGCCACGCTCATCAACTGCTTCGTGCAGCCGGTGGGGGATGCGGTAAACGAAACGGCTAACGGGAAAGTGAGTATCTACACGGCTCTCGCTGAAGCGGCGGAAACAATGCGTCGCGGTGGCGGGGTCGGCTACGACTTCTCGCAGATCCGGCCGAAGAGCGCGTGGGTCAAGGGTACGCATTCGCGTGCCTCGGGGCCTGTATCCTTCATGGATGTGTTCGATGCCTCGTGCACGACGGTGGAATCGGCCGGTGCTCGCCGTGGCGCCCAGATGGGTGTGCTGCGCTGCGATCATCCGGACATCGAGACCTTCATCAACGCGAAGCGTACGGTAGGGAAGTTGAATAACTTCAACATCTCGGTCGGCGTCACGGATGCTTTCATGCAAGCCGTGGTCGCAGATCAGGAAGTGGAGCTCGCGCACGTCGCAGCCCCGCATCCGGATCTCGAAGGCACATACCAGCGAGAAGACGGGAAGTATGTCTATCGCAAGGTGCGCGCCCGTGATCTGTGGGAACAGATCATGAAGTCGACCTACGATCACGCGGAGCCGGGCGTGCTCTTCATCGATCGCATGAACGAGGAAAACAACCTCTACTACTGCGAAAAGATCGAAGCGACGAACCCCTGTGCCGAACAGCCGTTGCCGGATTACGGCTGCTGCTGCCTCGGTTCGGTGAACCTGACGAAGTTCGTGTTGAACCCGTTCAAGCAGAACGCCGTGTTTGACTACGAAGGCTTTGCGGCGGTCGTCAAGACCGGTATTCGTATTCTCGACAACGTGCTGGATGTGTCGTACTGGCCGCTCGAGAAGCAACGGTCGGAAGCACAGGCCAAGCGTCGTATCGGTCTGGGCTTTCTCGGTCTGGGCGATGCGCTCGTGATGCTGCGTGTGAAGTACAACGCGGAGGACGCTCGCCTGATTGCGGCTCGTATCTCGGAAGTGATGCGTGACGCGGCTTACGAAGCGTCGATCGAACTCGCCAAGGAAAAAGGTGCTTTCCCGTTGCTGGATGCGGGAAAGTATCTCCAAAGCGGCTTCGCTAGCCGTCTGCCGGAACACATCAAGGCTGGTATTCGTGAGCATGGCATTCGCAACTCGCACCTGCTGTCGATCGCACCCACGGGCACGATCACGCTGGTGTTTGCCGACAACGCATCGAACGGTATCGAACCGGCCTTTGGCTGGGGCTATAACCGCAAGGTGCGTCAGGACGATGGCTCGACGAAGTGGCAAGTGGTTTATGACCATGCGCTGCGCGTGTATCACGAGCAATTGGGCCTGGGTCAGGTGCTGGTGAAGGAGGACGGTTCGATCGAGTTCAATGGTCTGCCGGACTACTTTGTCCACGCACGTGACATTTCGGCAACCGAGCACATGCAAATGCTCGAAGCCGTGCAGCCGTTCATCGACACGTCGATCAGCAAGACGGTGAACGTCGCCGAAGACTATCCGTACGAGGAATTCAAAAACCTCTATCTGGATGGCTGGAAGGCGGGGCTCAAGGGGCTGGCAACGTATCGTCCGAACGACACGCTGGGCTCCGTCCTCTCGGACGCGCCTGCCGTGGCACCGGGTGCTGCAGGGCCAGTTGTGGTCTTCGACGATGATCCGCTCGTGAAACGTCTTTCGGCTCGCCCGGATGGCGATCTCGAGTCGCTCACGCGAAAGACCATCTACTGGAATTCGGTAGGCAAGCAGACCGCCTATCTCTCGATCAGTTTCGCAACCGTCAAGGGCATCTTCGGCGGCCAGGAAGTGGAAATCGAGCGTCCGGTGGAGTTTTTCGTACCGGCTGGTCAGCTCACGGAAGGTCAGCAGTGGATCACGGCAACGATGCGTTCGCTGTCCATGGTTGCACGTGAAGGCGGTTCGATCGGCAAGCTGCTCGCGAATCTGCGACAAACGGTTTGGGACAAGGGCCCTGTTCGTTGTGGTCACATCGTGCGTGAGGACGGGGTGGAGATCCCGCGCTATCACGACTCGGAAGTAGCGGCCATCACGTACGCGCTGCAGAGCATCCTCGCGAAACGCGGGTTCCTGGATGCCGATGGCAATCAGGTGCCTGTTCGTGTGCTGGCGCAAGCCTACGCACGTCGCATCGGTGCGGTTTCGGAGTTCGTGGAAACGAACGAAGAACCGGTCGAGAAGAGCAAACCCTTCTACGGCGTTGGTCTTGGCAAGAAGTGCCCCACCTGTGGTGCGCACGAAATGCACAAGATCGACGGCTGTCTGAAGTGCCTGAACTGCGGCGATGTCGGTAGTTGCGGTTGAAGGCTTCCCCGTGCGATTGAAGGATCGTGCGGGGAATCTTCATAGTAACCATTACGTGGAAATGTACCTGGGAAGGGCCGAAAGGTCCTTTCCTTCTTCAATTTTGGTTTGCAAGAACCGATAGCTATACGTAGAATGGGCTTCGCCGCGTTGGCGGCAGCATGTGCAGACTCACGGCGCCCCAGCAATTTCTGCAATCCTTTGGGTTGCAAAAGTGGCTGAACCAGTGCCCTCCCAGTTTTACGCGCCTTCCTGGCACGACTGGAAAATCATCAACCGCAATCTGAATCCGCATCTCTCGCCCCGTCGCCGTTGCCCGCGACTTCGGTCCGGATATCCGCCCGGTACGCCAGAGACTGGACGCGCGTGATCCTCATCACGCCGGCCACAACGTCAATCGCGACCAGGGAAGACTCTCCCGAGTCTTCCCACCCCCCTCAGCAATCCAACGGAGTCCTTCCTCGACAGCTCGTCCGGAAAGGACAGGGCGCTTGTCGCGTCCAGTTCCGCTCTCCAGGTTTTTACGCGCCGATACGGCAAAGGAGAGTTAATCATGAACGTGAAATCGATCTACGCCACTCCGTCGAACCTCGACCGTGCCATCGCCGCATTCGGCTCTGCTGTGCGTGAGTTCAGCAGCGGTATGTGGATTCCCTTCGCAGCCTTCTGGCTCATGGGGATCGTCGTTCTGTTCTTCGGTATCGCTCAGGAAACGCAGGGTTGGGCAGAGCTCTTCCAGATTGGCGGCCAAGCTGCTCTGGATGGCTACTTTGCGACGGTTCACGCCGCGCATCTGACCATCCTGCAGATGATGTCCGACGCTCTGTTGGGACACTCGATCTTGATCGGTGGTGTCCTGCAAGGGTGGGGGATCATCATCGCATTCGGGATCGTGCCGCTGGCATTCATCTTGAGCCTGGCAGGCGCGACGATCTCGGCCTACCTCAAGTCGGGCTGGGGCTACCGTCGTCGTTAATCGCAACCAGGAAATCCGCTCTTCCTCAGGGCAGGCGGATTTTCACCTCACACGGGTCTCTGCTGCGGATGTCGCATCCGTACCAGGCACGCTGTGCCAAGAACGAATCTCCGGTTTTACGCGCCGCTACGGCAACAGGAGATCACCATGAACCAGCAACAGCCGCAACAGCAGCAACAGAAAAATCGCAAGTCGAAGTGGATTCATCCTTCGCTGGGTATTCTGAATCTGCCCATCGTAGCGATCGTTATCTCGGTCGGTTTGCTTCGGTTCGCGTTCCGCGGAGTTGTGGCTATCAACCGCACTGTGTACCAGATCGCGAGCCGCGCTGAAAAGTGGGCTCGTACGTAATCGTCACCAGCAACCTGTGTAGCGGCAGCATCCTTCGGGATGTTGCTCGCTGCACCGCACCCCCACCACCCAGCCTGCCCGCTCAGCGGCAGCGCTTCGTAAGACTCTGCCCTCTCGCGCACGGACAGGTTCCCTTGTCCTTGCCCCTCTGGGCTCCGATTTTTCCAGCCGTTCACCGGCATCACGTCAGGTGGTTCAAAAGACTGGAGCAACTTAAATCGGGAGAAGTCTATGAGCCAGGAACATCAGCTCAAGGAAGAAATCCGAGAGTCAGTGGACGAGGGGCTGATCGTGTTCGTGCGCTTTCTGGCGGACGTGGTCCTCATCTCTGCGCTGTCTCTCGTCATCGGTGCATCTGCCTTGCTCCTCAACGGCGTTTTCGCCGGAGTGGAGCGAGTAACCCATGATCCGTTTCAGGGCTACGTCCTGTTTGCGTTTCATGCGCTAATGCTCGCCCTGCACCTTTCCGCTGCCGGCTGGATTGGCATTCGCGGCCTGAAAAGGTTCGTGAAGCGGTTTGGTTGATAGGCCCACAACTCTGAAGGAGGAACAGCATGAGCACGTACACGAAAGCGTTTGTCGGTGAACTGATCGACTTTGCGCACGAGTTGTCCGAGCCGCTCAAGCCCGTTGCCCGCTGCATCATGGGCATGCTGGGGCTGGGGTCGCAGCCGCATCTCGCGGACTAGGCCCCTGCATTCAACCGTCACGGTTTCCTTGACGTGACGCTGTGTGGACCTGCCTTCGGGCGGGTCCATCTCACAGCGGGTCATGTCGAAACACACACGCGCACTGCCATGTCTCCCGCATGGCAGTGCCAACGGCACTCCGGTTTTTCACGCCAGCAATGGCACTAACTGGAGATCAATCATGAGCATCATGTCTTTCCCGGATCGCGGTCCGTGGGGCAACGCAAAGTGGCGCGGCAATTGCAGCGGTCACATCTACCGGCAACTGTTCGAGCAGATCCTCGGTCGTATCGATCGCCCGGTGTTCATCGACCCCATGATGGGTTCGGGCACCAGCATCGAAGTCGCCAAGGAGATGGGTATCACAGCCTACGGCCTCGACCTGCATCAGGACTTCAACATCCTGCGCGACTCGATTGTCGAAGCGACGGGCGAGCAGGGCAACCTGGTGCTGTCGCATCCGCCGTATCACGGGATGATTCGTTACTCGGGCGAGGTTTGGGGCAGAGAAGCCCATCCCGACGATCTGTCGCGCTGCGTGGACGACGAGGACTTCCATCAGAAGATGCACCTCGCCATGCTCAACCAGCGGGAGGCGACCCTGCCGGGTGGCTACTACGGCTGCATCATCGGTGACTGGCGCCGCAACGGGGTGTACACCTCGTACCAGGCCGAGATCATCGCGCGGCTGCCGGCGCAGGAGCTGGCTGGCGTGCTCATCAAGGCGCAGCACAACGCGATGAGCAACTTTCAGTCGTACGGGAAGATGGACCTGCCGTTCATCATGCACGAGTACATCGTGTTGTTTCGTCGCAAGACGGGCGCGATCCTCGCGGTCCTGAGCGCCATGGCATGCCAGGCGCAAAAGAGACTTCAGGGAACGTGGCGCAACATCGTGCGCTCGGTGCTGATGCAGCTCGGCGGCAAGGCCCCGCTGGCGAAGATCTACGAGGCCGTCTCGGCGTCGACGGATCGAGTCAACACCAACAGCAGCTGGCGCGAGAAGATCCGCCAGACCCTGCAAATCTATCCGGACTTCATGTCGGAAGAGCGGGGCGTCTGGGGTCTCGCGTAATCGAAATTGGTACGGCGGGCAATGTGCCCGTCGTCTCCTCGTCTCTCTCGAAATCGCATGAGCACGCTGCGGCTGTACGGCAATGCCACACGCATTGCCGTGCGCGCTGCGCACGCCTTCCTTCAATCGCCAGCACTGGCATGAGGATCGAAAAGGCATTTCGCCATCGATAACCCGAACGGACGTAAGTCCAGGAAGGCAGAAACCATGAAACCGACGAAATCGATTCTGTCCGAGCGCACGACCACCAATTTCGGTGGCCCGCGCGTATCCGGAAAGATCCGCTGCGGCACCAAGGTCTTGACCCGTACCGCGCAGGAAAACGCAATTGCAGTACAGATCTACCAGGACGGCATTGCTCAGCAGCGCCGCGCCTCCATGATCGAGAAGGACATCACCGCCAGGACCGGCATCAAAAATCCGATGTATCCGGTCAACACGCAGGCGTTTCACCTCTCGGTGGACGACTTCGTGATGTCGGTACTTCCGAAGACGATCCTGGATCTGTACGGTGAAGACGTGGACGGCAAGCGCGAGCTCCGCCGATTCCCTGTGTTCTTCCACAGCAACGAGCTGTTCGACTTCTTCCCGCACCGCTTCGAGAGTCACAAAGGCGAGGACCGTTACCACTCCGCTTTCAACGAGCGCGGTGAGCGAGTTTGCGAGTGCCTGCCGGGACTCGATGCGAAGAAGGTGGTCGAGCAGCGCAAGGCTGGCGTCAAGCGTCTTCCCCCGCGTGACTGGGAGGTTCGAAGCTTGTGCGAGCCGCGGGTGTGCAAGCAATTTCAGTCCGGTCTCTGCCAGTTTCGGGGCCAATTGAAGTTTTACATCCCCGGCGTTGTCGGCCTTGGCATCGTTGAAATGGAAACCAGCTCGGAGTACGCCGCGGAAAACATCTGGTCGACCCTTGATCAGATCCGCAGCACGCTGGGGCACATACCGACCTTCAATCCGAAGGAGCCTGGCAAGCCCGTCTTCTTGATCACCAAGGTTCAGGAGGAGCGCACCTACTTCGACAGCGACGGCAAGCGCAAGACCGGCCTCCAGTGGGTGCCGCGGATTGTGCCTGCCATCGACATCGCTTCGATGCTGCAAATCGGGCGCAACCCGGTTGAGCATGTCGCCCCTGTGGCGTGGCTTACCCAAGCACCGGTCGAGCACGCCGAGGCTGAGGCCGCTTCGGTACACGCGGCGGAAGTGATCGACGCCGAGCTGGTGGCGAGCAACGGTGAGCGTGCAACGCAGCTTCGCGCTGCGCTTGAAGAGGTCTTCCGCTCGGGAGGCTGCGACAAGGCACTCTCTCTTCGTTACCTCGATCACAAGTACGGCTCTGGCTGGGATAAGCAGGAAGAACTGCTCGCGAAGGCGGTGGAGGGCATCAACCAGTTGACCCGTTACGGGGAAAACGCGGACGTGTACCTCGAGTCTCGCCTGCTGGCCGTGGACTACCGGATTCCTCCGGATCTGTTCGCGCAGTACGCCAGCCATGTCGTCGGCAACTGGGAACGCAATTTCCCAAAGATGCGCGATCTCATTTCGCACATCAAGCAACTCTTCGCCAACGGTGAGCAAGCCGGCATCGCTGCCATGGAAACCGCGTGCGGTGCCATGCAGCAGGCTGCGACCTGTTAAGCGAATACGGCTCATGCCGTGGGCAACCCCCCCCCAAGGGGAGGCTTCCCGATGTCCCTGAACCAGAGGCATCGGGAAGTTCTTGTACTCCTTTCATACCGCCACGTTGTGGCAGAAGGAGTAACCCATGAACCAGGAACAGGGGAGGAGGATCAAGGTCGCGCATTTCAGCGATCTGCATTTCTCGATCGGGAATTTGCTCGAGGCGGGCCGCTGCTTTGGCCATGCTGTGAGCACCGCGATCAGCGAAGGGGTCGACGTCGCCATCATCTCGGGTGATCTGACGGACCACAAGCAGGACGCGCACTCGGCCGCGCTTCATCGGCTGATGCAGGAAATCAGGCGCCTGGCGGATCACTGCCCGGTCCTGATCCTGCAAGGCACGTTCCTGCACGACTACCCCGGATGCTGGCCATCTACCGCTTTGCGGGTGGCAGGCACCCCGTGGAGACTGTCGACAGGATCGGACAGGTGGCCTTGATGGGCACGCAGTGGCGTTACATGTCGCCGGGGGATTCCCTAGACGACGTGCGACTGCTGGTGTCGTGCGTACCGACGGTCAACAAGTCGGATCTGGTCTCGTCGGTGGGTGCGGAGCACGTGGCGCAAGCCATGGGCGATGTGCTCGCTGGGCTGATGCAAGGGGTCTTTGCTGCGCAAAACCTTGCAGCACGCGCCGCCGGCGTGCCGACCGTCACGGTCGGCCACGGCACGGTGAGTGGGTCGTTGACCGAGCATGGGGTTCCCATGGCTGGCAAGGATCACGAATTCTCACCGGGCGGCCTGTACGCAGCGCAGTCGACTGCCACGATGCTGGGTCACATCCACCGGCATCAGTCGTGGGAACGCGAAATCGAAGGCTTCGTCCAGCGTGTGGCATACCCGGGTTCGATCGGGCGCTTCCACTACGGCGAAGAAGGGAAGAAGGGCTTTCTTGTCTGGAGCATCGGGCCGCGTGACTGCGACTTCGCGTTCCACGAGACGCCGGCACGCGTGATGGTCGACTTGCTGTTCGACGGCGTGCCCGACATGGCCTGGCTCGAAGAGCAGGCCGCCGCATGTGTCGGGTCGTTCGTTCGTGTTCGCTACTCCGTCGATGCCGAACTGGCGGCCACGGTGGACAAGCAGGCGATCGAACAGATGTTGGCGCAGGCGGCCGAGGTTCGCATCGAACCGAAGTTGCTTGCCTTTCAGCGTCAGCGTTGCAGCGGGATTTCGACGCTGCCGACGTTGGCGGAGAAGGTAGGAAAGTGGTGCGAATCGACAGAGAACGATGCGTCGGTTGTCGTGCCGAGAGTGCGTTTGCTCGCGACGGGCGACGTCAGATCAATCGCAACAAACCTTATCAAGGAGTTTTTTCATGAAGCAGAAAGTCTTTCTCATAAGCATCGTGATGATGCTGGCCATGCCGTGGACCTCTTCGCATGCGCAGAGCTTGGATTCGATCATCCAGCCGGTCAAGCACTTGCTCAATAGCGCGTCTCCGCAGGTGTCGCGCTTCGTTCGTACGTCGTACGAGGGGGATGGCAGCCAAGGCGTCTCGGAAGAGCACGCCTTCGAGCCGGGCGCCACGTGGGACTGCGGTTTTTCTCCGGAGGGCGGCGCGAATCCCCGCGTGATCCATGCGATCAACGAGGTTCGTGCGCGTGCCGGTGACGATGCCACCATCCTGGTCGCGGCC
Source organism: Paraburkholderia sp. GAS448 (assembly GCF_050435685.1). NCBI lineage: Bacteria > Pseudomonadati > Pseudomonadota > Betaproteobacteria > Burkholderiales > Burkholderiaceae > Paraburkholderia > Paraburkholderia sp. GAS448. Next base: position 47,509 of record NZ_JBNDKT010000039.1, read on the forward strand.
TACGAGCTCACCTCGCTCGACATCGCTCGCGCACTCATCGCGGCGCACGAGCGTGGCGTGAAGGTGGCTGTGGTCGCGGATACCACGGAAAATCAGAAGTCGGCCTCCAAGGTCCGAATGCTGATGGAAAGTGGTATCCCGGTGAAGTTCGACAACCGCCTGAAGATGCTCCACGACAAGTTCATGGTGCTCGACGGGACGGCGGTCGAAACGGGTAGCCTCAACTATACGAAGGCGGCTGCGTCGAACGAGCATGCGGAGAACGCATGCGTGTTCCGACATTCGCCGCGTATGGCTGCAAGCTTCACCGGGGCATGGCAGCGCCTCTGGCGCGAGTCGGACCCTGCTTCGTGATCGAAACGTCAACGTGACATCGAACCAACACCCCCTCGGGGGTGTTGGCCGATCTCTCGGCTTGCTCGTCGTTTTGGGCCTCTGCTAAAGTCCTTTCAGCCGTCAAATCGGCATTTTCTGAAAGCATCAATCCAAGCAAGCGTGTTGTGAATCGCCTCGTGTTTCGCTAAGGCGTTTGCCTAAGCTGAGCGCACTGCGCTGACTCCTTTTCAACGCCTCAATTGGCAAAAGGAGCTCATCATGAACACGATCATCAATCGCAAGAACCGTTCGAAGACTTTCCTGATCGTCTCGATCGCCGCCATCTCGTTCGTTAGCGCCAGCGGATGCCTCAGCGAGAGCGCCTCCGCGCAACAAGCGGATCAGCGAACTTTGAACGGAGTAACCGGCACTGTCGTACGAGTTCGCCTCGCACCGGCTCCTACTCCGCTGCAAGCGAAGGGCGTGCTGCGTGGACCTGTACAGGACCTCGTCGAGGTCGGAGTGCAGGTCGCGGACGGTGAGGTGTACGTCGCCATGGCATATCGCGCACATCAACCCCGACTTGGGGCATCAGTAATGCTTGTCTCCGCGGGCAACGGTCTTCGTATCGCGGAATGACGTGTTCCGCCACTCGCCGAGTGTCGGACCGTGCTTCGTGATCGAAACGTCAACGTGACATCGAACGAACCAGCGCCCCTTTGGGGGTGTTGGTCGATCTTTCGACTTGCTCGACGTTCGGGGCCTCTGGTAAAGTCCATTCAGCCGTTAAATCGGCATTTTCGGTAAGCATCAAATGCAGGCAACCGTGTTGTGAATCGCCGCGTGTTTCGCTAAGGCATTCGCCTAAGCTGAGCGCACTGCGCTGACTCCTTTTCAACGCCTCAAGTGGCACAAGGAGATCATCATGAACACGATCATCAAGCGCAACAAATTCTCGAGGGCCTTCCTGGTCTTTTCGATCGTCTACACCATCGGATTTATGCTCCTCATCTACGGTGGCGGTATCTTCGAAAGCAAAGCAGCGATTCACATCAGCCTCGTGCTCATGGCCGTCGTTGCTCCTGCAGCAGCCATGGGTTCTGCTCTTCTGCAGAGCCCGCTTCGTCGTCACGCGAAGCAAGTCGCTGTCTGCTGATCACTCGCAACGATTCGAAAGTCCCTCCGGGACTTTCGACCTTCCACGCAAGAAATTTGAGCACGTCTCACCGAGGCCGCAGCCTCCGCTGAGCATGATGTCCACTCCGTTCACGCCTCTTGAGGTACGCGAAGGAGACGATTTTCCTGCGCCTTCTGGGTTCAGGAAAGTCGCTGCCCCGTGCCGCGACTTCCTCTTTTCAACGCCTGCAAGGCAAAAAGAGGAAATCATGAATGCACAAAGTGAACTGCGCAAGAACACGCCGGTGCGTCAGATTATCGGCACGTCACCGCTGCGCTCCGTCATTCATCTCAACGGGTGCAAGCTCACCGAAGTGTGGATTGACGGCTCCTGGGTTTGCGTCCAGGTCGATTAAGTAACCTGAATCGTGCAAACTGAACGAAAGTCCCTCCGGGGACTTTCGACTTTCCACGCAGCGCATTGACGCATGTCATTCCGCCGAGGCCGCAGCCTCCGCCGAGCATGATGCTCACTCCTTTTCCACCGCCTCTATGGGCACATAAAAGGAGCACCATCAATGAGTAACCAACGCTACGTGCAACTCCCGAACGGCAACACCGCACGCGTCAACGGCGACGGTCAGATCGTGGTGACGTTCGAGACGGATCTGAGCAACGTCTTCGAGATGGCGGGCAACGATCTCGAAAGCTGGCTCGCCGAGATGACGACTGGTGAGGTAGACGGGCTGTCGAAGATCACGTTCCGCATCGTCGGCACCTCGGGCCCGCACGGCCTGACGATCGAAGTCGCCGGCACGCTCGCCGACATCGAGGTTGAGGATCTGAAGGAAGACGAGCTCCCGATGCAGGAGTTCGAGGTGCAGGTGACGCGCGTGAGCTACGGCTCGCGGCCGACCCGTCTGTCGGCCCGAACGCTCGACGAAGCCCGGGACATCGCGGACGACGACGCGGGTAACCACACGTACACCGAGCACCACTCGGAATACCTCATCGAAGCTCACCCCGTGCAGTAACGATTCGGGGTTCGTGAACGCATGCCGCAGCGCCTCTGGGCGCTGGCGGCGGCTCCGACAGGCTGCCAGCCTGTCCAGGCCATGCGGCCTATGCGCCATGAACGAAACCGGACGGAAATGGGTGCCCCTGCTCGGGCCTTTCGCTGACAACCACGTGGCCGCGCTGGAGAAGGTGGACGATGTCCGCACGCTCGCCTGCGACCTCGATCCTCGAGGCGTTTCGTGGAGCTACGGCACCGTCCGCATGGATCACCAGGACGATCCCCCGCAGGGCCGGCTCAACAACAACTTCGCGGACGTACACCTGGCCGGACCGGCGCACTAAAGTAACTTTTCGGCTATTCGTGAACGCATGCTGCGGCGCCTTTGGGCGTCCGCGGCGGCCTCGACAGATCCTCAAATCTGTCCGGGCCTCGCGGTCCATCTCCTTTCAACCGCTCGCGACGAGCAAAAAGGAGAAGCCTATGAATCGAAAAGTATCAACAAATCAAAGACCAACAGCCTCAACAACTGTCAGGAAAGCGCACCAGCCCGAAAAGGAAGGTGTTTGGCAACAAACCAAAGACCTCGCAGCCGAAGCATGGCTCGAGTTCTTTAAACACAGTCTCATCATCATCCCTTTGATTCCCTTGGGCTTGTTGATGTGGCTGGTGGAACAGTCTCACGTGAGTGTCGAAACCCAGAGGCTGCTTGATTTTGGTGAGTTTCTCATCACTCTCATCCAGCTGTGGAAATTGGTGGAACATCTCGTTCCAGCGACGACGTTTAAGGGCATTAAAAAGTTCATAAATAGGAAATCAAGATCATGGAAACCCAACTCGAACAGCAGCAATGCCGTAGAGAAGGTGAAATTGAAGTAGTAACAGGATGACCGGCTAGCCCCGGTCATCCTTATTACCCGCCAATCTCGCAGGGAAAACCTCCCCGTCAGGTTTGCGCTATCAAAACGTTCGTGTGTTGCATCCTCCGCCAGGCTCGTGTACTGTTCGTCATGTAAGGCCGCGCTGGCGGCAACTCTAAATGAAAATCGCAGAAGCTGATTCCCCATGCCACCGGCATGAGCGATAGTTCTGCGTCGATCCCTTCGGAGACGCGGCCCCGCGCCGATTTCTGAAACGCCGCTCCGCGGCATGGAGATCGAAAATGGAACCCTCAAGGCTTTTTCTGAGGGGGTTTGCCGGAATCCTCTCCGGCTGTCGAAAATCCCAAGTCACGCTTGATCTCTCTGTCATCCCCGAATGGGCAACGCTTGTTGCGCTTGTGGGGAAGAACGGGCAGGGCAAGACGACGATCCTGGACAACCTGCAACCGTATCGGCTCATGCCGTCGCGGTGTGAAGGCCTCAAGCCTTCCTCGTTTTCCTACTGGGACGAAATCGCGGAACCCCTCGCACAGAAGCAACTGGACTGGTCGCACGATGGCGTCAGCTATCGCTCCGATCTGGTCTTTCGAGTCACCGGCAAGACCCGCAATCAGCAAGCCTTCCTGCACCGTTTGGATGGCGACGACTGGGCGCCGGTAGTCCTGCCGGACGGAACAACGTCTGACGGTAGTGCCGCCACTTACGATCGCTGCATCGAGGCGATCCTGGGCCGCCCGGAAGTGTTCTTCACTACGCAGTTCGCAGCTCACCGCCGCAAGATGCTGGGGGACTACGAGCACGCCGACGTGAAGGCTCTTTTGAGTGCCTGGCTCGGTCACGACGAGTTGCTGCGCGACAGCGCGTCGGCCGCCGAAGTGGCAAGCCTGCTTCGCGAGAAGCTGGCTGAGGTACAGGCCCGCATCCGTGATGGCGCAGAGTTTCGCGCCGCCGCTAGCGCCGCACGCACCGAAGCGCAACAGCTGATCAGCCAGGGGCAGGCGAACGCAGCCACACTCGTCCAGGTCGAACGGGACGTACAGAAGCTGCGCGCCCGGATTGTGCAGCTCGACACGGAGGCCACCGGCTTCCAGCGTGTGGAAGAGCAGCGCAAGCAATGGCACGAACTGATCGAGACCGAGAATCGCCGGACCACCGCGCGCGTATCGGAACTTCGCGATCAGACGGCCAAGCAAGTCTCCGCCCTGAAACAGCGCGACGCCGAAGCGGACAGGTCGATCAAGGCACTTCAGAAAGAGATCACGGAAGCCGAAACCCGGCTGACGACGATCGACTCGAGGATCGCCGAAGAGAAGACGGTTCGAGAAGCGGCCGGCCAGGTCGTCCCGCTGCAGTCCAGGCGAACGGCCCTGACAGGCAGCCTCGACGGCATCCGACGACAGATCGTGACGCTTCGTCCTTATCGGACGAAGACCATGACCCTGACGGCGGATATGGCGCGGGTAGCGACTGAAGGGAAAGCCACTGGCGATCGAGTAACGCAACTGAACACGGTTGCCGCGCTTGCTGATCGGGTGCCGTGCTCAGGCATGGAACTCGCTGCCGGTTGCGAACTCCTGAAGGATGCTCGCGAAGCTCGGGCGAAGTTGACCAAGGTCACGACGGACTTGGCCAATCAGCGCAAGCAGTATTCGACCATTAACAACGAGCTGAAGTCGGCCGGTGTGGAGGTTGCAAAACTCGACGCACTGGAAGCTCAGGATGCTCAGGTCGGGCAGGAACTGGATGCAGTGATCCGCAGTCTGGATCGTCTCGTTCCGCTCGCATCGCAATCGCAACTGATCGACGAAGCCAAGGCGGCTCGCCCCGGCGTCGTGAACCTCCTGACCGCGAAGAAAGCGGACCTTGAGCGACACGAAACCACGCGGAATACCGCCATAGCAGACATCGACGCGGCAGCGACCGCGTGTGCCGCTGCGATCGCCCAGGTCCAGCAGACACATCAGCAAGCGGTTGCCGGGTATCAGGGAAAGCTGCAGGCTCTGCCCGTGGGCGCCGATGCGTCGGTTCGTGAGGGTGTCGCAAAGGCGCTTTCGCAAGCTGAAACACAGGTGCTGGCGATCAAGGGAGAGATTGCTCAGCTACAGGCCAAACAAGCTCAGGTTCACGAGCGTGTCGGCCGGGCAGAAGCCGGGATTGCAGAACTCGGGCCGCTGTCTCACGTAGCTGAAAAGCTTGGCCAGGAAATCGAAGCATGGGAGCTCGCCTCCCAAGCGCTCGGCAGGGACGGTCTGGTGGCGTTCTCGATCGACGATGCCGGTCCCGGTATCGCAGCGATTGCGAATGACCTTCTGGCTGTCTGCTACGGCGGGCGGTTTTCGGTGCGTTTCGAGACGCAACGCGAACTGCGCTCCGGGGGCCTGTGTGAAGGCTTCGAGATCATGGTCCTCGACGTCGAAGACGGGAAGGAAAAGCCGGTTCAGAAGCTGAGCGGCGGACAGTGCGTGTACGTCAACGACTGTCTGATGCGCGCAGTTGCTCTCTACCTCGCTGGCGCCGCCCGGTTCCGCTCCGATACGCTGTTCTCGGACGAAACCGACGGTCTGCTGGATGAGGAGAAGAAGCGGCAGCTCATCCTTCTCAAGCGTCGTGTCCTCGAGCTAGGGAAATACTCGCGAGAGTATTTCGTGACTCAGACGAAAGAAATACAAGGGTTGGCCGACTACGTGATCAACGTAGCCGATCTCTAAGTCATCCCTGGAAAGACCCTTTCGGGTCTTCCCCCTGCCACGCGGTTGGGGAAAGACTCCGGCCTCGCTTCCCGGTTTTCAACGGCCTCTCTGAGGCAAAGGGGAAGCATCATGAACCTGGAACTGATTGGAGAAGTAGCAGCTCCTCCGCCGGTGGCGTTGTCCCCCACCGTCGACCAGCATCCGCTGGGAGGCGAATGGCCCGGATACGCGTCGGAAAAGCAAATCGATCGCCTGATCGACGAAGCGGTCCTCCGTGCTGAGGCTCCACGACTCGTGAAGGCTGCATCGGGTGTATGGGATGTCCTGACGAAGGACTCGCGCCGCCGGGTGTACGACAAGGAAGTGACGACGGATTCTCGACCGGCTCTGGCCCACGAGGAAATGTCGACCGACAACGACGTTGAGCAAGACCAGCCCGCCGGTTCGTTCGAAAAGCTCCTCTGCCGCATCGAGGAGACGGATGCACCGGAACTGGTGATGTGCAAGCTGATGGGCAACTTGATGTGGAACGATCTGCGAGCGATCGTCAAGCGTCGCAACTTCGTCGAGGACGCAGGCCCGGACCTTTTCGGTTTCGAGGATTGCGATCAAGACGAGTTGCGTGTCTATGACGCGATGCAGTGGATCTACGCCTTTCAGGACGCCCGGCCGGACGAAGTGATCGACGGCGTCACGGTGGTTGACGTGATGGTGCCTTTCGACTTCGTCTGCGAGCGGCTCGGATGGGATGCAGAGTGGATCAGGCGAGTTGCTGCTCGCTGCCTCCGTGAGCATTTCACGGGACTGCTCCGCACGATCGAGGCCTTCGGAGACCAAGGCTTCCTGCTCAAATGCGAGCGCAAGCTCGAAGACTATGTCGACGTAACTGGTTGGAGGAATCAATGACGCAAGGCGCGAACAACCGTGTCACGGACCCCATACTGGGGATTCTCAATGTGCTCCCGGTCGGCGTGCTCGTCGTCTTCAAGGTGTTGAAGCTAATGTTCAAGGCCCTTCACGGTGCCCTGCGCTCGCCCGACACCGACAAGGAGATGGAAGCAAAGGAGCCGCAGGCAGACGCAACGGTGCGCAAGGAAGCAGCCCCTTCGAAGCTGAAGGAAGCTGTCGACGAGCCGCCCGCGCGGGTTGTCCGTCGATCGACCTTCGACAAGTCGGCAGCCAACATGGCTGGCGAGGAATCGAAGCCGTCGATCTGGGAGAGGAAGCCGACGATGCGAATCGCCGATCGCCACGCAGTCGTGGAGATCTCGGGCAGGCAGTACCGATTCTCGGTCTACCTCGCGGAGAACGAAATTCAGCGCATCGAGATCGGCCGTGTTCGTAAGCCCCTTGCCGCGTTCACGCGCAGCATGGCGGCAAACGAAAAGGTCGCGTTCACGCTGGAAGAAGCGGTCGAGTACACCCGTCGGGAACTCGCGGCAGCGCGGCGGCGTGGTCCCAGTCGCAAGACTGAGGGCCAGCCCGCTCCACAGCCTGCGCAACCCGATCAGTACACGGCTCCGCAGCAGAGACAGCCTTCGCCGGCACCGGCACCGGCAGCAGGTCCGTTGATGGACGAGGATGTTCCCCACTGGGCGGACATTCCGTGCTTCGACGAGATGGGCGCGCAAGCACTCAGTCGCGGTCCTGCACCGGAACCCGCACGCGGCCCGGAACCTGCACGCGCAGCAGCACCGCGCCCGCAGCAACCGATCCGACGTGATCCGCCGCCTCCTCCTGCAGATGCTCGTCCCTCCGGGGCGAACGGCGTCGAGGAAGGCCCGGTGGATTTCCGAGGGGCTCGTCGTGTCGTCGGCAAGGTGGTTGGTCTCGGCGCCATCGAGGTCAAGAAGCCGAAGAAGGATCCCTTCGAGATCTACGCGATCACGTTGAGGACGTCTGGCGGCGAGGAAGAACAGTTCAGAGGTTATGAGCTGGAACAGCACGTGGACAACCACCGTGTCTCCATCGGCGACACGATCAGCCTGAAGCGTGGTCGCCAGCAGTTCTGGGTGATTCGCAACGGTGTCCGCAATGAGAAGACGCGCAACATCTACGACTTTCAAGTCATGGATCGAGCACGTCGATAGATGTTACGGAAGGCGGTAATGGAGGAGCCGGCGCAGCATCCGCTGCCCGGTTCGTTTAAGGAAGGCTCACGCACCGGTCTCCAGAGAGACCATGGAGAAATGAAAAATGGCATCAGTCAACAAAGTCATTCTCGTCGGCAACCTTGGCGCAGATCCGGAAGTACGTCATCTGCCGAGCGGTGATGCGGTGGCGAACATTCGCCTCGCAACCACCGATCGCTACAAGGACAAGACATCGGGAGAGGTGAAGGAAGCAACCGAATGGCATCGTGTGTCGTTCTTTGGGCGTCTCGCCGAGATCGTGAACGAGTACCTGAAGAAGGGCTCGTCCGTGTACATCGAGGGCAAGATTCGCACGCGCAAGTGGCAAGCTCAGGACGGTACCGACCGATACTCGACGGAGATTGTTGCTGAACAGATGCAGATGCTCGGCGGCCGTCCGAACAACGACGGCGGCAGCGGTGGCGGCCACGACGGCGGCTATGACGACGACGGCGGTCGTGCGGCTCAACCCGCACGTCAGCAGCGGTCGGCAGGCTCGAACGAGTATGCACGTCAATCACGCGGCGGCGGTGCTGGCGGCGCGGGTGCTGCCCAAGGTAATCGCCCGGCAACGGGCGGCGTGCCCGGCGGCTTCGACGAGATGGATGACGACATACCGTTCGTCGAGTCGGCCAGCCAGCTCGACGCACGTCGCGCATTCGGAACCATGTAACAGAGGGTCGTAAACGGCCCAGGATCGCCCCCTTCGGGGGCTTTCCTGATGTGTGCTTCGGCATCCATCAGGAAGGCTCATGGTGAGTCTTCAGCGCCTTTTTATCCGCCAATCGTTGGCAAGAGGCATACACCATGAATGATCCGAGAGAACGCGTCGACGTTAATTCGATCGACTGGAGAAATGTGCTTCCGTACTACGTGCAGGATCCCACGATGCTCAAGGGCGAGTGGGGCCCCTGTCCATTTTGTACGGGCACCGCGACGTTCCGCATCGTCTGGGAGCGTCGCAAGCAAGGCGGTTCGGGTTGGTATTGCGCCAAGTGTGAAACCGGTGGCAACCTCGTGAGCGTCATCCACGAGGTCACCGGCAAGCCCCTGGCCGAGATCTACTACGAACTGAAGCACAAGCGATACAACCAAGGAATGGCGCCATCGACCTTTGTTCCGAAGGTCAAAGTGGTGGCGCGTCCGGCGAAGAGCCCGGAGGAACTTCGCACCATCCTGCGCAACACCTGGGAGCGTAGTCTGGCCATCACGGAAGACTCACCCGTATGGACATACCTGTGTCATCGCGTGCCCGGCCTTCGTCTCGAATGGCTTGGCCCGGATGTTCGTCATCACCCTGGTCTCACGTACAGGACGCACGACGGCAAGGACATGGGCAAGTTCCCGGTGCTGCTGCAGCGGCTCGTCGCCGCCGGCGACAAGACTGCTCGGACGCTTCAGCGAATCTACCTGACGCCGCAAGGCGAAAAGGTGCCGTTCGTTGATGCGAAGGGTAAGCCGGCCGCAAAGAAGCAAATGTCCGCGCCGGATGGTCCTGCAGGTGGTTCGACTCGGCTGAACAATGCCGTGTCGCGAACGCTTGCTCTGACCGAAGGTGCGGAAACGGGCTTCGCAGTCGTTGCGAAATATGAAAACAAAATCGAAGTACGCAGCATGCTCGATTGCGGCAACCTGAGCCGTGCTGACCTCGACTGGAGCAAGTACGACACTATCGTCATCTACGCCGATCGTGACCGCGAGCAGGACAAGCGGGCAGCGAAGGGCGAAGACGGCGAGGATGGCGTCATCAAGATCCGGCCGGGTGAGCACCACGCAGGGCTGCTCGCCGAGAAGTTGCGCGTGATGGGCAAGCGCGTGACGGTGATCGCATCGGTCCAGGAAGGTGTGGACTTCTGCGACATCTGGAAGCTGCAGTACGAACGTCGCGCGAAACGGCTTGCCGAGCGTGCCGCGCGTCAGGAAGAGAAGGAGCGTCTGCGCCAGCAGACGCGGACGTTTCGTCGCGCAGCATGACGACGCAATGTTCTGAGAGCGGCCGCCCTTCGGGGTGGCCGTTTTCGTTTGTGCTTAGCGCGTGCTCGAGACGAGCCGCACGGACGAGGGAAGGGTACTTACCGAGAGGCCCAGTGATTCGAACCAGGCGTTGATCTGGTGACGCGTGACCTGACCGCCGGACCGCGGCGCCGACACGAGGAAGCGATGCGCGAAGTCCCGAGTGACTTCCTCGAAATACTCGCGCGACCAGAACGAAGCCTTCCAGTCCGGCCGCAGGAAGCGCACGACGAGCCTGGCCAGCACGTAAGCGGATTCGGATGCCGAGCCCCACGGCAGGCCATTAGCGGCCCATGCAACGGTATCGCCCGGCAGGTTGGTCCGCCCGACCTCGGCGGCCGCGCCGTCATCCTCCTCATCCCTGATGCCGAAGACGAGCCCCCACGAGTGAAACGGAGGTAGCGGGTCGGCCACATGTCGACCAACGATCGGGGCTGGCGCCGACGCGGATGCGGTGGCGCGCACAGCTTGGAGGCGAGAACCGAGAGTCACTAGAGCACCATGGATTCGAAGATGCCCCAAGGATACCGGTTGCAGCTCGCGGCGCAAGTCGCCCCCAGATGCTCAACTTAATATACGGACAGCCACACATTTCCCACCCGTGCGGCCCTTCGGGCCGAACACCGTCACCAGGCGGGAAGGTCAAGTTCCGTGCCATTCAAGTGCTTGTAAACAAATGACCTTTCCATTACCCTCCGGTCTATGGGTAATGGGAGAGCGAACATGGCTCAGCAAGGGCAGCTATTTGAGGATCTGGAGTCGGGCATCGAACCCGACCTGATCGATCTCGCGCCTTCGCGTGACCAGTGGTTGCGCGTGCCGGCGCTTGCGTTCGAGATGTGGGCGCTGTACGTCGCAACGAGCGACAAGGGGAACGCGTACTCGGACCAGACAATTCGCCAGTTCAGCTCGATGTTCAACAGCTTCATCCGGTACGTAGCTGAGCACCACACGACGGTCCTGTCGGCCGGGCCGGATCTGGTGCACGACTTCCTGATGTCCCTGCAGGGTCGCGATCCGAGCGAACCCGGTGTGGCGGCCGGCGCACACAAGGCGAAGAGCCGGCCGGCACATCGCTCGACCCTCAAGCGCCACTCCGATCTCATCGACGACGTGATGAAGCACCTCGTCGCCCGCGGTTACCGCAAGACCAACCCAGTGTTCAAGGCGACGCGTATGCTGCGCGCCCGACAGAGCGGCCCGAGGATCGTGTGCATGCCCACCGAGATCGACGCGCGTCTGCAGGCCTACCTCCTCGAGGAGATGGATGTGTCGAGCTGGGCGGCCCGCCGCACGCGCGCGCTACTGCTGCTGCTCGCTGGCGGCGGCGTCACGGCGTCGCAAGCCGGCGAGGCTCGCCTCGATCAGTTCGTCTTCAACGACGTTGTGCCGTCCTTCGACTGCACGCCAGAGAATGACCAGGACGGCTATCGCGCAGCGCTGGCGCCGTTCTGCGTCGAACCGCTGCGGGAATGGGTCAAGGAACGGGAGAGGGGTGTCGGCCCCAAAAACGCCGAACTGGACGTGGTCTTCCCGGGCAAGAACGGCCAGGCGCTCTCAGGCGTGAGCGTGTACAAGTCCGTGCGCGATGTGCTGCGCGAGATCGGCTTCCACGGCGATGACATGGGCCCGCGCGTGCTGCGCACGACGTATGCGCGTCGACACCTGTTGGCCGGTGCAACGGTGGAAAAGGTGGCGGGGCTTCTGGGGATTCAGAACACCCGCATGGTCGAGCGCCTAGTGCGCATGACCCCGACGCATACGGGCTACGTTCCGATCTGACGAGACGGGACTCAACGGCCCCGTGGTTCAATTTCGAGCGAAGTCCTCGTGCTCGTTCTCGTGGTGCGCCGGCTCTCACGAGGAAGGGGAATTTTCGCGATGCTCCGTCCGATCGCGATGGTCGGGCGAGGCATTCGAATATGCGAATTCTTCGGCTTCTTGCCCTTGGTCGTCGGAAAGCCCCGTAGGCTCACGTCGGCGCGACGACCTCTTGTCCTTCTTCTTCGGCTGGCCGTCGCCCTTCTTTTTGCGGCCGATGAAGGACCACGCGATGGCCAGAATCGCGATGACGCCGACCGCTGCAGCCGCGACAATGTTGTTCTCCTGGATGGTCAACATGACGCGGTCGTACAGGCTCATCTGCGGCCGTTGCGGGTGGGGCACGAACGGCGGCGCCGGTGGCGCCGTCAGGCTCGCCGGCAGCGGCAGCTGGGCCCGCTGAGGTGGTTGAATCGGCTGTTCCTGCAGGTGAGGCGCTTCTTCCTGCGGGCGCGGCGGCTCGTCATGCGGCCGAATTCGCTCTTGCAGGGCGTTGACCTCGGTGGAATCCGCGAAGGGCAACTGCGGGTTCAGGCTCATGGCCGCCTTGAACTCCTGACGAGCTTCGCCTTCGCGCCCGGGCACGCGAGACAGCACCTGCGCCATCATGTAGTGAACCCGGGGACTCGCAGAATGATTCGGAGCCACTTCCTTGATCATCTGCTCGGCTTGGGCATACTGGCCGGCCTGAATTGCTGCGTTCACGTCCGACACCGTGGGTTCAGCGTGCGCAAGCGCACACGATCCGAGAAGGGCTATCGAAAGAACGGAACCGCGAATCGGTCGAAGCATGGACTGATTCCTTGTGAAGACGTGTATTTGTGGTCACGCGAAGGTGCATTTCTATTGTCCGTCGCGGACTTTCGGATCACAGATTGAAAATATGGCCGGGAAACCTCGTTTTTCGGCCTGTAACGCGATGCGCGCCTCGGTGGGGACGCAAATCCGCGGTCAGGAATGGCCCCATCGTGCGCCGCGGTCTAACGCCAAAACCAAAAACCCCACTCCTGCACATCGAGCGTGCCTTGCGACAGAGGAAGTTCCTTTTTGTCCATACAGCACCGTCGCCATTAAGAGAAGTAGCGGGTTGGCAAGACCGTCATGAAGATGTCGATGCCAGCCTGCCCGAGCACCCGGGCAAGTGCATTGGTGTTGGCCCAGCCATGCGTGTCGCGCGACCGAAACACGGTCTGCGGCAGGCCATAGGCGTCGGCCGCATGCTCAGCCGTCCCAATCGCCTCATGCAGCTTGACGAATTCCATTGCGCGCCCCGTTCGAGAGATAGAGCTTTTAGATTATCGCCAGCTCGTCGAAGTCAAGTCGCGAGCATCAGATCACAACGTCCGTTCGAGGGCGAGGTCAAGTTGTACCTCTGCAGCCGGCGGCATCGTCTGAGCCGTTGCGTTGGAATCTCGCGCATCACGCGCCCGAATGAGCCCGTCGTATCGTTCACGTACCGCTGCACCAGTGATGCACTTGACCTCGATATCCAGTGCGCCGGCGACGTCGCGGCGAACCGACGCTAGAAGCTCCGCCTCCTGGGCTTAGGGCACGGAAGTTGGCCACCCGGGGACATACAGCAAGTGCTGAGGGATTCGGGCCTCCACAGCCTTCCGTTGGTCTGCCGCTTGTTTCGCAGCACGCACGCGGGCGAGCGCGTCCTGCGTCAGCAGATGTGGCGCCACGTCTGCAAGCCACTTGTCGCCCTGGAAAGCGAAGGTCGAAGTGCATTCCAGTTCGACCATCGCGCGGTATAGCGCTGCGTTATCCGGGCAGGATGCGGCTGCCTGCAGGTCGCGTTCCGAGCTCATGATGCAATAGGCGCACGACACCCTGGACGTGCCGTACTTCGTGTAGGCTTCGTGCAGTTCGAGCGCGCTGTCGCGGATTGCGCCGAGCACCGCCGGCTTGGTCGCGTCGATGATCGCGTTCCAGCTAACACCGGCCAGATTGCGACGTTCCAACTTTTGCATGGGAGCCCAGACAGGCATCTTGCTTCGCGCGGCGCTCTCTTCCCGACGCACGCCCGTGACGTTCACGATCGGAATCGAAGGGAAGCGTTTCTTCAGCGCGGACGTGATCACAGAGGTCTTGAGCTCGGATGTGCAAAAGCGCATTGAGGGCGTGCTCCACGGCAAAATAAGCTTTACACACGACAGATCGCGATAGCGCGCGAGATTCGCTTCCCGCCGGCCCTGCCAACGAGACAGCATGTCTCCAGCTTGGCGCCGCACCACGACCAACTCGTAGCCCAGATGGTCAGCCAATTTCTCGCATACCGGCAGGCTGTCGGCCCACTCGACACGGCCAAGATCAGAATGGACGAGGATCCGAGGCCCCGTGTGACCAATCCTGTCGAGATATGCGTCGACGGCCAGAGCGCATGCTTGACTATCTTTTCCACCCGACACACCGATCGCGCACGCAGCACCTTCCAGCAGCAGGCGCTCGACTTCTCGGGAAACAGTGACTGGAAGCGTAGAAGGAACTTTCACGCCGTCACCTCCATCGCTACGCTCTTCACGGTCTGGGAATGCGCATCGATCGGCCGGCGGACTCGCATCAGCACCACGGATACGCTCGTCGTCGTGAACTCGTTCTCGTAGATGCGAGAGAACTCAGCCTCGACGTTCGGGATGATCTGCTTGTTCCTATACGATCCCGGCATCACCGCGACGAGGCGACCTCCCTGAGCGAGCAGCGAGTAGGCATACTCGATGTGCAGTGCGGCGCGGCCATCGGCAAACGGCGGGTTCATCACGATCACATTGAATTTTCGGCCGTGCTCTGCCGCATCTTCGGCCCAGGCGATGAAGTCGGCCTGTTCGGTCCTGAAGCCCTTGGCCTTCAGGATCTGGCAGTGCAGGGCAGAGAGCTCGATGCACTGGAGGCTGTCGGCCGGCAGATGCTTGGCGATTGCACCCTGGCCCGCGCTCGGCTCAAGCACCTCGTCCTCGTCGCCGATTTCGGCCCACTCCGCGGCATCATAGGCGAGCCTCTCTGACGTCTGGTGGAACTGGAAAGACACGCTGTCCGGTAGCACGCCGGTAGCGACGATCTCGCGCAGAATCTGGTGGACCGGATAGTCGAAGTTCATCTGATGGGTCGGTCGGCTGTCCCGCACACCGCCGATCGACTCGAGCACGCGTTTGGCCTCCTCGAGGTGCGGGCTGGCAGCGGCTTCGCTGTTGAACCACACGTGCTGCGCGTCCGGCCGGACGTGGTAAAGGCACTGGGAAATGATCTCGAGCACCGGAAACGGCAGCGGCCGCAGCAGCTGCTCGAACTCCTTGGGCTTCTTCTTCGGCTTCTTGCGGAACTCGGACGGGATCGCACTCGGGTGCATGTGCGCCAGTACGCAATTGAGGCGCCACGCCATGTCGGGGTGGACCTCGAGGTGTGCGTTCCCGTTCTTATACATGCGCACGCGCAGTGCGCCGCCGTCCGTCGACACCCATTGCCCGGGCGTGCGCCGTGTCTGCTCAAGGAAATCTATCGTGAGACGTCGATGCGGCTCGCCGCGGCCCATGAAGCGCGAGATCACGCAGCGAAGATCGTGGATGAGACCGCCGCGGGTTGTGCAGGTGTGGCCCCACGAGTTCAGGACGTACGAGATGATCATCCTGATCGAGAAGCCCTCAGGGCGGTTCGTGACGTGGTGGCCGGACAGGCCGCGGAACACGCCGTCGACCTTCTCCGCGAGAAACTGCGCACGCATGTTCAGGAGGTTCAGGATCGTTGGCCGCACTGCGTCCTCCGTGAAGTCCGGCATGTTGCCCTCACGAATGTCCTTATCCCACTCGTCGCGACGCTTCTGGGGCATGAGCTCATAGGCGTCGGTGAGGTTCAGTGCGCGGCGCCAGTAGCTCGCGTTGAGCGCCTTGATTGCTCCGTCGACCTGAAACAGCTTGTCGACGTACAGACTGCGATGCATACGCTCGTCGCCGGCATTCCCTTCGATGAAGTAGGCCATCGCCGTGCTGAACGCATGCCCGGTCGCGACGTCGGCTAACTCGATGATCTTCGCGCGCGTGGCGTTGTATTCCCCTATCAGGGTATTGAAGACGTCGGACGAGACCGGGGCGAAGAACTCGGACGGGGTATCGATTTCGACTTCGAATTGCATGGCTGACCTCGAATGGTGTTTCAGACCAGCCTACGCGGCAGATTCGAGAGTCAAGTCACCCCGAACAGGACACCGGACGCGCAGCAGTTCCGGCAACGTCGTGGGCCCAGTCGTCCGTTGCGGCCCGCGACAGGCTATACAGCACGCGAGAAGGCCAACGAGAGAAATGCAACACCGTGCACACAGAACCGATATTCGGTTTATTGCGCGAGGTAGACCCACCGCTGAAACTCGTGCGACCAGAGCAGATGGCGACCGCCGGTGGGACTCGGTTGCACTTGGCTGACCCCCGGGGCGGGGCGTTGTATCCGCGCGCCGACACAGCAGGAACTGCCGGGGCTTGGCTCACCACGCCGACATACTGGGTCGACCAAGCCAGGGCAGCGGCCATCGAAACTGGAGCCCCGGAAGTGTCATCGGCATCTTCCGCTTCAGCTTGAGGCGGATTTCCGTGCGGGAGCTTCGCGGCCCAAGCGTTGAACTGCAGGATCGCTTGCTGCAACGCTTGCATGTCGGCCGCGCACTGCTGCGGCGATTCCTGTTTCTCCTCGATCTGCAACTCCGACTGCGGATTCGGCACGACCTGAACCACGGCCTGAGACGGCGGAGCGGGCCGCACATTGCCGGCCGCCTGCGGAGCAGCCTGTTGGACAGCACCGTTGAGACAGCTCCTTGTCGCCGGCATCGCTGTAGGTCTCTTTCAGGTCGACGAACTGCGTTGCCTTGGGCTGATGAACGGGCAGAGCGCTCGCACCGGCAGCTGCAGCCGCCGAAGCTTGCGCCTTTGTCTGATCGCGCGCGATCTTCGTCATCGCGGTCCGATATCTGGCTATCGACTCGGTGACAACTGAAAGGCTGGGACCGGCCACAACCTGCCGCTCATCAAACTCACAAAGCAGCCACTCGGATGGCCGGTTCACTTTGGAAACCTGCCCGATCTCTTTTTCGCGCTTTGCCAAGATACGGTTGCCGAAATGACGATAGGAAATCAGCACGCTTCCTCTTTTATGAACGTAGCGATTTGATATGTGTTTAATACAAACATTCGAATCCTCTGAGTATACAGTTCTAAACATATTTTTGACAAAATGGATTCCATGTGCCTATAACGAGAGGGTGTCGAACGCGGTGAACCAAATTACGAAGTGTCATTAAGTGATCGGAAGTTGAAGTTCGTGCGAATTTCCAACGGAGATTGGCTGTGAACCTACTCAATCTGCCATCCGATGCATTTGATATTGAACTGGAAATTCCTGGCCTCAGGTTCCAACCGAATCTCGCCAATCAGATCCCATCCCATGACTCATGGTTTTCGCTAAAAGTTCTATCAAGTCCAGGGCCACTGGTTTCTGACTTCGTTACACACGGGCCTGAGTTTGAATACTCGACTTATGGTATTCACGTCGGACAAGACGACCGTCTTACCTTCTTCGGAAGCCCAAGAAGGCAAATCGTCGGCCACTTTGTCGATTGCCGCGATGGTAGCGCGACATTGCACGACGCTGTCTCATGTTCTTTTGAACCGAGTCCGCATCGACGGTTGATAATACCGCGAGGTGTTGCACATACGTTTGATAACCTCGCTGGGATCGTGACGCGCGACGAGCCCGTATGGTATTCCGCCGAACAAAATCCGCATTGGAATGTCAACAATGACCTGATTTCCATCCTACGAAATAAGTCCGACTTCCCTGTTGTGCAAACAAATCCACATCGACTTTCTGATGAGCTTCACGTTTACATGACCCGTTTATCGCAAGCCGTTCTCGATAAACCAAAGCCATACTCTACGCGTTTCAATTTGCTTATTGATGGTCGAGAGCAATACGTAATGTTTCAGGAGAACGCGTGGGAAAGTGAGGGACGCGCGCTGCAACCACTACTTGATGCGGTAAATGGGCCGGGGATTGAGGCACATCCTGCTAGGTATGCAATAACTGGGAAGGCTTCGTGGACATTGGTTCCGAACACGGGATCCGGCGTAGCGGATGTCCTTTATCTTGACGCAGCAGAAAATAAATCGTCCGAATTGTACATAAGTGTTCACGAGAAATTGACTTGAAATTGAGTGCCGTATCCGTCGAGCAGTTTCGCCAGTTCGGCATCGATGGTTTCCTTCGTCCAGGTGAT
>NZ_JBNDKT010000040.1:0-64308 GCF_050435685.1 Paraburkholderia sp. GAS448
GCGATCCGCAGCGTCTGCCGTCAGTTCGTCGTGCTATGCCAGCGTCTGGACCTCTTCGCCGAAGCGATCGTTGCGATCGACGGCAGCAAATTCAACGCGGTGAACCATCGCGACCGCAACTTCACGAGCGCCAAGCTCGAACGACGCATGCGCGACATCGAGTCCAGTATTGCTCGCTATCTCGAGGCGATGGACACAGCGGATCGTCAGGAGCCTGCGATTGCGAAGGCCAGAACAGCGCGACTGCAGGACAAGATTGCTGCCTTGAAGGAACAGATGCGAAGCCTCAAGGAGATCGAGGTCCAACTCAACGCGGCACCCGACAAACAGGTATCGCTCACGGATCCGGATGCCCGTTCGATGAAGACACGAGGAACGGGAGTCGTCGGCTACAACGTCCAGACGGCGGTGGACACGAAGCACCATCTGATCGTCGCGCACGTCGTTACTAATGATGGCATTGATCGTGATCAGTTGACGTCGATGGCGAAGCTTGCCCGTGCAGAGATGGCCGTCGACAAGCTCACCGCAGTTGCGGATCGTGGCTACTACAAGAGCGAGGAGATCCTCGCATGCCATGAGGCTGGAATAAGCGTGTTCGTTCCGAAGACGGTGACATCGAGCGCAACGGCTCATGGCCGCTTCGGCAAGGATGACTTCATTTACAACGCACAGACGAACGAATATCGGTGCCCAGCAGGCGAGCGGCTCATCTGGCGATTCTCAACCGTTGAGCGCGGTCTGAAGATCAGTAAGTACTGGAGTTCGAATTGCCAGCAATGTCCGCTAAAAGGGGACTGCACGCCCGGTCCTCAACGTCGCGTGACACGCTGGGAACACGAAGCTGTTCTTGATGAGATGCAGGCGCGACTTGATCATGCCCCTGAGATGATGCGCATCCGGCGACAGACTGTCGAGCACCCGTTCGGCACGATCAAGGCATGGATGGGCGCCACTCATTTCCTGACACGGACCATCGGGCGGGTGAGCACGGAGATGAGCTTGCACGTGCTGGCGTACAACATGAAGCGGGTGATCAAGCTACTCGGTTCAGAAGCGGTTATGAAGGCGATGAGGGTGTGATGCCCGTACGGGGTTGTTGAGCCTTTGCGATGTGTTCGGCTGTGATTTCTCGTTCGGGTTGCCGCAATCGAAACGCCGCGACCTGCGCCGAGACAGGTTTCGTCAATTCCCAGTGGCCAGCCGTTTTGACACACTCTGGGCCACAAACCGCCGTTCACATGCGTCGTCGGTCGGACGTTCAAGCGTCGGCTCCATCCCGTGAACGGCCACCCAATCGTAAAGGGCGAACGCTTGCTAACTAATGGTCTAAAGCCGTCAACGACGGGGGGATCTTTTGAGCAGGTTGGTTCGCGGCATACGCTTGCCCCCGCCGAATCGCCTACTCTTTGTACATGTATCGGACCTTGGTCCGATAGGGCGAACACGTCCAGCCCACTAATTTTGAAGTGGCACCGTCGTTTCAATTGAAATAAATCCCGAATGGCCACCGGGGAGTTCGTTATGAAACGTCATCCTCTCGTAACTGCACGCGCCGTTTCCCTTGCAACGCGACACCGCTATCCCGTGTGGGCGGCATCCGTTGAACCTCGGGGCGAGCTCGCGCGGCGGGCGTTGCCCACGCGACGCGCCTTGGTGGCCGTGGCTTCCGCGATGCTGCTCGGCGGCTGTGGGGGCGGTAATAACAATGCAAATACAACATCCGCACAACCTGTTTCGGTGCCGTTGCAGGCCGCTATTGCCAACGAGGTCGAAAACGGCGACACGGCGAGCTTCTCCGTCTCTGGCACGATAGACAACGTTCCCGTAACCGGATCGGGGACGCTGACGGACTCCGCACCTGTTGTGGCGACGTTTAATGGTGCTACTGTCCTTGAAACCAAGGAAACCATCACCGACACCGTTGTGGAGAACGGTACACCCAGTACGGTTACAGAGACAAAAGAGATCTTCACCAATCCCAATACGGCTGCTGAAGTTGGTCAGATCAATGATGATGGGTCAGTCGATGTGATCACCCAAGTCGATCCCATTCCAGCCTCGGCGCCGGTGGGAAGTTCGGGTGTGCTCGGCACCGGCATTGAGTTCTCAGATACGACCCAACAGACGGTAGTCGGCACTGTCGAGGATACCTATGTCGTCGAATCCGGCGGCGGGAGCTCTGGAGGGTCTAGCACCGGGACTTCCGGGGGATCGGGCTCTGGGGCCTCCGGGGGTTCCGGCTCCGCGAATTGTGATGTGGTCGATTTTGTGCATAAAGTCACGGATAAAAACAATGCTCAGATCAGGAAGTCCGAAAAGAAAATCTGTGTCGACGACAAGGGAAACTCCAAGTTCGAGTCGGGGGATGAGCAGGAACACAACCACGGGCGCAACAACGACGATTTCAACGAAAACGCACAATAGGCTACGGTGTTTCCGATCAGTGCCCCGCCATGTGTGGCCGTTACTGCAGCGGCAGCGGTCGCACGTCTGCGCGGCTCGAAGGGCTGTTGTGGGTCCGAAAACCGTCCTACGCGATGCAACATCGTCGGCCGCATTGGGCGTCAATGCGGCCACTGGACTTAAATAGCGGCGACGCCGGTTGCGGGCGTCAGTTGCTAGGCTGTGGACGATGCGCCATCCAGTCTAGCCGGCCTCGGCATCATTGGTTATCCACGCGCGGGCCTCGGCATCGTCCGTAAAGCCGGTGATCTGCCGTTCGTAACCGTCAGGCCACGTAGCGCGCACAACGTACTCCGACCGGTCACTAAGCTGCACCGCCTCAAACGTTATGCTCTTTGCATCGCTCATGCTGGGCCCCCGATTTCTTTGTGACCCGATCATCCGCTCTAATCTGGCGGACGAAGGAGGACAGCCGCTCCCGAGCGCGGTGAAAACATTGATGGGATTCAAACAGGACGTACGCCCAGCGTCGTATGCTGCGCCAAACCGCCGAACCACTGAATTCGCCGACACACCCCTGCGCCCAGTCGAGCGGCGGCTTCCCGTCAAACAGCTGACCTTCGCGCCGACTGACCCGACTTGATCAAGCCAAAACGGAGGCCGCGCTCGCCCACCAAGAATCCGTTTGACTGCAAGGGGTTCTACCATTGTTAACCGCGGAAAGCGCGCTATCGTACATCTCTTACAGGGGAGCTACCATGGACACTAAGAAGGCGCACTCACATATCTGGAGCAGGGGAAGAGGGCGATTGAGTATTTTTGGAATACCGTCGACGCGATCCAGCATTACCTTCGTACGCTAAAGTAGTGAGCACTCAATCTCCCCGGCTGTGGTAAGGGGCAATACTGGCGAGGCGGCCGGCGGAAGTACGCGGATTTTGACTAAAGTCAACCGGCCTTCTGATGACCGAGGATAAAGTCAAAACGTGAGAGACCTAAGCAGGGTTGCCGGGTGTGCGTTTTTCCTCTGGCGCGCGGTCAAGACGTCATTTCGTTAGCCAATTGTGGCCAGAAGTGAATTTGTGCTGAGTTGGCAGCCTCACCAAACTTGATCCTGTCTGGGCGGCCCCTTGTGCGCGAGACCAGTGCCGGCACAGACTACGACGCCCTGGCCACGGCCGACATCGGGGCGCTGGGTGCCGCCGGCTGCGATATCGCCTTGGCGATTCACACCAGTCTACCGCATTGAAGCGAGACGGAACTGGTGCAGTGCAGAGTCCGACATAGGGGACCTCGATGACTTGCTTTGAGCAAATCGTTCGCAGACTCTTTCTGGCTACCGTACCGCTGCTGATGGCTGTCACATCGGTAGCATCGGTCGCAAACGCAGCGGATGGCGGAACCCTCGCTCAGGTCAAGTCTCACGGTACGCTACGCTGCGGCGTCAGCGAAGGCGTTGCGGGGTTTTCTGCAAAAGACCCCTCGGGGCGCTGGTCGGGCATCGATGTCGATTTCTGCCGTGCTCTCGCTGCCGCTGCGCTGGGCAGTGCAGACAGGGTCACCTTCATTCCACTGAAAGCGTCGGCCCGGTTTCCAGCGCTGCGCACTGGTGCAGTGGATCTGCTTAGCCGCAACACGACGTGGACCCTCGTCCGAGAAAGTACGCTGGGCATCCAGTTCGCAGGCGTGCTCTACTATGACAGCCAGGCTCTTATGGTGCCGAAGAACAGTGGTGTGAAGACTGCCGCCGGGCTCGCGAGGTCCACCGTATGTGTAGAAAAGGACACGTCGAGCGAGACGCATCTCACGGACTATTTCGCCGCGCTGCGGTCAAACGTGAAGCTGCTCGTCGTCGATTCGGCAACCGAAGCAGCGAACGCCTTTTTTGCAGGACGCTGCAATGCCTATACAGCGGACGCCTCACACCTTGCGGCCACGCGCCTGCTTGCGCCGGGAGGCGCTCAGGCCTATGTGCTACTGCCCGAGCAGATTGCGAAGGAGCCTCTTGGCCCGGCTGTGCGCGACGATGATCCAGAGTGGTTGACGCTGGTGCGCTGGGTGCTGTTTTCACTCATTGCGGCAGAAGAGAGCGGGATCACCCGTGAGAACGTGCGCGATCCCCTGGTGATACGGGCGCTTGCCCCGGGAGACGACATTGACACGGCCATCGGAGCCGAACCGGGATGGGAGGTGCGCGCGGTACAAAGCGTTGGCAACTATGGAGAACTCTTCGATCGCAATCTTGGATCCCAAAGCGCCCTCAATCTTGAACGTGGGCTCAACCGGCTCTGGACACAGGGCGGCCTCATGTACGCGCCGCCGGTGCGATAGGCAGCGGGGGCCGAGCCATGAGCGAACTGCAAACCTACATCGTCCTTGGCGTATTCGCAGCAGTGATCCTTGTGATCGCCTTCAACGTGATCGATATGGCCGTTGCTGCGCTGATCGGCGTGTGCATCCTGATCTCGCTTGGGATCCTGAACGAGGACGACCTCACCAGCGCAGCACGTGCTTCGGGTGGGCCGCTAAGCCTGCTGTTCGGCGGGATGGTTGTGGCACGGCTCCTGTCGACTACGGGTCTCTTCGACCTTATCGGCGACCTTTACCTGCGCGCCACCGGCGGGAGCGGCCGACGCTTCCTGCTATTGCTGGTTGCGCTGGTGGCGCCCTTGTGCGCATTTCTGCCCAATGCAACGACAGTGATCCTGCTCGCCCCGATTATCATCAGGGTCGCCACGGCTCTGGAGGCGGATTTCGTCGGGCCGATGGTGCTCACGGCGATCGTCAGTAATTCAGCCGGTCTGCTGACGCTCGTCGGAGACCCGGCGACGTTTCTGGTCGGCAGCTCGATCGGCATGACCTTCGGCGAGTATCTGCACCACGTGAGCCTGGGCGGCGGCATCGCGGTGGTTATTGTCGTGCCGCTGTTGCCCCTGCTGATGCCCGATCTTTGGAAATTGAGGCGGCCACTGCCGACGCGGCCGCCCGCCGCGCGACTCGAACGACCCGTCTACGCGGTGCTTTCCATCGGCGTTCTTGCACGATGATGGGGCTATTCGTTTTTGGTGAAAACCTTCCGACGCATCTCGTGCCGCCGACGGTCGCACTGATCGCGAGTGCGCTGGCGTTGCTGGTTGGGTACGGAGCGAGGTTCGAACCAACCGAAAACGTGCTGCGGGATGTCGACTGGAAGACGCTGTTGTTCCTTGGGAGCATTTTTTGCCTCGTGCAGGCGGTGACCAAGACGGGCGTGCTGCAGCTCCTGGCGCTGCAGCTCTATGAGTCCTTCGGCACCGCTCTGACAGTGGTTGCACTAGCAATGATTGCGGGCATTGCGCTGCTCTCGAGCCTGCTGGCCAACGTCCCCGTGGCAGCGGCGGCGATCCTGATGGTGAAGGGCTACCTTGTGGCAGCCGAGGTGGTGCCGGACGCCGCGCTTGGCGCCCACTTCACCCAGTGGCCCCCGGCCGCGATTCCGGTGTTCGTCGGGATGATGTTTGGCGCAACGCTGGGAGGTAACGCGACGCTCATCGGTGCCTCCGCCAATATCGTGTCGGCCGGTATCTGCGCCCGCCATGGCAGGCCGGTCACGTTCGCCCGATTCCTGCGCTTTGGATTACCTGTCACCGTCGTCCAGCTTGCCGCGTCCGCATTGTACGTACTCGCGCTGACGCGCTTTATGCGCTGACTTATTTAGCTGACGGCGCCACGCTTACGCGGATTTCTCCATTGCGGTTGTGGTGCAAGGCAAATGATTGGGCGCGCTCAGCCTTCTATATCGCTCCTCGGCATTCGGATCCTGCGCAGGAGCGAGCGTTACGGACGTTGCCGCGTCGCCTTCGACCGCGAAGGCTTCCCGCGTCTCGAAGGCTGAGATACAAGTCCTCCAAGCTGATTTTCCGAATGCCCGCTCCACGCCTGTGAGCTGACGGCTGCGAGTTGGAAGGTCGAACGTCTCGTCAGGGTCGATATCCGTCCGACGCGAGGAGGAAGATCGGCCAGGGAACTGCCTGCTGCGATCTCCTCGCGAATGTCTGTCTGCGAGCATCGGGTGGTTCTCTCGCCCAAGTGACGGGTCGACATCTGCGCCAACGCTGCGTATCGAGGCCCAATGCGGTTTCATGGCATCATCGTGTGCACCTTCACACCACCGCAGGAGCGTACGTCATGGCGACTTATATTGTCTTCACAAAGGAAAGCACGCAGGATCAGGGGGAGCTCGACATCTACCAAAGCAAGGTGGGCGAGACTTTCAAAGGTCATCCTGTCAAGATTCTTGCTGCCTACGGACCTCAGCAGGTCCTTGAGGGCGACGCGCCAGAGGGTGTCGTGATCGTGGAGTTCCCGTCGCCAGCGGCCGCGCGTGCGTGGTACGACAGCCCGGCATATCAGGAGGCTGCGCAGCACCGATTCAAGGGCGCGCGTTATCGCGCCGTTCTCGTCGAAGGCGTGTGACGAAAGGCGGCAACGCTCGGGAGCGTGGAGCTCAGCGGGCCTTGGCCTACGACTGACGCGGCAGGAGAGCGTCTGTGTTCTGTGGGCAAATCATGCATTCCATCGACCTCTGTATTTTCTGGCATCGCGCAGAGTTCGCGCTTCCGGCAGACGTTCCCAGGTTCCCTGACGACATTGGGTTGGGGCGCTTCCAGTCCACTTTTTGAAGAAATCGGGTATTTCCACCGCGGGTGTTCCCACAACTCGAGCGGTCTTGTTAGCTTTCATTCTTGCATAGTGTGCCGGTCGCCAACAGGTTCTATTGTTTGGCGTGCGATACTCGAATCACAGTCACGCATCCTCAGATCTGGTTGGCTTGAAAGGTGTTTGCACGCTCTAATTTCCGCCTAATCGGGCATCGAGAAATGCGCGTGCCTCAGCCTCCGCGGCTGCACTCGCTGTCGGATTGCCGCCGACCTGGTGCCCGGCATAGACGTGCAACGGCGCCGTCGTGTCGAAACCGTGCAGTGCGTTCGGATAGATCTCGATCTTCAGCGTATGTCCTCCACTGTCTGCCTGTTGAACCCAGCGCTGGCAACGCCAGGCTGGGGTCCAATCGTCCGCTGCGCCGCTTGAAGCGGTGCTGTGAGCTCCGAATAAAACGGGCAGCGCATCAGCGTCCGACGGCCCCGGCCTGGCATGCACTGCATGGGAGTTGTCTGCACGCTTCTCTATGTGCGAGCGTCTGCGGGGCCAGTGGCCATGGCTGTTACCCCAATAATCAGCCCTCCATAAACGATTGCCCGAAGTCCCGCGCCGGCCCCACTGGCGTTGAGAAGGGCGTTGATCAGGAAGAGGAAACATGCGGCGCTCCAGGTCCCCGTCACGCTTGGCCGACCGCCCGACACCTGGGTGCCGCCAATCACGACAACGGCGACCGAGAGCAACATGTAGTCAGCTCCCATGTCCAACGTTGCACCTCCGGAAAACGCGGCGAGCAGAAGCGCCGCGATGGCGGCCAGCACCGAACAGCTCACATAGGTCAGGCAGTGAACGGCATTCACCCTGACCCCGGCGAAATTCGCCGCACGGGCGTTCTGACCCAGCGCCGACAAGCTGCGTCCCTGTACCAGCCTGAACAGGACGACGGCAATGAGTGACGTAATGATCAAGGCGACGAGCGCCAGAGCCGAGACTCCGC
This sequence comes from Paraburkholderia sp. GAS448, assembly GCF_050435685.1. NCBI lineage: Bacteria > Pseudomonadati > Pseudomonadota > Betaproteobacteria > Burkholderiales > Burkholderiaceae > Paraburkholderia > Paraburkholderia sp. GAS448. The sequence continues at coordinate 8,042 of NZ_JBNDKT010000040.1, forward strand.
CCACGCGAGCGAGCGCAAAGTCTTCGAGCGCGGGCGGGGGAGCGGCGCCGCCGCGCCCGAGGCTGATCGCGAACGACTGGAGCACGAAGCTTGACGACAAGGTCGCGATGATCGGCGGGATGCGCAGTGAACGGATCAATAGATAGTTGAACAGGCCAATCAGCGCGCCCGTGGCGATCACGGCAAGAATACCAATGACGATCGAGTGATCGTTCGCCGCCATGATGCGCATGCCGATGCCGCCGCACAGCGCAATGGTGGCCGGTATCGAGAGGTCGATATTGCCCGGACCGCTTGTAATCACCAGCATTTGCCCCAGTCCGACGAGGACCGAAAACACGACGAACGCCGACGCCGTCGAAAGCATGCTGCCCGCTGTGCCAAGGCCGAACACCACGCTTGCGACTATACCGACCAGAACGGCGCCGAGAAATGACCAGAACCAGGCGGCATGGCGTATCGAAAGAACCTTGCTCATTTGCGTTGCTCCTTCGTTCGAACCAGAAGACGCAGCGACAGGACTGCGATCAGGATGGCGCCCTGCAATCCGATCTGCCACTGAGGGGCGATCTGCAAGAACGAGAGGAACGACGATGCCAGCGTCAACGTAATGGCTCCGAGCACGGCGCCAATAGGAGACACCCGGCCGCCGACGAACTCACCCCCGCCAAGGATCACCCCCGCCACCGACAGCAGCGTATAGCGCAATGCGATATTGGCATCCGCGGAGGTCGTCAGACCGAGCAAGGTCAAGCCGGAACACACGCCAAACACTCCGGCGCAACCGAAGAGAATCGCCTTTGCGCGTATCACCGACCAGCCAAAGCGGCGCATCGCACCAGCGTTTCCTCCGACGCCACGCAAGGCTACGCCACGCGACGAGCGCATCAGGAACAGATGCATGCAGATGGCGATCGCTGCAGTCCACAGCAACGGCGCAGGAATGATGGGCGACTGGAAGCCCATCAGCGCCGCCAGCCAGTCCGGACTTTTGCCGCCGGGCGCAGGTAGGAGCAGGACCGCAATGCCGTTCCAGACGAACGACAGTCCGAGCGTGACGACGACCGACGATATTCGACGATACTCGATCAACGCGCCGACCAGCGCGTAGAGAACAACGCATCCGGCGAGCGCCAGCACGCCCAGCCACGGCGAACTTTGCAGCAGGGTCGCACCGATGCATGCAACGAGGCTGATGAACGAGCCGATCGATAGATCGAGTTCATTTGCGGTGATCACGGCGAGTTGTGCGAGCGTGGCGAACACGATCGGAACGCCGAGGTTCAGCAGCATGACGCCGCCGAAATAGCTGAGCGTGTTGGGTTGGATGATCGCCATCGGCACGAGGATCGCAACGAGCGACGCGAACGGCAGTACCGAGCGCAGATCGCGCGGTCCCCGCAACCGAACCGGAATGGATTTCACTCAGTCACCTCCTCGAAGCTGGCCGCGAGCAACGCCTCTTCGGTACATTCGGCCGCGCTCAACTCTTGCGTCACCCGGCCCGAACGGAAAACATAGGTTTTGTCGCAGTACGCCAGTTCATCGTTTTCGGTGGTGTACCAGACGAAGGTCCGGCCTTTGGCTGCTTCCTCGAGAAGTAACCGGTAGATCTCCAGCTTTGTGCCGATGTCGACGCCACGCATGGGATCGTCCATCAGGACCAGTTCAGCGTCCGATGCCAGCGCTCGTCCGAACAGGACCTTCTGCTGGTTGCCGCCGCTCAGCGCGAGGATATTGGCGTTGCCCGTGGCGCCGCGAATATCGAGCTTTTTCGCCCACGCATCGAACAACGCCTGAAGCCGTCGCGTGTCGATCCACGACCCCCGCGTGCGATCGAAGAGTGAGCGGATGGCGAAGTTCTGCGCGATTGTCCAGTCGGGAAAGACACCATCCGCACGCCGGTCGCCGGCGACATACGCGACGCGCTGATGCGAGCCCCGCTGGCGGGCTTTGGCATAGATCTCGTTCAATGCGTCTGTCTGGCCTTGCCCCGCAAGCCCTGCGAGGCCGACAATGCTGCCGCGCGGTACGTCGAGCGTGGTTTGTTCTTTCGGACCGAGGTTCCATCTGTACACTTCGCCCGAATGCGCGGCCGCTCGCCGCTCGCGCTCAGGAGTCGCATCGCCTTCGACGAACTGGCCCATCGCCCGGATGATCGCGTCCCTTGTTAGCCCTTGCGCGCTCAGCGTCGATACGACACTGCCGTCACGCATGACCATGATCCGGTCCGCGCAGCGCAGCATCTCGCCGAGCATGTGGGTGATCAGGATGCTGGTGATCCCGCTCGCAGCAGCCTTGCGCACGAAGGCAAGCAATTGTTCGGCGGTGTACTTGTCGAGACTGGACGTCGGTTCGTCGAGGATGACGACCTTCACCGGGCTGTCGACGCTGGAAAACGCGCGGGCGATCTCAACCATTTGCTGCTGGGTGAGGGAAAGATCGCCTACGACGTCGGTGCCTGAAAGGGCATGCTCAGGAAAGATCGCATCGAGTTGCGCCTCGATGATGCGTCGCGCACGCTTGCGCCACCCGATGCCCTTGAGCTGCGGATGCATCGCGCGCATGTTCTCTTCGATCGTGAGATTCGGGCAGAGCGACAGCTCCTGAAACACGCACCGCACGCCGAGTCCACGCGCGACGTCGGCGCTGTACCCGCGCTCGTGCCTGACTTCGTCGTGCTCGATCCATCCGGAATTCGAGCGTCGGGCGCCGGAGAGGACCGACATCAGGGTGGACTTCCCGGCGCCGTTGTGCCCTGCAATCGCGACACATTCACCGCGCATGAACTGAAAGTTTGCACTCTTCAAGGCTTGCACAAGACCGAATGACACGTCTATGTCGCGCACGGCGATCAACGGTTCGGCCTGCCGCCCGACCTGTAGTGCTTCAATGGCGATGCTGTCTCTACGATTCATGGCGGATACCGAACCGGGGATGGGGATTCGACTGGCGGACGGCAAAATAGGCGAAGCGTGCCTACGGCTTCACCTGCGCCTCGATGAGCCTGACCACCTGGTCGCGCGTGAATACGTTGCTCGCAACGGTTCCGGGCGCGGTCGAAGCCAGGACCTTGTCGACCGACGCCGAGGTGACCGTGAGCGTTGGCAGCGACATTTCGTGCGGCAACGGATTTCCCGCAAGCAGTTGTTGCGCGACCCAGAATGCGAAGGTCGACGAGCCCGGGTCGGCCGCGATCGACATCGTCTGATAGCTGTCCACGCCCTGCGTCTTCCACCATGCGAGTTCTTCCTGGCGATTGCCGAGAATGATTGTCGGCATCTTGCGGCCCGCCGCCTGGAACGCGCGCGCGGCGCCATAGCCGTCGCCGCCCTGCGTCACCACCGCGTCGATCTGGGGCAACGAAGGCAGCACGCCAGACACTTCCTTCTGCGCCACGGTCTGCGTCCATGCGCCATAAACCGAACCGACGATCTTCATCCCGGGATACTTCTTGACTTCGTCGACGATGCCGCGATGAATCTCATCGTCAACGGAGACGCCCGCGAGCCCGCGGACTTCCAGGATGTTGCCTTTTCCGCCAAGCTTCTTCGCGAGAAAGTCCACCTGAACCGCGCCCATCTGATGGAAGTCCGCGGCGATCCGATATGCGCAAGGCTCGGTGACGATTCCATCGAACGAAACCACGACCACGCCGGCGGCGCAAGCCTGCTTGACCGCGCCATTGAGCGCGGTAGGCGATGCCGCGTTTATTACGATCGCCTTGTATCCCTGCAAAACCAGGTTCTGGATCTGCTGCGCCTGTTCTGTTGCCTGATTCTCCGCCGTGGTGAAAGCCGGCGCGTCAGCGATCGTGCCGACCTTCTTCGCGTCGGTGGCCACCTGCGCCCAGCTCTTCAACTGCTGCTGGCGAAACGTATTGCCGGCGTAACTGTTCGACAGTGCGATCCTGTCTTTCGACGTGTCGCCCGTAGCGACTTTGGCCGATGCGCCGGCGGCCACGAACGCCGCGCCAATCGCGGTTGCGACGATGACTTTCTTCATCAACATGCTTGTCTCCTGGAGTGGTGAACCGCCGCTGTCAGCCAATCGCGATCTCAAGACGCTTGCTGTCGAATCAGGCAGTGTCTGCATCTTAGTTTTGAACTCTACTACCATACAAGTAGGGTTTAACCGAAGATATACTTTTTGGTGCCGGACACCTATTCTCATCACATGAATACCCGCACATTGGTTTTCGTCGGATGCCTCAACCGTCGCGTGCCGTATTTTTCGACAGCGAACGGGCGGGGTATCGTCGTGTACAGCTTCGACGAAGCGGCCGGCAGGCTCACGCCCCTTGCCGAGACCACCGACATCCCCAATCCGACCTATCTCGCGGTAATCGCGTCACGTGGCCTGCTTTACGCGACCAGTGAAGTGTTCGGCGAGTCTGAGGGGCTCGTCAGCGCGTATCGCATTGATCTCGAGTCCGGCGCACTGGTGCTCATCAACCGGCAACCGACGCGCGGCAGCCTCTCGGCGCACTGCAATGTCGATCGGCAGGCCACCACCGTGTTCGTCGCCAACTACGCCCATGAGACGGCCGGGGAAATCCCTGGACGGCATGTCTCGAGCTTCGCGGTCCTGGATAACGGGGGCTTGAGCGCGGTGTCGAGCGAGTTTGCGCATTCAGGCAGCGGACCGAAGCTTGACCGCCAAAGCGTGCCGCACGCCCATTGCGTCGTACCCAGCCCCGACAATCGGTTCGCGATCGTCACGGATCTGGGCACCGATGAACTGATCGCGTATCGGATCGACGTCGATAACGGACGTCTCGAATCGCCGGACACCTCCGCGTTGCGCATGAAGGCAGGCGCCGGCCCGCGCCACCTCGTGTTCCATCCGGACGGCCTCGCGGCGTATGTCGTGAACGAACTCGATTCAACCGTATGCCGCCTCGGCTATTCCCCGGTCAATGGCGTGCTTCGTCTGCTTGAAACTGTGGATGCGCTGCCAGGCAACCCGGGCGCAGGTCAGCCTGCGGATTTGCAGATCGCACCGGACGGACATTACCTCTATGCATCGATCAGAGGGAAGGACACCATCGGCATCTACACGCTCGACAAAGCGACCGGAGAAATTCTTTCGACGTCGGTTCGGAGTGCCGGCGGCATGACGCCCCGCAGCTTTGCATTGTCGCCTTCGGGACGGTTCATGCTGGTCGCCCTGCAGGACAGCGACCGGCTGGCCGTCTTCCGCATCGATCCCTCGACGGGCGAACCCGCCGAAGAGGTCGACACCGTCGAGGTCGGTACGCCAATGTGTGTGAAGGCCGTACGTTTTGGGTAGGCGCCAGACGCGGTGATTCATCAGGGAGTTTGAAGCCCAGCGTCAGCCTCGCTCTATTTCGATGGCTCGCCGCGCGCCGCGTTGCAACAGCGTGACAGCGTCCAGCAGGGGGCGCCGGAACGCCTCGCGGCTTGCAAGTCGGGGTGGGAACACCTCCTGGATGGCGAGGATCGTCTCGATCAGCCGTTTGGGTTCTGCCGGCAAGCTGGCCGTCAGGCGCGCTGCGAGCGGATCGCTGATTTCGTAGCGGGTGCCGTCGTCGGCGTGGCCGCGCAGGAATACAAGCCACGCGGCGACCGCGAGTGCGAGGCGCTCGATTGATTCGCCCGCGTCGAGACGAGCTTCGATCGTTGACAGCAAACGCGGCGGAATCTTCTGGCTGCCGTCCATTGCGATCTGCGCCGTGCGATGCTTGAGCGCAGTATTCGCGTACCGCGCGAGCAGCGCGTCGCGGTAGGCGAGTACGTCGAACGAAGGTGGCACGTCGAGCGTCGGCGCGATCTCGTGCGTCATCATCGCGTGAATCAATGCCCGCAACGGCGGGTGCGCGACGGCTTCGTCGATTGTCGAAAAACCCGCGAGCATCGAGAGGTAAGCGAGCGTCGAATGCGTGCCGTTCAGCATGCGCAGCTTGGCGAGTTCGAACGGCATGACATCGTCGACGAGTTGCGCGCCTGCTCGTTCCCACGCGGGACGTCCGCTGGGAAATCGGTCTTCGATGACCCATTGCCGGAATGGCTCGCAGGGAACGGGCGCGGCGTCGTCGATGCCCAAGGCGTTGCGGGCGGCATCGCGATCGGCATCGGTGGTGGAGGGCACGATGCGATCTACCATCGTGGACGGAAATGCGACATGGGTGTCGATCCATCCGGCGAGTTCATGATCGACTGCTCGCGCGAACGAACAGACAACCTTTTTCAGCGCCGCGCCGTTGTGCGAGAGGTTGTCGCAAGAGAGCACGGTGAAGGGTGGTGTCCCGGTATCGCGGCGCTGCCTGAGCGCCGCAGTCAGGATGCCGGGAACGCTCGAAGGTTGGTCCGGATGCGCAAGATCGTGTTGAATGCCTTCGCGGCTTCGGTCGACTTCGCCGGTTCGCGCGTCACGGCAGTAGCCCTTTTCGGTGACCGTCAGCGAGACGATGCGCACCTTGGGATCACTGAGAAGCTCGAAGAGCCGGGTACGGTCATGCGGCATCGCGAGCACCTCCTTCAGCGCGCGAATCACCGTGACGCGCACGCCCTCGGGGCCGCGTTCCACTACGCTGTAAAGCCCGTCCTGCGCCATCAACGCATCGCGCTTGCTGACATCGCCCTGCAGCGTCACGCCGCAGATACCCCAGTCGCCGCCCGCCGCCAGCATCGCCTCTTCCGTATAAACCGCCTCATGCGCGCGATGAAAATTTCCGATCCCGAGATGCACGATACCGATGTCCGGATCGCGCCACTCGGGCGAAAGCAGGTGATCGGTCAATGAAGTAAGCGGACTGCGGAAAAGGGTCGATCTGGCGTTCATCTTGACATCCGGGAGCGGGAAAACCCGTGGTTGACGATTCAATATACTTGTATGGTAGCATCGATTCCAACGAATGCCACTCAAGGAAATCCCCATGAAAATCGTCCGCGCCGATGTGATTGTGACGTGTCCGGGCCGCAATTTCGTCACGCTGAAAGTGGTGACGGACGAGGGCGTTTATGGCATCGGCGATGCAACGCTGAATGGCCGCGAGCTAGCAGTTGCCTCGTATCTGAAGGATCACGTCTGTCCGCTGCTGGTGGGGCGCGATCCGGGCCGTATCGAAGACATCTGGCAGTTTCTCTACAAGGGCGCCTACTGGCGGCGTGGTCCCGTCACCATGACGGCGATCGCCGCCGTCGACATGGCGCTCTGGGACATTCTCGGCAAGGTGGCGAACCTGCCGCTTTATCGGTTGCTGGGCGGAGCGTCCCGGGAAGGCGTGATGGTCTACGGGCACGCCACGGGACGCGACATTCCGGAAGCGCTGGACCGTTACGGCGAGCACATCGAAGCGGGCTACAAGGCGATCCGCATCCAGTGCGGCGTGCCGAACATGCGCTCCGTCTACGGCGTGTCGAAGGGCAACGGCATGTACGAACCGGCGACCAGGGGCGGCGTGGAAGAGCAAAGCTGGTCGACGGAAAAATACCTCGACTTTGTGCCGAAGCTCTTCGAAGCCGTACGCGAGAAGTTCGGCTTTGAGTCGCATCTGCTCCATGATGTTCATCATCGTCTCACGCCGATCGAAGCGGCGCGGTTTGGCAAATCGGTCGAGCCATACCGACTCTTCTGGATGGAAGACCCGACGCCGGCCGAAAACCAGGCCGGCTTCCGGCTGATCCGCGAACACACGGTGACACCGATCGCAGTGGGCGAGGTCTTCAACAGCATCTGGGACTGCAAGCAACTGATCGAAGAGCAGTTGATCGACTACATTCGCGCGACGCTCACACACGCCGGCGGTATTTCCCACCTGAAGCGCATCGCCGACTTCGCTTCGCTCTATCAGGTGCGCACGGGCTGTCATGGGCCGTCGGATCTGTCGCCGGTCTGCATGGGCGCGGCATTGCATTTCGATCTGTGGGTGCCGAATTTCGGCGTGCAGGAATACATGGGCTTTCCGAAGGAAGCGCTCGACGTGTTCCCGCATGCATGGAGGTTCGATCGCGGCATGATGCATCCGGGCGAAGCGCCGGGTCACGGCGTCGATATCGACGAGAAGCTCGCCGCGAAGTATCCCTACGATCCCGCCTATTTGCCCGTCGCACGTCTTGAGGACGGCACGCTCTGGAACTGGTGATTTCATGCGGCCTCGCCGGGGCCGCACCGCTTAAAGACACAAAGGAGCAGCACGATGTTCGCAGCCGTTCTCCACGAACCCCGAAAACTTTTCATCGATGAACTCGATGCCCCTCAACCGCAGCCGGGCCAGGTGCAGATTCGCGTGCGTGCGGGCGGCATCTGCGGGTCCGATCTGTCGTATTACTTCAAGGGCAAGAGCGGTGACTTCGCTGTACGCGAACCCTTCGTGCTCGGCCATGAAGTCGCGGGTGAAATCGCCGCTTTGGGTGAGGGTGTGAGCGACTTGAGCGTCGGGCAGCGCGTCGCGGTCAATCCAGGGCTCAACTGCGGCGCGTGCCGCTATTGCGTGAAGGGGATGCCGAATCATTGCCTGAACATGCGCTTCATGGGCAGCGCCTCGACGTTTCCCCACATGCAGGGCATGTTCCGCCAGTTCATCGCGGTGGACGCGCGTCAATGCGTGCCGGTGCCGGATGGCCTCGACTTCGCGCAGGCGTCGATGGCCGAACCGCTCGCCGTCGCGCTGCATGCGCTGCGGCTGGCCGGGTCGCTCGTCGGCGCGAAGGTGCTGCTGGTCGGGTGCGGGCCGATCGGCTGCATTTTGCTGGCGGTCGCGAGGCGAGCAGGTGCGCACCGGATCGTCGCCCTCGATCTCGCCGGGAAGGCGCTGCAAATGGCGACGATGCTCGGCGCCGACGAAACGGTTCTCGCCAACGATCAGGCCCGCGTCGACCAATGGTCGCAGCAGCGCGGCACGTTCGATGTCGTGCTCGAAGCGTCGGGCAGTCCCGCGGGACTCGATGCGGCATTGCGTGCGGCGCGCGCGGGCGGCACGGTGATCCAGGTAGGCAATCTGCCGGCGGGGCAGTCGCCGGTGGCCGCGAATCTCGTGATGTCGAAGGAGCTTCGCTATCAGGGCTCATTCCGCTTTACCGATGAATACCCGGTTGCCGCCGAAGAACTCGGGGCGCACAAGATTGACCTTCGTCCGCTCATGACGCACGCATTCCCGCTCGAAGAAGCGAACCGTGCGTTCGAAGTGGCGTACGACCGCAATCAGTCGATGAAGGTCCATCTGCACTTCGACTAACTCGAGATTGGAACCGCCCAGCAAAAAAGAGGCGGCACCGGAGACATGTCATGATCAAGAGCCAGCGATGGTTCGTCGTCGGCCTGCTGTTTCTGGCGGGCGTCATCAATTATCTCGACCGCGCGGCGCTTTCGATCGCCGCGCCGCTGATTCAGAAAGACCTGAACTTCTCGCATGCACAATTGGGCATCGTGTTCAGCAGCTTTTTTCTCGGCTATGCGCTATTCAACTTCGTCGGCGGCGTTGCCTCCGACAGGTTCGGCGCGAAGAAAGTGTTCGGCGGCGCGATGGGCATCTGGTCGATATTCTGCGGGGCGACTGCGCTCGCTAGCGGCCTTGCCTCGCTGATTGTGCTGCGCGTGCTGTTCGGTATGGGCGAAGGTCCATTCAGTTCGTCTAACAGCAAGATGGTGAACAACTGGTTTCCGCGCCGCGAAGTGGCGAGCGCGATCGGCGTCATCAGTTCGGGCACGCCGCTCGGTGGGGCCGTCGCTGGGCCGGTCGTCGGTTATATGGCGATCCAGTTTGGCTGGCGTTGGGCATTTGTCGCGATCATGCTGTTCGGGCTCGCGTGGCTCGTACTGTGGTCGCTCACCACGACCGAACACCCGCAGCAGAATAGCCGCGTGAAGGCCGCTGAACTTGAATTGATCGTCGCGGGCCAGCAGCAGGCTTCGTCGATGGAGCATACTCCCGCGGGCCAGCAGGCAAGCCTCGGTTTCTATCTGAAGCAACCGATCGTCCTCGCCACCGCATGCGCGTTCTTCGCTTACAACTACGTGCTGTTCTTTTTTCTGTCGTGGTTTCCGACCTACCTGATCGAAGCACATCATATGTCGCTTCATGACATGAGCATTGCGACGGTCATTCCGTGGGTGCTCGGCAGTATCGGGCTCGCGGCGGGCGGTTTCATTACGGATTTCATCCTGCGTTTGACCGGCAAGCCGCTCCTGTCGCGAAGAATCGTGCTCTCGGTGTGTTTAGGTATCGCGGCGGTGTGCGTCGCCTTTGCCGGGCGAGTGCAGAGCATGCAGGGGGCCGTAGCGCTGATGTCAGTGTCGATCTTCTTCCTGTACGTCACCGGTTCCGTCTACTGGGCGGTGATCCAGGACACCGTGCGGCGCGAAAACGTCGGCGGGGTGGGCGGCTTCGTGCACCTGCTCGCCAACCTCGCGGGCGTGATCGGACCGGCGGTGACGGGCTTCATCGTGCAGGCCACGCACGGCGCCTACGGCAGCGCGTTTGTGCTGGCCGGAGCGATTGCCGTGCTCGGAGCCTTGTGCGCGCTGGTGTGGATTCGAGAGCCTGCCGCACAAAAAGATAGGGCAGAGCGTAAGCTAGTATGGTAGTGTAGTGCTATCAATCCATGGCACACATTCACGTATGAAAAATGCCAGCTTATCCGTCAGTCCGAGGCGTGGCGGTGCGGCGGTTCAGTCGGCAGTCTCGCCGGCCGTTCCTCGATCGCGCTCGCGCGGTGGCTCCGATGACATGCCGAAAGCGTTGCTATCGGGAGCCGTAGCCGCGGTGTCCGTTGAATCCCATGAGCCGATCGGAAAACAGATTTTCCGCTCGCTACGCCAGGCGATTTTTACAGGCTTGCTTGCGCCCGGAACGCCGCTTTCGGAAAAAGAAGTGTCAGAAATGTTCCAGGTGTCTCGACAACCGGTCCGCGAGGCGTTCATCAAACTGGTCGAGGCCGGCGTCCTGCAAGTGCTCCCGCAGCGCGGCACTTTCGTTAAACGGATTTCGCCGCGCAAGGTGCGCGAGGGGCGCTTCATTCGCGAGGCGATCGAAGCGGCAGTCGTGCGGAAGGCTGCTGTCGCGATCACCGATGCCCAACTCGCGGGTCTTGCAGCAAATCTGCGTGAACAGAGGGCCGCGTCGAAGGCCAACGATACTGCCGCGTTTCTCGCGTGCGATGAGCAGTTCCATTTTCTGATCGCGCAGTCCATCGATTGTGTGGCGGCGTGGGACACTATTCAGGACATCAAGGCGCAGATGGACCGTGTGCGCTACTTGAGCCTGAATGAGGTATCGCCACTCGACTTGCTGATCAAGCAGCACGCGCACATCGTGAATGCGTTGAAAGCGCACGATCCCGAATTGGCCGAAGAGGCGATGCGTGCCCACCTGCGCGAGATTCTGGTGTCCCTCGGGCCTGTCGCCGAGCGAAACCCCGACTGGTTCGAACCGGATGAACCGCAACTCGTCCCGTTGACGCCTTGACGAGACGACGCTCATTGCCGGCAAATCGGCGATACTGTTGACACAATACCGAGGACTCAAGCCCTGTCTAACAAAATCCACAGGTACGCTAGGTGTTTCTGACGGGATTACCTGGTGAGTGTTGCGGATTTCCATCGCGCTGTCGCGTAGGCAATTACAGTTGGATCCACGCTCAGGGCCTGGCCGCGACCTGCTGACGACGACGCGCTCCCTTCGCGTCCAGTAAATGTCCTGCGTTAATGAATGCACGACAACGGCCAGAATGAAGTGGTAAGGAACGCCTCAGCGCGAGGATGGAAGCGCTTGTCTCTTGACGTCTCACGGGATGATCTCGCCGCTCCATCGATCGCGGTTGGCCCAGAACGAGCACAGCGGACATTTTTCGCCTTCCGGGTAGTCAATGCCTTCTTCGTGCGGGCAGCCGATGATACGGTCGACAGCCATCACCGATTTGGCACCGTGATGATCGATGAATCGAACGATTGCTTCGATAACTTCTGGATCGATTCTCGCGTCGGTTGTTTCGCAGAACCATCGCTCAACAGGGTCCGCGTCAGCACCTTCGTGCGCGATGATGCCAACAGAGACCTTCGTCGCTCTCGTGTCGTCCGGCCCGTAGAAGGCAACCGTGGCCACCGGATAGCCGCAGAAGCCTTTGCCACGTTTTTTCGCCAACTTGTCCCGGTACCACTGAGCCTTGAATGTCATGACCCCTCCCTCGCATGCCTTGCTGGGTGGCGGAAGCGGTGCCACCGAAGTATGAAAAGGGTACCAGGTTTCTATGCCTGGAGCGTCCACCCGGCAAGTGGGTTCGGGAAGTAATGGCTGGGTGGGCCGAGCAGGTGTTCCAGGCATAGACGCGATCCAACAATTGTCCATGCAGCCCGCAGCCGGTCGTTAATGAGCCCGCTGCGCTCAACAAGTGCGCCGAACTGGGCCGCCGGTCAGCGAGGCGAAGCGGCCTGATTTCCATAGCTATGGGATTCGTCAAACGACGGCAAGGTCACTCGTGGGGCTATTCCTCACCTGTGGAAACGGGACGAATTTTGCCGCCCGCGCGAATGCGCCGCTGCATTCGCGCGGCGCTAGCAAAATCTACTGTGTCGTGACCAGGCAGATCAAAGCTTGAAATCCGTCGATCGCGACAGATCCTTCCACGTTTCGGTTTCTGCGGCGACATACATGTTCTTGTCCGCGATCGCCTTCAGCGTGTCCGTGCCGAGCGGAAGACGCAGAGGCGGTGTTTGCGCATCGGCCAACGTGACGAGGGCCGTCGCCAGTTTCTCAGGATCTCCGGGCTGGTTGTGGTTCATCCCGGCAGCAAAGCGGCGCACATTGCCCGAGGTCTCGTCATAGTCAGCGATGATCTCCTTGCCGACGACGAGGGACGATGCATCGAGGAAATCCGTCCGGAAGTATCCCGGTTCGACGACGGTCGCACGGATGCCAAGCGGCTTCAGCTCGGCATACAACGCTTCCGTAATACCTTCGACGGCGAACTTCGTCGAGCTATATACGCCAAAGCCAGCCCCTGCGCGATAGCCGCCAATCGACGACATATTGACGACGTGCCCTGATCGCTGCGCGCGCATGACGGGCAGAACAGCGCGCGTCACATTGAGCAATCCGAAGACGTTGGTATCGTACATGCGACGGATGTCGGCATCGCTCGATTCCTCGACGGCCGCGAGCAGCCCGAACCCTGCGTTGTTGACCAGCACGTCGATCCGGCCGAACTTCTCGAGCGCGGCCGCGACGGCCGCCCTTGCTTGCGCTTCGTCGGTCACATCAAGTGCCACGGGCAGCAATGCGGGCGATTCACCAAGGCCCTCAATGATCGCGGCGACGTTGCGTCCGGCGGCAACCACCGCGTTGCCGTCAGCCAGGGCGGCGCGCGCGATCAGCGCGCCAAGGCCGCGCGACGCGCCCGTGATGAACCAGACCCGCTTGAATGGCCGTTTTGTGACGTTGTTCATGATGCTGCTCCTACGATTCGTGGTGAAGGTGAACGAATCATAGGGCGGCGGATTCGCATAAACTAGCCGCAGATTGCTAGAGTCATAATCAACGTTTATTTGCGAATCGGGAACTGCCGATGAACGAGGTCCGTGCACTTTCGATCTTTGTCCGTGTCGCGACGCTGGGCAATCTGCGCAAGGCGGCCGTGGATCAGGGCATCTCGCCTCAGGCCGCCAGTCACGCGGTGATGCAGCTGGAAAAGACGCTCGGCGTCCGGTTGTTTCATCGCACCACACGCAAGCTGAGCCTGACCGAAGAGGGGGAAAGGCTGCTGCATAGCGTGGAACCTGCGCTGGCGATCCTGTCGTCGGCACTGGACGACGCCCGTCGCTCGAAAGAGGAAGTCGCGGGTCCGTTGCGGGTGAGCGCCCCGGCGGCGCTCGGGCGCGCAGTGCTTTGGCCGTCCATCCTCGAATTTGCAGCGCTCTATCCGGCAGTGCAACTGGACGTCCGATTCGACGACCACTTCACAGATATCGTCGCCGACCGCGCCGACGTCGGGTTTCGCGGCGGATCGCCACCTGCGGGAGGGGCGATTGCGAGGCGTCTGCTGCCCATCCAGCTGATCGTGTGCGCGTCGCCGGGCTATATCGAACGCCACGGCGAGCCCAGGTCCGTCGACGATCTTGGCGTGCATCGCTGCACCGGATACCGGCGCGCGAACACCGGCAAGCAGGCGCCGTGGGAGTTCTTGATCGGCGACGAGATCGTGTATCGCGAGATCGCAGCGACGCTGTGCACGAACGATATCGATGCAGAGACTGAGGCCGTCGTTGCCGGGCTGGCGATCGGCCAGCTTGGAAGTTTTTCGGCGGTATCGCACATCCGCAGCGGAAGGCTTGTGCCATTGCTTACGCAGCATGTGTCCCAGCGCGAGTCCATTTACATCTACTACCGTCATCGAACCGAGCAACCGCTGCGCGTGAGAACCTTTATCGACTTCATGGTCGCGCGGGTCGCGGACAACAGGAACTTCTTTCTTGAGCCGTCCGATCTGCGCAATACAACAAAGGGCACCAAGCGCGAGCCTTGAAAGCAACCGGAACTGCTTGACTCAAGTGCCTCGCGTTTTAGCCAGACGAACCTTCACCGGCCCGCAGCGAGGAGGCTATGAATCTGCGCCACCACCGCCGCGCCTTCGCCGACGGCTGACGCAACACGCTTGGTCGATCCCGAACGAACGTCGCCAATCGCGAAGACACCCTCGACGCTCGTCTGCAACGGCAGCGATTGCACGCTGCCTTCTGGGAGGTCGGTGCCCGTCAATACGAATCCCTTGCTGTCCAGCGCGACGCCGCATGCCTTGAGCCAGCTAGTATTCGGGTCCGCGCCGATGAACACGAACAGATGATGTGTTGTCATGCTTCCTTCAATGCCACCGGCACCGCGGTAGTGCACGCGTTCGAGACGAGCACCTCCCTCAAGCGCGGTCAGTTCGATACGCGTATGCAGCGTCACGTTCGGCAGCGATGCGACACGTTCGGTCAGGTAGTGCGACATGCTGTGCTCGAGGCTCGTGCCTCGAATGAACATATGCACATGCTCGGCGTGCGATGCCAGAAACACCGCCGCCTGCCCCGCGGAATTGCCGCCACCGACCAGCAACACCGGCTCCTTGCGGCACAGCCTCGCCTCGATCGGCGTAGCCCAGTAATAAACACCACCGCGCTCGAAGCGGGCGAGGTCCTCGATGGCAGGTCGCCGATACTCGGCGCCACTGGCGATAACCACAGCGCGCGCGGTAATGCGGCGGCCATCGGCTAGCTCAATGACAGGCGGTTGCTTGTCGCAATACAGCGCCTTGACCTCGCACGGGATGCCGATATGTGCACCGAACTTCTGCGCCTGAATGAACGCGCGGCCCGCGAGATCTTGCCCCGTGATCCCGGTAGGAAAGCCCAGATAGTTCTCGATGCGCGCACTCGTACCGGCCTGGCCGCCGGGTGCGCGACAGTCGAGCGCCGCGACCGACATTCCTTCGGATGCCGCGTAGACGGCCGCTGCAAGTCCCGCGGGGCCTGCGCCGACGATCGCCACGTCATAGACGTGCGTCGGATCGAACTCGGGAATCAGTCCGAGGCAGGATGCGAGCTGCCCTTCATCGGGGTTTCGCAGCACAGTGCCGTTCGGACAAACGACGAGCGGGAAGTCGTCGGGCTGCGGCATCAAGCGCTCAAGTAGTGCGATGGCCTCGGCGTCCTGGTCCGCATCGAGCGTTATGTTCGGAAAAGTGTTGCGGCGCAGGAAATTCTGCAACGCGAGGAGTCGCGCGTTACCGGAGGAGCCGATAAGAACGACACCGTGTCCGCGCTCGATCACGAGGACACGCCTTAGAATCAGTGCGCGCATGATCTTTTCGCCAAGATCAGCTTCGCTGATCATCATGGCGCTGATGTCGTCGGGCCGCACCAACACGGCTTCGACATCTTCGACCACGTACGCATCTACAACTGCGGGCTTGCTCGAGAGCTGGGTGACATCCGAGGTGAACTCGCCGCGCTGGGTGTAGGTGTGAATAATCCGTTCGTGGCCGAGGCCATCACGACCAACGATCCGGATTTTGCCCGCCAGCAGGACGAACATGCCCGGGCAGAGGCTTCCCGCGCGATAGAGCAATTCGCCTTTGGCGTAGCGCGACAGGCTGCCGAAGCGACGCAGCCTGTCGACTTCAGCCTCCGTGAGGACCGGAAACATCTGACGATATCGCGGATGGTCGCGCACGCTCGGGTCGTCGACGACCTCGCCGTCGTCGATACGCGCCGCATTGCCTGCCGGCTGCCACGCGGGCGTACCGCTACCTGGCCTTGACTCGTTGCTCATCGGGGATTCTCCTCCAGCGGCTGGTCGAAGCCGCCACCGAGTGGTCGACTGTCGTCGCTGCCGACAGCCGAAGGCTCCGCAATATCAGACGAAAATGGAACGGCTGCTGAATATTTCCGTTCGCCATTCTTCGGCGGTTACCGGGGCGCAAGGTTCTCATCACTACATTGATACAACCGCCCCCGAAATATGACAACGTCCAGGCGACGGAGCATGGAAGAACCGGGCGCAGCAGCGCCCGATTGCCATTACAGCGACGGCACAACGCCGTCTTTTTCTACGAGAACCACGTGCGCTTCAAAGACACCTTGCTGAGCGGGGGTCACGACGACGATCACCTTCTTGCCCGATGTGAGGTCGGCTCGCGTCGCCGGAGCAAAGGTCACGACCGGCACGTTTTCCGGCACTGTCACCGTTTTACTGCCTCCCTTATAGGAGAGCTTGAGTTCGCGACCACTGGCAGCTGTAACGAGTCTGTCCACGTTGGCATTCGTCATCGTGCTGTCAGGTCCAAAATCATAGGCAAAGTGCCCTTCCTGTGTGCCACGTGCTGCTTCCGGAAAGAGCAGCACTGACGTAGCAGTCAGCTTTCCGTCCGGACCCGAAATTGCTGGCGTCCCAACATACGATCCCGCTTTGACGTCGGAGAGCTTGACCACCTTGAGAGCCGTTACCGCGACGTCAGGCTTGACTTCGATCGAAACAGTGTCACCGCTGTGACGATGTACCGTCAGGACGTCGCCGCGAAGCGACACAATTTCGCCGCGGATACGTTCGGGCTTGACGTCGGACGTCTGCGCGAACGAGACGCAGGCCAATGTAAGGGTGGCGAGAAAAACGCACAGGTTCTTGTGCATTGACATATAGATTCTCCAGATATGCTGGCTGTCTTGAAGACAGTTAGATCCCGCTTAGGACCCACCGAACCCGTTGCTGGTGAGTGGGGGTGACCCGTTGCAACGGACAGATCTGTCGGCTGGTTTCTGAGCAACGGGTGCACCCTGCTACCTTGCCTGCCGCGCCGCCGAGATGATTGCGGCAGCGACTTCTTCAGGTTTCGACAGCATCGGTACGTGACTCGCCTCCACATTGACGACCGTAGCGCCGATGTGTTTGGCCATCTTCATCTGGAAGGCGGGACCGACTATATGGTCTTTCGTCGTGAGGACATACCAGGACGGCTTGTCGTGCCAGGCTGCGTGACCGATATTTTCGGCGAGACAGCCTGAAAACCACGGCTCTTGTGTCGCAGCGAGCAGACGCGCTTGCGCCCGCGAAACATCGGGCGCGAAATCTTCCGCGATCGCCTTGTCGGACAGCGTCAGGAAACCCGCAGCGTCCTTATGAATCTCGGCTGCCCATGACGGTGCCGGCAGGTCTTTTTGAATGTCGTTAGCCGATTGTCCGTTGTCGGGAGCGAATGCTGCGACATACACGAGTGCCTTGACCTTGTCGTCGTTGCCCGCCTGCGTGATGACAGAGCCCGCCCACGAATGGCCGACGAGCACGACTGGACCATTTTGCCGCTCGATCGCGCGGGTCGTTGCCGAAACGTCATCGCCGAGGGACGTCAGGGGGTTTTGCACAGCCGTCACGTGCAGGCCCTTTGCTTCGAGGAGAGGAATGACCTTGTCCCAGCTCGATCCGTCCGAGAAGGCACCATGTACCAGAACGACGTTCTTGCCTGCGAGGTCCGGGTCGGACGCGGCCTGCGCAGTGGCAGTGGATAACAGACAACCGGCGACGGCCAGCGACAACGACCATTTCTTTATCAGCGTGTTCAAAACAGTACCTCGTTAAAAAAGGCAGGAATGGAAGCGGCGATATCGCACACGCGCGTCGTCAGTTTCCGCGGGTTCGATCTGCGCCGTCGATACGGTAAGGAGTCCAATAAATACTGTTGAAAGAGCAAACCTTGCGCTCGATCCGTATCGCTAGAAACACGTCGGATAGTGGAACAGCACGTCGCTACAGGCAACGTGATTTACTACTTCCGCCGCGCAAAACAGTTCATACACCACGTAACGAATGTCGACGGAATAGACCGTGACGCGACGCGTTAGTATGTTGGGACAATTTATCTACCAACCGGAACGGAAGCCGCTCCCACCAGCGCCACTGCCCGCTCGCGTGCAGCCTGTCTCGCCGCGTGATCGACTTCTGGACCCAGCAGCGTTTTCTCGACGACGACCGATTCGACGTCGGTGACGCCGATGGATCGCAGCCACGCTTCCATAAACGGCCGCTGAAAATCGAACGAATGGGCAGGTGTGTTCGAGTCGATTGAATAGTCGAGGCCTCTCGCATAAATCACCACCGCTTTCTTGTTTTTCAGCAAGCCCTGGAGCCCACGCTCATCGAATGAGAACAGGATGTTTCGCTGCGACACGACGTCGATGAAATGCTTGAGCTTGTACGGAATGGAGAAATTCCACAGTGGCACGGAGAACAGCAACGTATCCGCGTCGTGCAGCCGCTGCGCGAGGTGCCGGATCCCCGCCCACGCCTGCTGCTGGGCTTCGCTGAGCGTCGTGCCGCGCAGGTCCGCGTATTTGGCATCGAGCGCGTCGCCGTCGAATTCCGGCAACTCGATCGCCCACAGGTCGAGCACGTCGATCGGATGATCCGGATGAGCGTCGCGCCAGGCCTCCAGATAGGCACGTGCAACATCGAGCGACGCAGACCGCGTCTTGCGTGGCGACGATTCGATATGCAGCAAGGTCGGCATGGGAATACTCCAGGTGTGTTGACTGCCACCATCAGAACATATTTCGATTCAAAATATAAACGAAGTATCATCGTCGTATTCAGTGGTATTCGCACTGTATAGGAAAGGACTATCCCATGTTCGATACCGTTCTGCTGCGCTCTTTCGTGGCTGTCGTCCAGGAAGGAGGCTTTACGCACGCCGCGGCCCGTCTCAATCTGACGCAGTCCGCGGTTAGCGCGCATGTGCGGCGTCTGGAGAAGCAGACCGGCCGCGAGCTGCTCGCGCGCACCACGCGCTCGGTCACGCTCACGGCGGACGGCGAGCTGCTGCTGGGTTACGCGCGCGCCATCCTCGCGCTCAATCATGACGCGCGGGCGCAGCTGTTTCGCGGACCCAGCGAGGGCGCGATCCGGGTCGGCCTCTCCGAAGACCTCGCCAACGTCAGGCTGATGAATGTCATGCAGGCGTTCGCGGTGCGCTACCCGCGCATCGCGTTCAGCGTCAGGGTCGGCATCCCGGCAGAACTGCTGCACGCGATGGATCAGGGTGAATTCGACGTAGTGATCGGTGGACGCTGCCACGATGCACGCCCCGGACACGTGCTGTGGCGCGAACCGCTCGTCTGGGTCGGTGCGGAGTGGGCATCGCTCACGCCTGGCGCTCCCGTGCCGCTCGCGCTGTTACCGGAACCGTGCCCGTATCGTGAGGCTGCACTGGCCGCGCTCGCCCGCGCCGGCGTCGATTACCGGATCGCGCTGGTGTGTGCGAGCGGCGCCGGCCTGTGCGCCGCCGCGCAGGCCGGTTTTGCGGTGACGCCCGTCGTGCAGTCGCAACTCGCGCACGGCTTGCATGTGATCGCGCCCGATGCCGGCCTGCCTGCATTACCCGATGTCGAGTTCACGATGTTCGCGGCACCAGGCGCATCGGCGCCCGTTGCCGACGAACTGGGCAACGCGATCGTGCTGGCATTCGCGCACAGAAGTTAAACCGGGGACGTGCGGTGGAACCGGGCCATGGGGGCTGCGTCAGGCGAACGTCCGGCAGAGTGGCCGGAACTGGAAACGCTTCAGGAAGCGGAAATCTCGAGTGCCTTTTGCGCCGCCAATACGGTCTTATAGACGGCGATGCAGCGTGTGTATAGCTGCTCGCCCGCGTGCGTGACATCCACACGCCGGGTCGTTCTCGTGAGAAGAGAGGCCCCAAGCTTCTGTTCCAGGTCGGCGACGGCGCGACTCAACGTCGACTTGCTTACGCGAACTTCCTTCGCGGCTGCGCTGAAGCTTCTGTGCTTGACTACGCACGCGAAGTAGACAAACTGATTTGCCTCGATCATGGTCGAGTGAATTCCTGTCTGTCGTGTCATGGTATATCGCCTTGTCGATCCGGAGTTAGTGCTTCAGCACTTACTCCGGTCCCATGCTACGCGGTCGATCAGGACGGCCGGCGCGAGCCGCATCGTATCAACGATGCGAAGCAGGCTCGCAGCCGGCGGTATCAACGTTCCGGCGCGCTTACGCGCTCATCCACGCATGATCGACTCCGGATGAACGGGGCGATCGACACGGCCCCGCACCGCAGGTCACAGACCACTGAAGTGGCTGCCCTGATTCGCGCGTCGAAGAGAAACGATGACAGGCATGGCGCGATCCCTCAGGGTTCCCCGGCTTCGGCCAGCGCCGGATAGTCGATATAGCCGTGCCCGTCGCCGCCGAAGAAGGCGTTGGGGTTTGCATCGTTCATCGGTGCGCCGGTCTTCAGGCGCGCGACGAAATCCGGGTTGGCCAGCACCATCTGACCATACGCCTCGAGATCGGCGAGCCCCGAGGCCACATCGGCCCCAATCGCGTCACGGGGGCGGCCCGGCCGGTTCAGGATCAGCGTGCCCGTCCAGAGCTTGCGAATGTCAGCCAGCAGCGGTTCGTTGCCCTGATGCGTGACATGCAGGTACGCCAGACCGAGCTTGTCCAGCTCAGCCACCAGATAGCGGTAGAGCGCCGGTCCTTCGGCGCCTTCGTCGATGCCCCACCGCGCCAGGCCGGGCGACAGGCGGATGGCCGTCCTGTCAGCGCCGATTTCCTCAGCGATTGCAATCGCCACCTCAATGGCAAAGCGGGCACGGTTTTCGATCGAGCCGCCATACTCGTCGATGCGAGCATTGGCGCTTGATGCAAGGAACTGATGGACCAGGTAGGCATTCGCACCGTGGATCTCGACGCCATCGGCGCCGGCCTCGATCGCGCGGCGTGCCGCGAAGCGGAAGTCGGACACCGTCTGGCGCACCTCCCCGGTCGTCAGCGCACGCGGTACCGGAATGTCCTGCATCCCCCTGGCCGTGAACATCGGCGTATCGGGCGCCGCGATGGCCGAAGGCGCGACGCTCTGACGATGATGCGGCGTGTTGTCCGGGTGCGACATGCGCCCTGCGTGCATGAGCTGGATGAAGATATGGCCACCGCGCTCATGGACGGCGGAGGTAATCTTTTTCCATCCCGCCACATGCGCATCGGTATAGATGCCCGGCGTGGCAAGATAGCCCTGACCATCGTCAGACGGCTGAGTGCCTTCAGTCACAATCAGGCCGACGCTCGCGCGCTGCGCGTAGTACTCCGCGGCCAATTCTCCCGGCGTGCCGTCAAACCCGGCGCGGCTGCGGGTCAGCGGCGCCATGACCAGGCGGTTCTTCAGTTCCAGCCTGCCGAGGCGAACGGGCGCAAACAGGCCATCAAGTACGTTCGTAGTCACGATCAACTTCCTTTTCAAAGATGTGTGAGCTACTGTACAAACGAGGAGATTGTTGAAAAAGTGGCTAAATCCAATAAGTTTATCTACGTGAATAGATAATCGACATGGACCAGTTGCTTGCCATTCGCGTGTTCGCCCGCGTTGTCGAAGCGGGCGCATTCACGCGTGCCGCCGACTCGCTCGACATGCCGCTCGCCACGGTGAGCAAACTCGTGCGTTTGCTGGAGCAGCATCTCGGCGTCAAGCTGCTCCAGCGAACGACGCGACGCGTTACGGTCACGCCCGACGGTGCCGCGTACTACGAGCGCACCTCGCGCGTGCTGAAGGAGCTCGAAGACATCGACACGGGTTTCGCCAGCGCACATCAGCGTCCGCGCGGGCGGCTGCGCATCGACATTGGCTCGGCGAACGCAAGCTGCGTGTTGATCCCCGCACTGCCCGATTTCATTGCGCGATATCCCGACATACGTGTCGATCTGGGCGTGAGCGACCGACAAGTCGATCTCATTGGCGAGAACGTAGATTGTGTCGTCCGCGGCGGTAGCGTCGACGAGCTCTCGCTCATCGCACGTCCGCTTGGCCGTGCATCGTGGGTGACATGCGCGGCGCCCGATTATCTGAAGCAGCACGGCAGGCCGACGCATCCCGACCAGCTGAAAAGCGGCCATCGCATCGTGAGCTACGTCTCGGCCCGGACTGGACGCATCATGCCGATGCGTTTTCAGAAGGGCAGCGAGCGAATCGAAATCGGCGGCTCACAAGGCATGGGTGTCAACGAGAGCAACGCCCATGTCGCGGCTGGGCTGGCCGGCCTCGGTCTGATTCAAACCCTCTCCTTTGCTGCGAAGGACGCGATCGCGCGTGGCGAGCTTCTGCCTGTTCTGCCGGCGTGGCAACCGGATCCGTACCCCTTCTTCCTCGTGTATCCGCCGGACAGGCATATGAGCCAGCGGTTGCGCGTCTTCATCGAATGGGCGACGGAGCGGTTTGCACACAAGTTCGATCGGGCAACGTAGGCGTCGTTATCGAGAAGACGATCGCGGCCCTGGAAACCGCTGGAATCACGTTTATGGATGCGCCCTCCGCGGCCTGGAACCAGAGCCTCGATACACGGGCTCCGGGCCGCGGGCAGGACCTCGACAGTATCCAACGTCGGGGCATCCTGGTGGACGGCAAGGCTGACGGAAGGATATTGCTGCAGCGGTTTACCCGACGCCAGCTCGGCCCGGTCTTCTTCGAGATCATCGAGCGACGCGGGGAGGACGGTTTCGGCGAGGGCAATTTTAAGACGCTGTTCGAATCCCAGGAGCAGGACCAGGCTCGGCGGGGATCGCTTGGTCTCAAGTAGTTTAACCACCACCTTTTTATCTTTCAGGGCACTTGTCATGCATGCTTCCAAAACGACAGTCGTACTCGCGAACCCACATCCCGTTCTCGGCAGCACCGAGGTCTTCAGGACATTTAACTACGCGCCTGCAGTGGCCGCGGGCGGGCTGCTATTTGTAGCCGGCCAGATAGGAATCCGGGCTGACGGCACCGTTCCCGGCTCCGTCGAAGAGCAGATCGACCTTGCGTTCCAGCGATTGGGCGCGGTGTTGGCAGAAGCGGGGCTCGATTTCGGGGACCTCGTTGAGCTCGTCACCTATCACGTTGGTATCGATAAGCAACTGGCGGCATTTCGCGAGATCAAGGACCGCTACATCAAAGAGAATGCTCCCGCATGGACGATTCTCGGGGTAGCAGCGTTGGCGAGGCCAACCCTCCTGGTTGAAATCAAAGCGGTTGCTGCGACACGCAACGTTTGATCGCTTGAGCGATATTGCTAACAGAGATGAGCCGGCCGGAACCGTGCACCCCAAGGCCCAGGCGCAAACCGCGAGCGTTCGCCTCAGCGTCGTACGCTCGCAGAATCGTTGCGCTGTGGCGATCACTGCCTGGTCAGCATCCGGAGGATTTTCTGCACGATGAGTTCATGCTGCTCCAGCGCCTCATCGAGCGTACGTGCTCCGTAGCTCTTGTTGTCTCGCGCTTCCATTCCGGCGACGCGCGTCACGAACAGCGAAGCCTCCCCGGTTTTCTGTTCGGACGCACCGCGGAAGCGGGTTGTGACCGTCACACCGGATTCGTCCAGCAGCGTGCGGCGGAAGATCAGTTCGTTCTCAGTCATCCAGCGCGACCACTCGCTGCGGTCGAACACCTCGACAGGTCTGTTCTTCGCATCGAGGACATAGAAGCGTTCCCTGCTGGACGGGACGGAGCGTGATTTCATATTTCAATGCGAAGGCGTGAGCAGGAAGCCGATTGCCTCCCGCCACCAGGTTTCGTCGACGCGGCCAATCCAGTCGTTATGTTCAGCCACCTTCACCACCATCAGTTGTCTCGGTTCGGCCAGCGAGTTGTAGAGCGCTTCGCCGAAGCGCGGCGGGACGATGCTGTCGCGTTCCGCAACCACGACAAGAACAGGGCGGCCGAACGACGCCAGGTGGGTCACGCTGTCGTATCGGTCGCGCAGCAGCCACTTCACGGGCAGCCACGGATAGTGCCAGGCGGCGACGTGCTCGAGCCGATCCCATGGCGTGATGAGCAGCAAGCCAGCGGTCTTGTCGCGTTCACGCGAGCCGGCCGCGGCCGCCACGCCGGCCCCGAGTGATTCGCCGATAAGGAGCAGCGGCGCGCCATAGAGGCGATGCGCCAGCGCGATGGTCTGTTGGGCATCAGCGACCAGACTCTCTTCGCCCGGCGTGCCGTCGCGCGGCCCGTAGCCTGGATATTCGGCGAGGATCACGCGCAGCCCGAGCCGGGTGAGCGCTGCGGCGTAGAACGAACGGTGTCCGGCATGCCCCGCATTGCCATGAAAGACGATGGCAGTGGCGCGCGCAGATCCGGCCGGCTCGGCCACGAGGCCCCGGAACGCCTCAGGTGTCGGCCAGGCGCGAAGTCCGGCGGAAACGACGTCCTCGATTGCAGCCTTCTCAGGGAAGTAGATAAAACGATCCTGCAAGATGCCGACTCCTGCGAACACAATCAGGCACGCAACGGTGAGACGCAGCATCAACCCGGTGAATTTCATCGCCTTGAGCCCGATCCATCGATCTTTTCCGTAGCGCATTCAGTTTAGCGCGCATTCGCCATAGCCTGTGTTCATGCGTGTCGTCGCGCGCCGCGCGCTGACGGCGCCGGGAGGGGCGGCTCCAAGGCAACAGGCAGGTGGCAACGACGCCCCGCGCTTGCACAGCGAACCATGGACCAGTCTTGTGCTGCATACTTCAGTGAATCACACCACCGAAAGCATCGACATGGTTGCCGACCTCGCACACTCCTGGTTGACCTGCAGCGCGCCTGTAGCTGCTGCACAGGCCGCTGGCCGCCCTCTCGTGGCGCTGGAATCGACCATCATCGCCCACGGCATGCCCTACCCGGAGAACGTTCGCACTGCGCGCGAAGTGGAGGCCTTGATCCGCGACCTGGGAGCCGAGCCCGCGACTATCGCGCTGATCGGAGGGCGAATCCGCATCGGCCTTTCGGACGACGAACTGGAACTGCTCGGCCGCTCGGACCAGGTACACAAAGTCAGCCGCCGCGATCTGCCGGCCGTGCTGGCCGGCGGCGGGCTCGGCGCCACGACAGTGGCCGGCACGATGATATGTGCCGCGCTGGCCGGCATTGAGGTCTTCGTCACCGGAGGCATTGGCGGCGTGCACCGGGGCGCGCAGGAAACGTTTGACATCTCGGCCGACCTGCAGGAACTGGCGAAGACCTCGGTGGCGGTGGTCTGTGCCGGTGCGAAGTCCATCCTGGACATCGGGCTCACATTGGAATATCTGGAAACGCACGGCGTGCCGGTGCTCAGTTGCGAGCAAGACAATTTCGCTGCGTTCTACACACGCGACAGCGGCTTTCGCGCGGACTTCAGGCTGGACGACGCGGCGGAGCAGGCACGTTTCATCCGCACCAAGTGGGACCTGGGCCTCGAGGGCGGTGTGGTGTTGAGCACTCCGGTGCCCGAAGCGGCAGCGATGACGTCCGACGAGATCGACGCGCTGACTCAGCAGGCGCTCGCCGAGGCCACGGCGCAAGGAATCACCGGTAAGGCCGTGACACCCTTCCTGCTGGCTCGCATCAAGGCGCTGACGAGTGGCCGCAGCCTGGCGACAAACATCGCGCTCGTGAAACACAATGCCGAGGTCGGGGCACGGCTGGCGCTGGCGTTGGCACACGCAGAGCGCGGGACAGGCGCGGCGTAGCCACCGGAACGTCCGTTCTCTACCAGACTTCGCGTCAGCTTCCAGCGACCGCTTCTTTAACAGCCGCCCGCCCTCGAGCATCCTGCATGCAGTTGACGCATCTACCACATTCATGTGATTGAGCTAGCCGGAAAAGCGGCGTACTTTGCAGACGGATACCGTCAGCGGTCAAAAATCGCTTGACCGTCAGGATGGTCGGTCACTTCATGAACAGGGTAGCTTCAGGAGAGCAGACATGAGCAAGAAAGTTGCCGAGATTATTGTGGACACACTCGCCGCGGCGGGCGTAAAGCACTGCTACGGGATCGTGGGCGACACGCTGAATCTCATCGCTCACCACATTAACGAGAGCGACATCGAGTGGGTCCATGTGCGCCACGAGGAGGCGGGAGCGTTCGCCGCCGAAGGCGAAGCCATGTTGACCGGCAACTTGACGGCCGTTGCGGGAAGCTGCGGCCCTGGCAGCCTTCACTTCATTAACGGGTTGGTGGACGCCAACCGTAATCGGGCTCCGGTTATCCTGATCGCAACCCAGGTGGCGAGCGAGGAAATCGGCTTCAACTTTCCTCAAGAGTTGGACTTCAAGGCGATCTACGGATCGTGCAGCGTGTTCTGCGACATGATCATTACGCCGGAGCAGGCGCGACGCAAGACGGTGATTGCCTGTCAGACCGCCATTGCAAAGGGTGGCGTGGCCGTGCTGATCGTTCCGGTTGACATTGCCCATGCCAATGCGAGCGATGACGTCCCGTATTCGGTCCACACGAATGTGCCCGTTGTCCGGCCGAGTGACGCAGACCTCGACCGTGTCGCTGAAATCCTCAATTCAGGCGACAAGATTGCGATCTATGGGGGTTCGGGATGTCGTGGCGCCCACGCTGAAATCCTTGCGGTAGCCGAGCGGCTCAAGGCGCCCATTGCACACACGTCCCGCGCAAAGGACGTGCTTGAGCACGACAACCCGTACAACGTCGGCATGACCGGCATCATCGGCGGGGAAGCGGGCTATCTGGCGGTATCCGAATGCGAGACTTTGCTGATGCTTGGCGCTGACTTCGCGTGGCGGCAGTTCTACCCGGATACGGCCAAAATCGTTCAGATCGACCTCGCACCCGATCATCTCGGCCGCCGGCATCCGGTCACGCTGGGGCTCGTTGGAGATATCAAGTCCACGATGGAGGCGTTGCTGCCACGCCTTAAACCGCGCACGTCAACCGAGTTCCGCGACAAGCTGGTCGAACGGTACGCCCATGCGCTGGAAACCCACCGCGCCAAGGCCGTTCCGTCGAGCCGCGGGACGATTCCTCCCATCTATCTGACCGAGCTGATCAACCGGCACGCAGCGAGCGATGCGCTCTTCTGCGCCGACGATGGGACGCCCACTGTCTGGCTTTATCGGCATATCGAGACGAACGGAAAACGCCGGGTGTTTTCGAGTCTGCTCCACGGCACGATGGCGGCAGCCCTGCCGATGTCATTGGGGCTGCAGAAGTGCCAGCCTGGACGCCAGGTGATTTCCATGTCCGGCGACGGGGGTCTCGCCATGCTGTTCGGTGAGCTCATGACGGTCGTGCAGGAGAAGCTGCCCATCAAGGTGGTGGTGTTCGACAACGGCAAGCTTGGATTTATCGACATCGAACAGAAGTCCGAAGGCATGCTCCCGCTCTATACGGGCCTGCAAAACCCGGACTTCGGCAAGGTCGCCGAGGCGATCGGATTATGGGGGCGCACGGTGACGAAAGCCGATGAGCTCGAAGATGCAGTCGTCACATGGTTGAACGAGCCCGGCCCCGCGCTTCTGAACGTCAAGGTCGATCCGATGACGCTCGTGATGCCGCCGAAAATCGAGTGGGGGGCTGCGTACGGAATGGTCCTCTATTCAGCGAAAGCCATGTTGCAAGGGCAGTCCGCCGACGTGTTCGCCATGATCCGCGAAAATTTATAGGACTTGCCGGGTTAAGCGGGGCGCGGTCGTCCGGGGTCGCCGTATGCTTGCCTTGCGAGACGATCTGGGTTTTCGGTCTTCGTCGCCTACACTGGATGAGGTCGATCAACGTTTGAGGAGTCGAGCATGAAGCGGCCAGCCAGATTTGTTCGTGTCGTCGTCGCGACTGCCGTGTGCGTGGCGACAGGATCTGTCCTCGCTCAGGGGCTCTCGATGGTGACCGACATGAGGGCACCGTCTAACAGCCCGAGACTGATGCCCAACGCGCCACGCGGCAGCGAGTATCCCGCACACGGCAACATTCAGGCCGGAGAGATGAACCTCAATCCGACCGATCCGCGAGCGCAACTCGTGAACGGCCTGCCGAACAATCCACAAGGCGGTGCGTATGGGTCGCCGCTCGCCGGTGTTCGGACATATGTGCAACCAGGCATGCAGTAACCTGACAGCCTGCCCGCAGGCGGGTGGGGCGCGGCACGGCTTCTGCGCAGCCCGCGCCGCACCCGACGCTGACAGGGCGTATCAATTGAACTGGGGTCGCCCTCGACCCCTGATTCATCTGCGAACTCCCGGGTGATGCGCTGAAGGGAGAGCCGATAGACGTCGTTCCTTATCGGCCATCTACGGCCCTTCGTCCGTGCATTCAGATGGACATTCGAACGTCGCTTTCGCTCAGGTACCGGACACTGAGGTACAGACTCGATCCACCAGGTCGCTGGCCATTCGGGACACTCCGCCATTTGGTCGTTTGTAACAAGCGGACCAGCTGATTTTCGCCGCGCGGGCGGGTGCCGCCGTCGGGATCCAATCTCGTATGACTCAGGTTTTGGTACCCTTTCACGGTGAGTCGTGTTTCTTTTGGCAGAATTCGGAAGTTCGCGGGGACCGCCGTGAAGGTTGGTCAGTGGGCGGCAGAGCCGGGGTCAAAATTCCGTGAGTTAATACGTAGCGATCAGGTTGGTCTACAGCAGATGAAAAGACAGTTCGAGAGACATGCACAACGCAGCGGCCGGGCATATCCCGGGCGGTCGGGCCGCTCGACAATTCGATCGAACCAGGCACAAACGGAGATTCGCGCAGTTCGCACTGGGCCGGTGGGCTTGCTGGTTGATTCGGAAGCCGGTTTCCGTGAAAACGGGCGGCTTCAGCGCTGGTCGCAACAGTGCGATGAGGGCGCCCGTCTTTGACTGCTGCCAACATTCTCGCGCCACACCTGACGCCACGCGGTCACCTGCTTGCGGTGCCGGAAGACGCCGCGCCACTATTGGCGGATGAAACGCGACTGCGGCTTGACAGTTCTTTTGCGCTTGGCGCGGGGCATGGCCTGCTGCATCTGGGAACGGCGGAAATCGGCCGCATTTTGCCGCCCGCATGGGCCTGGTGGCGTGATTTTGCCGCGCGCTACGTCGCCGCCTTGTGCGCTACGCCCGAAGGCGGAGAGATCGCGGTCGCAACGCCTGCTGCCAGGGATTTCGATGCCCTGATTGCCGATGCGCCGCCGATGACGGGCGGGGAGTATCTCACGCCAGATGTGCTGACCACGCTGTGGGGCGAGATCAATACCGCCTTGCACCAGGAACTGGCGACCGCAAAAGTCTCGCTTCAGGATTTCCTCAAGCTACGTCACCCGGCCTGGAATCTCGTCGGCCGCGTCCATTTCAACCTCGCTGAGAACCGCAAGGACCCGGAGTCACCGTTCGCCTTCCTGGCGACTTACACCTCGCGCCTGTCGGCCCATGGCAAAGCGCAACATCAGCCACTGTCGCAAGCCCTGGCGGAATTTTCCGGAGCGAGGAGTCGTGCGCAGCTTTTGTCGCTGCTGCTGCCGGTGCAGCGCGCCGCGGAGCATTGCGATTGGCTTCGCGAAATGGTGGATACAGGGGAGATATACCATCCGTTGCGCTGGACACCGCTTGATGCCTACCGTCTTCTCACAGACCTGCCCAAACTCGAAGCCGCAGGTATTGTCGTTCGCACGCCAGGCGTCTGGCAGTCGGGCCGTCCGGCTCGTCCCGTTGTGAAAGCCAGCGTCGGCGCACGGCCGCCTTCGCTCCTGGGCAAGGAAGCGTTGCTCGACTTCAGCATGGAGGTGTCCCTCGACGGCGAGCGTCTCAGTGCCTCTGAGGTCAGGGATCTGCTCAAAGGCGCTGACGGCTTGCAACTCATCCGTGGTCGCTGGGTCGAGGTGGACAACAAGAAGCTCAGTCGTCTCCTGAAGCGATTCGAGGCGATGGAAACGGCGGCAAAAACCGGTCTGCCCTTTAATGATGCCCTACGCCTTCTGGCGGGTGTTTCGCTCGACGATAGCAGCGACTCCGCTGACCGCGACTGGTCGCAGCTTGTTGCTGGGCCCTGGCTGGCCGACATCTTGCAGGAGTTGCGTCAGCCGGAGGGGTTGGCGCAGATCAGCCCGGGACCGGAACTCAAGGCCAGCCTGCGGCCCTACCAACAGGCCGGCGTGCAGTGGTTGTACCTGCTCACGCGGCTCGGACTGGGCGCCTGCCTGGCGGACGATATGGGCCTCGGCAAGACCATGCAGGTACTCTCGCTGTTGCTCGTGCTGAAGCGCGAAAGCGCCGAGGCGCGGCCCAGTCTGCTGGTCGCCCCCGCGTCGCTGCTGGCCAACTGGGCGGCGGAGGCCGAGCGCTTTGCCCCCGGTTTGCGCCTGTTGATCGCCCATCCGTCGGTCATGCCGGCGGCCGATTTGCGCGGGCTGGACGCCACGCGGCTTGCGGACATCGATCTCGTCATCACCAGCTTTGGCTCACTTCTTCGCCAGCCGGTACTGGGGACCATCCAATGGCGCGTCGCCGTCGTCGATGAAGCGCAGGCGATCAAGAACCCGGGCGCGAGGCAAACGATACAGGTCAAGCAGCTCCTTGCACAATCGCGCATCGCGCTGACCGGAACCCCCGTGGAAAACCGCCTTTCCGACCTGTGGTCCATTTTCGATTTCACCCACCCCGGTCTGCTGGGCTCAGAGAAAGTCTTCGCCAGATTTACGAGGCGGCTGGCGAAGGCCGAGCACTTCGGCCCACTGAGAACGCTCGTACGGCCGTACATCCTGCGCCGCCTGAAGACCGACAAGCGGGTCATCGACGACCTGCCGGACAAGACCGAACTCAAGGCCTGGTGCCACCTGAGCCCGAGCCAGGCGGCGCTTTATCAGCGCGCGGTGAAGGATCTGGCCGCCGCGCTTGAAGACGCCGAAGGCATCGGTCGCAAGGGTGTAGTGCTGAGCTTCCTGATGCGCTTCAAACAGATATGCAACCATCCGTCGCAGTGGTTGGGCGACGCGGCGTGGAAGGCCGAAGACAGCGGCAAGTTCGCCCGCTTGCGGCAACTGGCCGAAGTCATTGCCGCAAAGCAGGAAAAGGTGCTGGTATTCACCCAGTTCCGCGAGACGACTGAGCCGCTGGCGGCATTTCTGGGTTCAATCTTTGGTCGCGAAGGTCTGGTGCTCCATGGTGGCACTCCGGTAGCCAGGCGCCGGGAACTGGTCAAGCGATTCCAGAAAGATGAGCTGACGCCCTTTTTCGTGCTCTCGCTCAAGGCGGGTGGGGCGGGTCTGAATCTCACCGCCGCTTCCCATGTGATCCACTACGATCGCTGGTGGAACCCGGCCGTGGAAAATCAGGCGACTGACCGTGCGTTTCGTATCGGCCAGCAGAGGAACGTCCTGGTGCATAAGTTTATCTGCCGTGGCACGATCGAGGACGGTATCGACCAGTTGATCGAAGCGAAGCAGCAACTGGTGAAGGATGTGCTGGAGGGCGGCGCGGAACTCCTGCTCACCGAGATGAGCGATCGCGAATTGCTCGATCTTGTGAAGCTCGACGTTCATGCCGCGCAAGAAAACTGATCGTCAAGAGGAAGCGCAATGGATTACGGGGATTGGAAGCCTTATGTCTCGGTCGCCGAGCGCAGAAAAAAGGCCGAACGGGCCGCCGCCAGGGCGAAGAAGGCTGGTGCGGTCCTGTCGCCCATCGCGCCGTATCGGGGTGCCATCGCCAGGACCTTCTGGGGCAAGGCCTGGTGCGACAATCTGGAAGGCTACAGCGACTATGCCAACCGCCTGCCGCGCGGCCGTACCTATGTGCGAAACGGTTCAGTGATCGATCTTCAGATTACGGCAGGCGAAGTCCGCGCGAAGGTAATGGGTTCGAGCCTCTACACGGTCGCCGTGACCGTGACGGCGTGTCCTGCAAAGCAATGGCGAGCGATCGGAGCCGATTGCGCGGGGTCGATTGATTCGATCGTGGAACTCCTGCAGGGCAAGCTCTCGACAGCCGTGATGGAGCGCATGTGCAAACCTGGCACCGGTCTTTTCCCTGCGCCGAAGGAAATCGCGTTCAATTGCAGTTGCCCGGACTGGGCATCGATGTGCAAGCACGTTGCTGCCGTGCTCTACGGCGTCGGCGCACGGCTCGACCAGCAGCCAGAATCCCTCTTCACCTTGCGCCGGGTCGATGCCAATGATCTCGTCAGTCAAGTCGGTGTCGGTCTGCCTGAATCGAGAAAACGCCCGGCTACCGCCAAAGTGCTTGACGACGCGTTGGTGGCCGATGTGTTTGGCATCGAGATGGCCGAAGCTTACCCACCGGCGAAGCCTGTTGCCGGACGTAAGAAGCCATCGGCAGGTAAGGTGACAGCAAAGAAGGCGGTCAGGTCGGCTGTCTCGACAATCCGGAAGCCACCCGCGACCGCGAAGACTGCGGCGGACAAAAAGCCGGTAACAAAGAAGTTGCCAGTCAAGTCATCTGCTGGGCCGCGTAAATCAGCATCTGGCAACGTCGTTACCGGAAAGGCAAACGTGGCGAACTCGACTGGAACGCCGAAAGAGGCTGCAACAAGGAAGCGAGCCAGTGCTCAACCGGTGAAAGGTAAGTCCCGCTAAACTCCGATTCGCTTTCGTCTGCGTATTCGATATCGACGAACGGGCGACGGTAGGAGACAAGCGCTCCTTCGGGTTGGTGGCGCCCGGTCGAGTGAACCGGCAGAAGCCACCCTACGGCTCGCGGGGCAAAGTCAAGTCGCGTGAGCGACGCGGAGGGGATCGGCAGTGTTCGGAAGGGTTGCGCGAAGGCGAACCACTGTGCGCTGGCTCACGAGGCCAAGCAGCAGGCTCACGTCCTCGTTGCTGCGCCCGGCGAGCAATTGCCGGCGCGCATAGGTGTTGCGCAGGACACGGGGACTCATGTCCGGGGCGTTGAAGTTGATCGCTTCGAGGGCGTCGCGCACGATCAGTCCTAGAAGCATGTCGTTCATCATTTTTCCGCCGCGCGGCGCGGGGAACAACAGGCTGTCGTCGTCCCGAAGCGTCGCTTGTCGCCAGACTTCCAGCGCGGGGACAGCGAAGCCGGGAAGCGTTACCTTGCGCTCGTCGCGTGCACCGCGCTTCGGCACGAAAACGTGCGGCCGCACGGCGTCAATGACCAGGTGGCCCGTGCAGGCTGAGCGAATCTCCGCAGCGGTGATGCCCGTTCCGAGCAGCAGGGCGACTATCGCGCGGTTGCGACATTCACGGTCCGGATCGCCCGGTCGAGGCTGAACGAACGCCTGCAGACGCTCGTCCGCGCCCTGGTCAAGAAAAAGTGGTTGCGGTTCATCGTCAGGCCACGCCTCGTTGCGAACAAAGTCGACGGCGGGATTGCCCTTGCGCACACCAATCTCAACCAGATGACGGCACAACCGGTCGACCAGCTTTGCGTACCGGATGCGGGTGGTCGTGCCGGGAGCACACCGATTGTCGACCTCGGCGAAGAACGATTCGAGGTGTTCAGCGCCAAAGGTGGCCAGCGTAGCGCGGTGGTTCGTGAGATGCCGCATGAAGCGATCGAACATCGCGGCGTGCTGGGTGATCGAGCGCGAAGAAAATGGCCGCCGGTCGGCCCCCGCGGCATCGAACGACTGCCATTCCCGGTACGCATCGACCGGTTGCTCCAGCCAACTGGAAAAGGGATTCATCTCGATCTTATATACTGAATTAGCCACATCCGCTCGCACTGCGAATCTCCGATTCGCCAGCTGGTCTATAAGCGGAAGGGGTGGCCTTGCCCCGGTAGTGTGCCGCAATCGCTTCCATGCAGGCTACCGCGTCGTCGGCGACGATCCGCGCGGAGCACGCGATCATCGGGTTTTCGGCAGGCCAAGGTCCTCAACGAGAAAGCCTCGTTCGCACAGATCACCTTGCGGAGAGAGTTGTCATAGCTAACTCTTCAGGCGCTCATTGGGAGCCGTGGTGGACGTCGCGCTACGTACGCACTGGCGCAGAGGGCATGCGTCGTGAACCTGGCATCGTGATCATGTGATTGCGCAATTGCCACCGCAACGACTCAGCCGTGGTTGTCCACCCATGCGCGAGCCCAGCTCAGGCCGACCAGTTGGGCCTCTTCTTCGGTTTCAAAGGCGCCGAGCACGCCCGAGGCTTCAACAAGCCTGTTGTTCTGGGTAATCGTTCCGCTTGCCGCATATCGTTCTGGTTGAAGGATGTCCTCCTGCTGAACGATAGCATGGCCCCAGATACGGTATCCCCTGTAGTTCTCAACTTCCATCAGCGCGAAACCTCGACCTTGTAGCGGCGTGAGTCAACGCGAAGGATATTTCCTTCCGGCGTGATTTGCCGCGGAATCTGGGACATGTCCGGAGCAGGATTGCGCGCCACGTCGGCGGGGGCGTGGTGCGTCATGGCGAGCTTCGGGGCAGGGGCTGGGATGTGACGTGCTCGTGTCCTGACCGCATGAGCCGCGGTATGCCTTTGCTTCAAGGGTTGCGACGCGTTCCTGGATTGATGGACTCCACCTTGAGCTTCGGGCGGATTCCAGACTTCGATATACCGCTCACCCGCGAACACCATCGACGTGCACACGAGCAACAATAGCCCACAGCCTGCCTGTCTCACTTTTTCTTCCCCATATTGCGACGCTTCAACCAGTCGGCACACCGGACCGCCTCTCCCACGCATGTGCCATCGCAGCCGGGGCAAAGCTGCCGGTCGCGAAGGGATTCGTCCACCTGCCACGCGTTGGTGCTCGACGCACTGGCCGTTCCGACGGACGTGCCATTTTCACATACGTAGAAGACGGGTTCACCCGCTTTCCCGCGACAAATGATGTCATCGATGGTGGTGTCGCCGAATGCATCACGCAGGTCGGCGATGAATGCAGCTAGCTCCGGCATCGGATGAGGAGTGGGTTTCCTGGTACGCATGTCCATAGGGAGCCTCGATATAAAAGTGTCAGTTCAATTTCGCGGATTTGAGTGTAGGATACTGTATAAATATACAGTCTTTTACAATCCCATGTCCGCACCTTCCGTCCGCGCAGAAGAGATTCACCCGTCCCTGTGGCGGGCGTCGCAGCTCGCGCGCAGCCGTGGACGGGTGATTGATACCGGTTATCCGGCCCTGTCAGCCGAACTTCCCGGTGGTGGCTGGCCGGTCGGTGCGCTGGTCGACCTGCTGGTCCAGCAGGCGGGTGTGGGGGAGCTGCGGCTGCTGCGACCGGCGCTCAGCGCCGCGGACAAGCGGCCCATCGCGTTCGTTCAGCCGCCGCACACGCCTGACGGTCTTGGGCTGAGCTATATCGGCCTTTCCCTCGCGCAGGTGTTGCGGGTCAAAGCACAAAAAACAGCGGACGCGCTGTGGTCTGCAGAGCAGATTCTCCGGGCCGGCAGTTGTGGCGCGCTTATCTTCTGGGCGCAGCATGCGCAGGCTTCGTCGCTGCGCCGGTTACACCTTGCGGCGCAGTCGTCGGAAACCCTGTTCATCATGGTCCGGCCACTGGCTGCGGCGCAGGACTCGTCGCCTGCGCTGCTGCGGCTGGCGTTGCGACCGGCACCGGACGGCCTGACCGTCGACATCGTGAAACGACGAGGGCCCACGCGCACGGAGCCTCTGTCGATTCCCCTTCAACCCACACCTGTTCTGCTTTCCCGCCATGCGCGTCTTTCTCGCCGTCCACTTGCCGAAGTTGCCGCTCGAGGTCTTCAGACCGAACTGGTCGTCTAAGCCGCCTCATGGCAGTGTGGTACTGGAGAAAGACAAGGTGGTCATTGCGGACAGTGCGGCGCGCGCCGCTGGCGTGCGTCCGGGGATGAAACGCGGCGGTGTGCTGACCCTGTCGCCGGAAACGGAAATGCACGAGCGTGATGCAGGCCGCGAAGATGCGGCGCAATGCGAAGTGGGTATCGCGCTGATGAGGTTTGCGCCCGAAGTGACGCTGCTCGACGAGGCGACCGTCGTGGTTGACGTCGGCGCAAGCCTGCGTCTTTTCGGCGGACTGCTCGCGCTGTGCCGGGAGGCGAGAGCCGTGCTCGCGACACTCGGGCTGACCGCACGCATCAGCGCCGCGCCCACCGGGCAGGGCGCATGGCTGCTGGCGAAGTATGCGAGTGGACCGGGTGCGCGGCGCGTGCTGAAGCTCGCCACACTCGAAGAGCGGCTGTCCGCGCTGCCCATGCTGGCCGTCCCCGAAGTCCGTCCGTTCTCTGACTGGTTCACGGGCCTCGGCTGCGAGACCATTGCCGACATCCGGCGCCTGCCGCGCGCGGGCCTGCAGCGGCGATGTGGCGAGCATCTGCTCGATTCGCTCGACCGCGCATTCGGCACCGCGCCCGAACTGTTCGACTGGCTTGAGTTGCCCCCTACGTTCTCGGCCCGCATCGAGATGCCCGACCGCCTTGAAGACGCCGACGGCGCGGTCTTCGGCGCGCACCGGCTCATCGTGCAGCTGTGCGGCTGGCTGAGCGCGAAACAACTCGCGGTGACTGCCATTCAGCTGTCGCTGGAGCACGAGCGCGGACGCAACGCTATCGAACCCACAGTCATCGACGTCGCTCTGGGCGAGCCGACATGGCGCGAGGACCATCTTGTGCGGCTCCTCAAGGAGCGGCTGCATCGCATCGAACTGACAGCGCCCGTCATCGCACTGCGGCTCGATGCGTCGAAGGTCGAAGCCGCCGCGCCCGCATCGGACACCCTGTTCCCCGAGCCCGGCGGTTCTCCCGAGGACCACGCACGGCTCCTCGAACTGCTGGCGGCAAGGCTGGGCGAAGAGAATGTGCTTCGTCCGGCGCCGACACCCGACCACCGGCCCGAGGTGGCCAACCAGTGGGTGCCGGTCAGTCAGAAGCAGAAAAATATCGAGCTTCCCGAAGGGCTGCCGCGGCCGACCTGGATGCTGGATAAGCCTGTGCGCCTGCTGATACGGCAGCACCGGCCGTTCTACGGTTCGCCCTTGCGTATGGTGTCGCCCGGCGAGCGAATTGAAGCGGGCTGGTACGACGGCGGGCTCATCACGCGTGACTATTTCGTCGCGCAGGGCGACGACCAGAGCTGCTACTGGGTGTACCGCGAGCGCGTCAGCAGCCGGGATGCCGAAGAAGAGCCGCAGTGGTTTCTGCACGGACTGTTCGGATGATGCACCATGGATTCGACCTTCACCGCGCTGCCGGCGTACGCCGAGCTGTTCTGCTTTTCGAATTTCACCTTCCTGCATGGCGCGTCGCATGCAGAGGAGCTCTCTGAACGCGCCGCGCAACTGGGTTACTCCGCACTCGCGGTCACCGATGAATGTTCGCTCGCTGGCGTGGTCCGCGCGCACGTTGCTGCGAAGGAAGCCGGGCTGTCATTCATCGTCGGTTCGTATTTCCGGCTGGTGAACGCCGATGGCTCGCCCGCGTTCGGGCTGATTCTTCTTGCCCGGAATCGTGAGGGCTACGGCAACCTGTCCGAACTGATAACCCTCGCTCGCACCCGTGCGCCCAAGGGCGAATACCGGCTCAGGCCGCAAGACCTCTCGCGGCCCGAAAAGGAATATCGGCACCTGCGCGGCATGCCCGACTGTCTGGCGATTCTGGTACCGGATTTTCCGGCAAAGGAAGAGGTGCTTGACGCGCAGGTTGAGTGGCTCGATGACACTTTCACTGGCCGGGCGTGGGTCGGCCTTGTGCTGCATCAGCGCGCCATGGACGACATTCACCGTGGCTCGGTCGAGTTCATTGCCCGTCAACAGGACGTCCCTGTGGTGGCGCTTGGTAACGTCGTGATGCACGTCCGTTCACGCAAGCCACTTCAGGACACGATGACCGCCATCCGGATCGGCAAGCCCGTCCATGAGTGCGGCTACAGCCTCGCGCCCAATGCCGAGCAGCACCTGCGCTCAAGGTTGCGACTGGCCAACCTCTATCCTGGTGACGCGCTTGCCGAGACGGTGAACATTGCCGGTCGCTGCACATTCTCGCTCGACGAGTTGCGGTACGAATATCCCGACGAACTCGTTCCAGACGGCTTCACGCCGGCGGCTTATTTGCGACAGGAAACCTGGATCGGCGCGCAGCGGCGATTTCCCGCTGGTATTCCGCACAACGTTCAGGAGCAGATTGAGTATGAACTGGAACTCATCGCGGACCTGCAATACGAGCCTTACTTTCTGACTGTGTACGACATCGTCCGGTTTGCCCGCAGTCAGCACATCCTCTGCCAGGGGCGTGGGTCAGCGGCCAACTCTGCGGTCTGCTATTGCCTCGGGGTGACCGAAGTGGACCCTGCACGCGGCAACATGTTGTTCGAGCGTTTCATCTCAAAGGAGCGCGGCGAGCCACCGGATATCGATGTCGACTTCGAACATCAGCGGCGCGAGGAGGTTATCCAGTACATCTATCGCAAGTACGGTCGCGACCGGGCAGCGATTGCAGCGGCCGTCTCGACATACCGTCCGCGTGGTGCGCTGAGGGAAACAGGCAAGGCCCTGGGTGTCGACCCGCAGATAGTCGATGCGGTGGCGAAATCCCATCACTGGTTCGACGGCCGCAAGGACCTGCTCAAGCGCTTCGCGGACTGCGGCCTCGACCCTGAGACGCCTCTGATCCAGGCGTGGGCGTCGCTTGCCACGCAGCTGCTGGGCTTCCCACGCCACCTGTCGCAGCACTCAGGTGGCTTTGTCATCAGTCGAGGCAAGCTGACACGGCTGGTCCCTGTCGAGAACGCTGCCATGGCCGAGCGCAGCGTCATCCAGTGGGACAAGGACGACCTTGAGTCGCTGGGGCTGCTCAAAATCGATGTGCTCGCCCTCGGGATGCTGTCAGCCATCCGGCGCACGCTTGACCTTGTCTCGGAGCAGCGCGGCGAACGCTTTGAAATGCAGGACATTCCGCCCGAAGACCAGGAAACCTACGACATGATTTCGCGCGCGGATACGGTGGGCGTGTTCCAGATTGAATCGCGTGCCCAGATGAGCATGCTGCCCCGGCTGAAGCCACGGATCTTCTACGACCTGGTCATTGAAGTGGCGATCGTGCGTCCCGGCCCGATTCAAGGTGGCGCTGTGCACCCGTATTTGCAGCGTCGTCAGGGATTCGAGCCGGTCACCTATCCCAGTGAGGCGCTGAAAATCGCTCTATCGCGCACACTAGGCGTGCCGATTTTCCAGGAACAGGTGATGCAGGTTGCGATGCTGGCCGCAGGTTTTACGGCGGGCGAAGCCGACCAGTTGCGTCGTGCGATGGCGGCATGGAAAAGGAAGGGAGGACTTGAAAAGTACTACGACCGCATTGTGAATGGCATGAAAGAACGCGGCTATGAACAGGCGTTCGCGGACGGCATATTCCAGCAGATCAAAGGGTTCGGTGAGTACGGGTTTCCGGAGAGCCATGCGGCGAGCTTCGCGCTGCTGGTGTACGCCAGCAGCTGGCTCAAACGGCATGAGCCGGAAGCATTTCTGGCGGCGATGCTGAACAGCCAGCCGATGGGGTTCTATTCGCCATCCCAGTTGGTCCAGGACGCGAAGCGGCATGGTGTTGTGGTGCTGCCAGTTGACGTGACCATCAGCGGATGGGATTCCTCGCTCGAGCAGGGGACTGATGGCAGCAGACCCGTCGTACGTCTCGGTCTTTCGCTGCTGCGCGGCATGCGGGATGGGTCCGCCGAACGCATTGAGACCGCCCGGGCGGTGCGGTCATTCGAGAGCGTAAGCGACATGGCCCGCCGTGCGCAGCTTGATCGTCACGACCTGCAGGTGCTCGCCGCGGCCAACGCGCTTTCCTCGCTGGCAGGCAACCGCAGGGAGGCTTTGTGGCAGTCGGTTGCCGCGGTACCGGACAGGGACATGCTGGCGTCGGCAATGCTGGAGG
Source organism: Paraburkholderia sp. GAS448 (assembly GCF_050435685.1). Lineage (NCBI taxonomy): Bacteria > Pseudomonadati > Pseudomonadota > Betaproteobacteria > Burkholderiales > Burkholderiaceae > Paraburkholderia > Paraburkholderia sp. GAS448. The sequence continues at coordinate 48,079 of NZ_JBNDKT010000040.1, forward strand.
ACGAGACGCCCGTGCTCGGTGCGCCGTCCGAAGCTGACGACATCGTGTATGACTACCGTTCGATGGGGCTGACGCTGGGACGACACCCGCTGGAACTCCTGCGCCCGCAACTACTCTCGAACAGATTGATGCCGGCGTCCACGCTGCAGACCTATCGAAATGGGCGGCTCGCTCGCGGCTGTGGCATTGTTACGGTACGTCAACGACCCGATACCGCGAAGGGTGTCATCTTCATCACGATTGAAGACGAGACCGGCAATGTCAATGTGATTATCTGGCCGAAGGTACTGGAGCGACAGCGCAAGGAAGTGCTGGGCGCGTCTTTGCTCGGCGTACTCGGCGTATGGCAGTGCGAGGGTGAGGTCCGGCATCTTGTTGCTCACAAGCTGATGGACATGTCGCATCTGCTCGGTGAGCTGCCATCGATAAGCAGGAATTTTCATTGAGGCTACGCAAAACGGAGGTCCCAATGTGTTATTCGGCTCAGATTCAGGCGGATTATCGAAAGTTCGTCAGGATGTTCGGCGCCCGCATCAGCATCAAGGAGTTCATTCAACTCTTCTGGGAGCGCGCAGAAGGTAGCAGCAAGGCGAAGATACCGAAGGCGATGGAGGATGCGTTTCTGGAACCGCAGTCAGACGACGAACGGGAGGTCAGGGCGCTCATCGACAGGTTCAATGCGCAACAGGTGACGAAGCTCGAGCAGGACCTGTTCAAACAACGCGCGCGCCTGGCTGACGCGGAACGCACACTACAGACGAAAGTGACGAAAGCGGCGACGGAGAGCAGGCGCATCGCCACCGACAAGATCGAATGGACCCTCGGCAGACTCGATGACCTCCGTCGTACGTCGCCGAAGGCTGAGGATTCGCGCATTTTCCCCGGACACTACGCGCCGGTCATGGTGATGGAGCACGGCCAACGCGTCATCAAGCCCATGCGTTATCAGTGCCGCATTGCTGGCAAGCCTGCGTCATACGACGTCAAGTACCCGGGCGCGTATAACGCGCGTCGCGACAACCTGGAAGGGTTCTGGAAATCTCTCTTCGGTTATTCGCATGGCATTGTTGTCATCAACGCGTTTTTCGAGAACGTGAGCAGGGCGCGCATGGAAGGTCGGCAACTCGCGGAGGGCGAGAAGGACGAGAATGTCGTTCTGGAGTTCAGACCGAATCCGGCTCACGACATGCTCGTGGCGTGTCTGTGGTCGCGCTGGTCAGGTAAAGGTGAGCCGGACCTTCTGTCCTTTGCCGCGATAACCGATGAGCCGCCGCCGGAGATCGCAGCCGCCGGACACGACCGCTGCATCATTCCGATTAAACCTGAGAACATGGATGCATGGCTGAATCCGGATGCTTCTGATCTGGCGGCGCAATACGCGATTCTTGATGACAGAGACCGACCGTACTATGAGCACCGGTTGGCGGCATGACAGAGGATGATCGCATAGACGAAGCAGCCGCTTTTTACCGGACGGTCCGCGTGTGCTGCGGCGGATCGGATGATTTCATTCGTTTCGCATCTTCAACGTCAACGGAATAGGGCGTCTCGGCCCGTAACCCTCGCTGGCGCATTCCTTATCCCTAAGTTTCAGTCAGTACTCGTCATGCTGAATGCATTGGGCATTGCGCGTTCAACGCGTTTAGTCGCCAATAGTTTCAACGGACAACCATCATTCAGCATAAAAACGCATCGTATTAGTACAAGTACCGATGCTGTAGTCAGACTACATTCTTACATTACTCAGCACGGAGAGTCGCTACAGTCAATCCGATGGTCCCGATTCCGTCCCGGCAGGCAAACGTTTGCGCAGCCACCCTGCGTCGCCAGCCTTCGTGTCCGGTATGAACCTATCGGACTCGCTCCGCTTCCGCATTCCAACAAAAGCAGAATCTCGGAGAGACAGATATGCAGAAGAAACTATGGCCGGCGGTCGCGTTAGCGGCGGCCGTGTGCGTCGCTGCCCGTGCGGATGTACCCGACTTTCCACTCGATTTCGCGCCCACTTCAACTGCGATGAACGCGTTCGGATCGGCGGCCGCGCATCGGCGTGCCGACACCCTCGTCAGCAAGATGACGCTCGACGAAAAGCTGCAGTTCATTCATTCGGAATACGCAATGTCCGCCGTGCCGGGAGGCGGTGCGGGCTACATTCAAGGGGTACCGCGCCTCGGCATTCCTGATCTGAACATGGTCGACTCCGCGACGGGCTCCGGCAGCACATCGCAGGCCAGCACGACCTTCCCGGCAACGATCGCGCTCGCGGCAAGCTGGGATCGCCGCCTGTCTTCCGATTTCGGCAGACAGGTTGCGATAGAACTGCGTGCACAGGGCTTCGGAATGGGACTTGGCGGCGGCACGAATCTCGCGCGCGAGCCGCGCGGCGGCCGGCTGTTCGAGTATCTCGGCGAAGATCCGGTGCTCGCCGGCGAGATGCTCGCCGAGCGCATCGACGGCACGCAGCGGGAGAAGGTCATCGCCACGATCAAGCACTACGCCGGCAACGAGCAGGAACATAACCGGGGGGGCGGCAACAGCCAGATCGACGAGCGCACGTTGCGCGAGCTCTATCTGCTGCCGTTTGAAATCGCCGCAAGAAGCGCGCAGCCAGGCAGCGTGATGTGCAGCTACAACCGGCTCAACGGCGCCTATGCATGTGAGAACGCGCATCTGCTCAACGACGTGCTGAAGAACGATTGGCGCTTTGAAGGACAGGTCCAGTCGGATTGGGGGGCGACGCACAGTACGGCGAACGCGATCAACGCCGGCCTCGACGAGGAAGAGGACGTCGGTTCCACCGTCTACCTGACACCCACGGCAGTTCGGCAGGCGATCGCGAGCGGCTCGGTTTCGACCGCGCGCCTCGACGATATGGTGCGACGCAAGCTGTACGTGATGATCCGCACCGGCGTGATGGATGATCCTGCGAAGGGCGGCGCCACGATCGACTTCGCCGGCGCGAACGCGTTCGCGCAGGCGGTCTCGGAGCAGTCGATGGTGCTGCTCAAGAACGACAACAACCAGTTGCCGCTCGCCGCAGCCTCGCTCTCACGGATTGCGGTGATCGGCGGACACGCTGATGCGGCCGTGCTGACGGGCGGCGGGTCAGGCAATACACGTGATCCGGTCACGGGGGCATTCGCGGGTTGCGGCGGCTTGACGTTCGGCACATCGACCGGGTGCAGTTGGTGGACCAATCCGTGGCTGAAGCTGAACACGCCCATTGTTGCGGAGATTCACGCGCTCGCGCCGTCGGCGCAGGTGAGCTTTGCCGGCAACAGTGATCAGCAGACGCCGTTTCGCGCGTACACGCAACAGGAGATCAACCAGGCGGCGGCGCTCGCGGCCAACTCGGATGTCGCCATTGTCGTCGTCGCGCAGCCGGCGGGTGAAGACTTCGGCGATTTGCAAAGCCTGAGCCTTGCGAATCCGTCGAACCAGGATGCGCTCGTCGAGGCGGTGGCGCACGCCAATCCCCGCACGATCGTCGTCGTGGAAAGCGGCAACCCGGTGCTGATGCCGTGGAAGGATAGCGTGGCGGCAATCGTGGAAGCCTGGTATCCGGGTGAAGGCGGCGGCAATGCGATCGCGAACGTGCTGTTCGGCAAGGTCAATCCTTCCGGCAAGCTGCCCGTCACCTTCCCCGTGCGCGATCAGGATACGCCGACGTGGGGGCAGAGCGGCGCGTTCGAGCCGGATCCCGTCTACGCGGAGAAGCTGAACATGGGCTACCGCTGGTACGACGCGAAAAACATCACGCCGATGTTCGAGTTCGGATACGGGCTGTCGTATACGCATTTCTCGTATTCGGGGCTTTCCGTCAACCATCGCCCTGACGGCACGATCGACGTGTCGTTCACGGTGCGCAACGATGGCCGCATGGCGGGCGCGGAAGTGCCGCAGGTGTATCTTGGCGTGCCCTACCGCGACGAACCGCCGCGACGTCTGGTCGGCTGGGAGAAGATCGGCTTGAACCCCGGCGAGGCACGCCACGTCCGCATCACGGTCACGCCGCGCATGCAGAGCGTGTGGGACACGTCGCGCAATGGCTGGCGGTATGTGCCTGGCGGGACGGTGTACGTCGGGGCGTCGTCGCGTGACATCCGGCTGCAAGGGAGCTGAACCTCGTCCCGTCACGCACCCGGGCGCGGGATGTTCCGCGCCCGGGGCAATGGGCTGAACCGCTCGCCAGCAGAACATGGCGAGCGGCGAGCGCCGCGGAATTTGTGGCCTGAGTCGCGATTCCCGCTCGGAATAGGTGCGACGGCTCTCGTCATCTGTCAGATGCGGTGAGCGAATGGCTGCTGTCGCGTTCATCCGAATCGAGGCCACGGCTTTCCGGTCTCAGCCGCCACTTGTGCGATAGCTTGTTGTTTTCGCTTCCAGGTCGCTTTCATGGGGCAGTCAATGCATCGTGTAACGCCGCGCGAAATTTTTGCACCGCGGGCGACATGTACGTTTTCCTGCGATAGAAAAGCCTGAGCCTGCTTTCGAATAGCGCTGTCTCGTAGGGAAGGGCAACAAGATCCCGACCTGGATGGGACTGGAGCATTTGCTCGGTCAGCATCGTGATCAAATCGCTATTGCGCAGCAAGGACGTCAGGAGTGAGATCGACGCGTCGGCCCCTGCGGTCCACGAGTTGGATTTCGAATTCGGCTTCCAGCCGCTGCACGATCTTCGAGACGGCCGATTGCGTCAGCCCGGTCTTTTGTGCAACCCGATGCAGATTGCGCGTCTCTGCCAGTACCGAGAATCGAACGCTGGCATACGCGCCTTCGATGCCCCGATATCCGCACAGAACCGCCGTGCGATGGTAGCGGTCATGTTAGCGGTCGCGCTGGCGACTCTCGATACCGCGATCGCAAACACAGCGCTTCCCTCGATAGGCGCCGATCTCCGTTCCACACCGGCAGCATCCGTGTGGATCGTCAATGCCTATCAGCTCGCCATGGTCGCGACAATTCTGCCATTCGCCGCGTTAGGGGATGTCCTCGGGCACAGGCGCATATGCATCGGTGGCCTGGTTGTGTTCACCGTCGCGTCGCTTGCCTGCTCGGTCGCCTCGACCCTGCCGTCGCTCGTCACCGCTCGCATTCTGCAAGGGCTTGGCGGGAGCGCGATGATGAGCGTCAGCATCGCGCTGGTCCGCGCGCTTTATCCGCCTTGCTTTTTCCCATGCCACGCCCAGAGGCAGACCGCCTATCCCTTCATGTCCATATCGCGCTCGATGCGATGCGTCGCGGACAAGGCAACGTGAACGCCGCGCAGACGCTATGTCAGGCCATGATCCTTACCGGATTGCTGGCGGAGGCTGGCTATGGGATTGCGACGTTTGAACAGATGCAGGACGCAGAAACGGTCATCTCGACGGCATTCGACCGCGGTTGCGATTCGGGAATTTGGTCACTTGACGACGATGGCTTTAGGCAGTTCGCAGCCATTTTGACCACGTACGACCGACAGCTGCAGCGTGCGCCCCTTTCCGCGATTGCCGCCGCCAGCGACCGGCTAGACAGGTTTCGAGCTGGGGAGTCGTTTGAAGACATGGCGCGCAAACGGGCCTAGGAAATTGCTGTCCATACTTGTTCAGCCGAGCACCCGCAGAGTTGCCGAACCATGACCGTCTGGCACTTCTCACATCGGTAGTGCTCGATTACCACTACGCCCTCGCATTGACCGACGCCGACCAGCGTCATGCCTTCCTCTCGAACCCGGTCAGCGGAGCAGCCTCGAAGCTTGGCGCACTCGTCGCAAAGGTCCATGATGTCAAAGCCGTCTTGCGTGAGTCAGACCGCAGCGGTCCAGAAAAGAGGCCCGCGCCAGCGGGCCATTCATCGGTGAAGAACCCGCGAGGAGACGAAGCGGGCGAATCAAGTATCGCGCGAAATTTGTTGTCTCGCAGCAAAATTTTTACGCGTACAACAGCCAAATTCAGGGATGCATCGAGATGGTGCGGAAATTGGCCTGTATCTCCGCCGCGGGGAGCCGGTGACCACATTAGAGCGATTTTGTGTTCTTCATGACGGGATGCGCTGACGGATACCATCAATCCAGGAAGGCGAAGTGAACAAATGTTATGTGTTGAGCCTTTCCATGATCCCGCTCGCGTCGGCAGGCATCGCTTCTAACGCATTCGCCCAGGAGAAGACCCGCGCGGAAGTCCGCCAGGAGCTGGACCAGGCAGAAGACAACGGCTCCGCTTCGTGACCGACAGGTCGTACCCCGACGTCAACCCGATCTTTGCACAACAGGTCGCCCAACGCAGGCAGCGAAGCGAAAGCGGCACGAGTGCCGACACGCCAGGTTCGAGTGCCGCCGGCCAACGCGAAGCGGCTAGCAAAACCGGCATCGGTCAAGTTCATTCGGCCGTTCCTGCCTGCGTCGGACCGGTCAGGTTCTGTACGCCGTACTTCGGCAGCTGACGCAAGCTCACATCGCACGGGCCAATCAATGGTGCCAGCAGCATCCATCAATCAAGTCATGGAGACGATTATTTGCCTTACCCTCGCCGTCAGCGCGCTTGCAAGTCCGGCACTGACCTTCGCGCGTTCCCTGTATGCCGGGCATTGACCATGTGCGCCCGAAATTCCGCCTGGTACGGGGTACGATGCTTGCCCATAATCGGCACCTCCTTCTCCAAAGGATAGATGTCCGTTTTTCTGGGTCAACCTTAGTGTTGGCATCCACACGGCATTTGAGTAGATGGAATCGCGGACGGAGAAGAGAATCCGGAGGCTGATATTCCTGGCGCCACCCGTGACAGCCCAGCGGGCAGTACTGAGGTTTCGTCATGCGAGTTGCAAACGATCGTTCGCGAGTGTCCACGGCAAGCGCGGGTGCGGCAGCCTCTGTGAACACGTGCCGCTCGGGGCAAAACCACAAGTTTTTGAGTTTTCAAACGGCCATGATGAGCGGCTTTTCGCCCTCGCTGCCAGGATGGGACATTGAAATCATCGCTTCCGCAGCGGATACGTGCACCTGTATCGCGGACTAGCAGGACCAACACCGCGCGATCCGGATTCGCCGCGCCGGCTTTGTCGCATTGCCTTGGAGACACACTGTTTGCACTACGGTCGCGAGCCCCCCAGATTCTGAATGCGCGACTATTGGCGGGGCCGTACCGATGCATCTGGTGCGTGTCACCGTGTAGTCGCTACGGCCAATTCTCTCGCCGGCGTGCACAATGCGAAAGCGGGATCGAACCGCAATCGGTCGTCGCTGGCTTACGCGTTCCTACACTTGCATGAGTGGCTCGCAACTGTCTCGATGCTCGTCGCTACGGGCAAATACACGTGACGCGGATCGGCACAACATGCGTGGGTGCCGAGGTCAAGCGAGACCGACGACTGAAGCACGCGTACGGCTGCCCGCCGGGCGCAGTTTCCGGGTAAACGATTCGTTCCAGCGCTAGCGGCGCGCTGACACGTTTATTTCGCGTGCGTCAAGTGATTGAATGCAAAGGGCGTTTTCGGCGATGGATGCCGCGGACGTCGGAAGTGACACTTTCACGTGAAAAGTTGTGACAGGTTCATTTCCATCTACGCCGCTAACGCGCCACATCTTGAGTCTACCGACAGGCAGTCAGATGTCGCAAGATCAAAGGTTAGCCTGAAAAACGTTGCTTTATCCGGAATTGCCTCTATTTTTAAAGAGGCTGATCGGCCAGCGATTGTTCCGAGTGCGGATCGTGTTCGGGATACCCCTGAGTGCGTTTCGGTTGCGACGCACTCGAAGGCGCGCGCCTTGCCTGAAATCACTCTTGTCCAATACAGATCATGACGCTGGGGCGTTAAGGTGTGGGTGACGGTCTAACGCATCCGCCACCGGCCAGGAGACCCGACGTGAGGTCACGCTGCAGCATATCCAGTCAGGTGCTCGAGTTCATCGAGCGCACCAGGGCCAAAAAGAAAGGTAGCGCTGATCATCTCGGCAACCCTCCGTCAAGCGGGGCGTTTCGTGGCGATGCTCTTCAGCCATTTTGGCCGAGCGGATTGCTGGCACGAAATGAAGGCTCGACTCATCACGTTGGTGTTTGCGTGATCCTGGGCAGCGCTGCATGCATGATGTCCAAATTTGTCTCCTACCTACCTCACCACCGAGTCAGATCAGGTCATGGCCGTAACGATTTCGGCAGCCTTAGAGAGCATTGACCTGGAACGAGAACTGCAGGAGGTCATGCAATGGAAGTCAAGTCAGTCGTAGCTTACCAAGGACCTAATATTCATGCCCATTTCCCGGTCATTCGGTACACCATCGATCTGGGGATCCTTGAAGAGTGGCCAACAGCCCGTCTCGGCCAAGGCTTCATCGATCGTCTTCTTGGCTATCTGCCCGGCCTTGAGCAACATGGCTGTTCTTATCAAACCCCCGGCGGGTTCGTGCGGCGCATGTGCGAAGGCGAGGGAACCTGGCTGGGTCACGTCATGGAACACGTGGCCATCGAACTGCAGAAGGTGGCAGGCTCGGATGTGAGTTTTGGCAGGACGCGTGCCGCAGGGCCGTGCGGGCTTTACGACATAGTCTACGAATACCATGACGAGGATATCGGTCGGCAGGCCGGAGACCTGTCCCTGGCGTTGATCGAGCATTTGCTTCCTGACGAACTGAAGCCGGAGCGGGACCTCGATGAAGAATTCGACTTTGAACATGAACTGGATGAATTCATCCGTTATGCCCGAAGTTGCGACCTGGGGCCTAGCACCGCCGCACTGGTAAGTGCGGCCAGAAAGCGTGCAATCCCGTGTACGCGCGTGAACGGCAACAGCCTGGTACGGCTCGGCTATGGTCGCTTCCAGAAGCGCATCAAGGCGACGCTCACGAGCGAGACGCGCCAGATCGCTGTAGATCTGGCTTCAGACAAGGAGGAGACCAATGGGATCCTGCGTGATGCGGGCCTGCCGGTGCCGATGCAGCGCAAGGTGTATAGGGCCCGCGACGCCGTCCATCGTGCCGAAGACATCGGCTATCCCGTCGTGATCAAGCCCCTGGACTCTAATCACGGGCAGGGCGTATCTACTCAACTTACCACGCCGGAGCAAGTGGAACTCGCTTTTGATAAGGCACAGGAATACAGCGAGGGAGTGCTCGTCGAAAGCTATATCCCGGGGTCTGATTACCGCATGCTGGTGGTCAACGATCAATTGGTGGCGGTTGCCAGACGCATCCCTGCACACGTGTTGGGCGACGGCGTTCACACCATCGAGGAGTTGGTGGAAGAGGTCAACCGGGATCCACGCCGGGGTGTGGGGCATGAAAACGTGCTCACCCGCGTGGGGCTCGACGGCGGGGCACAACGCCTCCTGGCCGATAAAGGATATGGCCCCGCGACGGTGCCTGAGCCGGGCGAGATCGTCTACCTGTGTGCCACGGCCAACCTCTCCACCGGCGGCACCGCTATCGATGTCACCGATAGCGTGCACCCGGACAACCGGGAGATGGCCGTCCAGGCCATCAGGGCCATTGGCCTGGACGTGGGAGGCGTTGATTTCATTACCACGGACATCTCCGCGTCATATCGTGAGACCGGCGGGGCCATGTGCGAGGTGAATGCGTGCCCGGGTCTACGGATGCATCTGGCACCCAGCGAAGGCACGCCCAGGGACGTGGCCGGGCCCATCATCGACATGCTGTTTCCACCCGGTGCGCCCGGGACCATCCCCATTGCCAGCATAACTGGCACCAATGGCAAGACCACCACGTCGCGAATGCTCGCTCATATCATGAAGCTGGCGGGGTACACGGTGGGTCTGGGCACGACCGATGGCATCTATGTCGACGGACGGCTGACTGTGAAGGGTGACATGACCGGAGCGTCGTCCGCCCGCACGATTCTTGCGGATTCTGCCGTCGATGCCGCGGTCCTCGAGACGGCCCGCGGCGGCTTGCTGCGGCGGGGTCTGGGATATCCGGAGTCCAGCGTAGCGGCCTGTCTCAACGTGAGCGCCGATCACCTCGGCCTGCGTGGGGTCGAAACTGTGGAGCAGATGGCGGAGGTCAAGCGCATCGTCATCGAAGTGGCGAAGGACATGGCCGTCCTCAATGCCGACGACGCCTTGTGCCTGAAGATGGCCGATCATAGCCACGCAAACCGTTTGGGCTACGTGACCATGAACCCTGCGCACTCCCTGGTCAATGAGCACATACGGGCGGGTGGCGTGGCAGTCGTGCTGCAGGAAGAGATAAACGGCCACATGATCAGCCTGTGGGACAGCGGCCACTGCTTTCCGCTTTTGTGGACGCACCTGATCCCGGCTACGCTGCAGGGGCTCGCACTCCATAATGTGCAGAACGCGATGTTCGCCGCGGCGCTCGCCCATGGCCTCGGGATCGATCCCGAAAGGATCCGCCACGGCCTGCGCACCTTTGAGAACACCTTCCTCCAGACCCCCGGCCGCCTGAACATTTGCGATCAGCATCCGTTCAAGGTGATTCTGGATTATGCCCACAACCCGGCGGCAGTGAAGACGATGTGCGGCCTGGTGGACCGGTTGGGAGCCGAGCGCGCGAAGATCGTTTCGCTGACGGTTCCAGGCGACCGCCGTGACGAGGATATCCTGGAGATCGGGCGTATTGCTGCGGGCCACTTTGAGCATTACATCTGTCACCGGGACAGCGACTCGCGTGGACGCGATCACCTCGAAGTGCCGGAAATGCTGCGGGGAGCATTGCGCGAGAATGGGGTCGGGGCAGAGCAGATCGAGGTCATCGCCGACGAGCAGGCGGCGAATCAGTCGGCGCTCGACATGGCCGGGCCTGGCGACCTGCTTCTCTTGTTGAGCGAGGACTACACGCGTGCCTGGGAGCAGATCGTGCATTTCAGGCCGAATGCGCAAACAGGGCACGCCATCGAGAGAAGGCCGGTCCGGGTCAAGGTCCGTCTGGACGACCTGGGCGGGTTCGAGTGGGACAGTAGTAGCATGGAGATCATCCGTGACGAGCGCGGCGTGCGGCTGGCGCGAGAGATCGAAGACTGAATCGCTTTTTGCCGTGGTTACGGTGACAGGGCTCCAGGGCGGGTGAAGCACGAGGCCGTTCATGGAGTTCAATACCTTGGAGAGTCAAAATGGACGAGAAACAGAAATTTCTTCTCTACAACGATAACGACGCCACGCTTGATGCCTTCTCGAAGCGGAGAATGGCCGTCGAAGTCGCCCTGGACTTGATACGTCATGAAGCAATGAGTGGGTCTTCGCGCAATTCGCTGGATTCCAATATGAGACATCTCTCGGACTTCGCCGATTTTATTCAAGAAGCCTTGAGAGGCAATGAGGAAGAAGCCTTGAGAGGCAGTGAGCAAGAAGCCTCGAGAGGCAGGGATCGAGAAGCGTCGAGAGGCAGGGAGCATTAGCCGGCCTGGTGCGCTTGTGCGTGGCAGGCGCAGCGCACACTCCCGAGGAACTCTGTCGCGCTCGCAAGCGCCGCCTCCGACAAGACCTGGAGAGAATGGGTCGGGCGTAAGCCCGGCCCATGCCTGATCGATCAAAAGGAGTCGGGGGATTTGTGGTTACATCGATTAGACCCCTCTTTGCAAAGAATATCGGCTCGATCGACAGCAACGAAGCGGATGCGATCTTCGCTGTGGATCCACAGCTTGGGGCTCTTGGCAAAATTGACGTTCGGACGGGGTTCTTTCAAGGGGTCGTCAATTTCAGAAGCTTCCACGAGTTCAAGGGGGCGGGCGCGATATGTATGCGACCGGGCGGTGTTATAAATTATTCGCGTGTTAACACAATATATGCTGTGGGGATAGAGAACGGGATGGCCTGTGACGCCATGGAACCCATCACGATCGATGAAGCAAAGGACATTGTTGGGCTCTGCTGGAAAGGCGGTAGATATTACGTGCTCGACAAAGGTGGGACCTTGTTCGTTCTGGATAGTAATGAATTGATACGGACGATCGAAGTTGGTAGTGGTATAAACGATATTACCTTGCATCGGGATTGTCTTTTTATATTGAGTAGTGGCGATCGGGCTATTTATATCTACAGCCTTGATGGGGTGCATCTGGCGTCACTGACAATACCGCATGAGGGGGCGTCGGGAATAGCTTCCGTTAACGTGTCAGATAAAGAAGAACCTGACATCTACATATACTATAATCAGAATAGCTGGGATGTTTTTGACGATGCGGACTCGAAGTCAGGTGTGGGCGGTAGCCCAAATATAAAGCTCAACAAGGATATTTGCGATGGCTTTATAGAGAGGCTCGATTATAAAATAATTGACCTTGGTGAGGCGGGAAGCTTCGGGCTTTCGGGTGGGTATGAACTCGAATTTACTTATGCTGAGATGCTGAAGCCTGTCCGTAATATTCTGGAGAAGATCGGGAGCGTCAAGATGTGCGTCAGGTTGTCAATTCCTGTCGAGACGCGAAGACAGAAGGTGAAATCGATCAGGATAATCGGGGATGTTCCTGGTGTTATAAAAAAAGACGAGCGCGGCAACGAGGTTGTCGAATTCAGTTTGACGGAAGTCGAGCTTGATAGAGAACGCCGCTCCTTTGGCTACAGTGCGGTAATTGAAGTGTATGGAATAAGATACAGGCTGAATGTCGCGGATTCGTGCTATCCAGATGAGATCAAGGCACGATTTCTCAAAGAAGAATCCAGGTATGATATGGGCAGGCAGGAATTAAAAGACATCGCGGCGAACCTGATTTCGGCGATGCCCAGGAGCGAGCGTGGAAATGTGGTCAAAATTGCGAAAGCCGTGCGCGAATATGTTTATAGCAGGTTGGAGTATCGATATAACAACCGGTACACAAGTCCCGTTGAGACTTTGAGGGGCGGAGAAGGGACCTGCGGAAAGTACATGGAGCTGTTAATAGGGTTAATGAGGCTTTGCGGAGTGGCATGCAGACCAGTCGGGGATTTCAAGGTGCCCGAGTATAAACTGAGATATACAAGGGTCGGCTCGGTCTGCACGCCGGATTATGATCATGCGTGGGTAGAGTTCTACGTGCCCGCGGTAGGGTGGGTGCCAATGGAAAGCTCATCGGACAATATGCCGGAAAGGCACGAAAGGTTTTTTGGCGCTCTGTCGTGGATCTATATAGAAAACAGCAGAACGGAAAAGATGTGCGAGATATGCAAGCCGGGTTCCTGGGAAAAGGTCGATAACGATCTGATGTATTCCGACTTTTTTATTCCTGACATCCAGATCAAGATCCTTCGGGAGGCTTCGTTGCATGAATCGTTCCGCGACGGAGATTCGGTGGTCCACGCCGCATGAGTACAGGAACGTTGTGAGAGAGGTCCGGACGACTTGCGAAAACGTAGGCTTGCTTGGCGGGGTGAATCCGGATTAGCGCTTTATGCTCGCCATATGCGTTGTCAAATCATAGAGGCTGCCTTCAACCAGAATGTCCAGGTGCAGGCCGATCACGCTTACAGGGGCATGGCGACGATCTGGATGAATGGCGGAGTGTTGCAGTTGGGACGGGTCCACAATGGTGATGCCACCGCTACCCACCACCTGCAGCGTGTGATCCGGACCGATAAAGGCGGCCGTGTCTTCATCCAGGCCGATGCCGATGGCAAGCGGGTTGTAAGTCAAGGCCATGAGCAGACGCCCGAGCCGGTCCTGGTGGCGGAAGTGCTGATCGATGATCAACTGCCCGATCAGGCCCAGGCCCGGCGCCAATTGAACGATGTCGGCCCGGGGTGTCGTGCCGCTTTGACCGGCTGCGATCATCTGCTCGGGCAGGAACGCGGCTCCAGCCGAGGTGCCGGCCACGTGCATACCCTGTGCATTCCGGCTGCGGATCGTCTGGGTTACGGAAGTGCTGCCCAGCGTCTCGGAAAGATGAACTGGGTCGCTCCCCATGAGGAAAATCCCATCGGCGCTATCGAGCACGTTCAAGGCCCGCTCCGACTCGCAGGCGGCTCGGGTCTCAAGTTTCAGGACACTGACCCGATCAACTCCCAAATCGCGAAACGCCCTTTCATAACGATAAACAGCGTCCTGGATCTCGGAGGCGGTAGAGATGATGCCGACATGTGCGCGGGAGCCGCCGCAGAGCTGCGCGAAGCGGCGCAGGATGGCGGCACTCCGTATTCGTTTTCCATCGCCGCCTATAGGGACGATAAAGCCTCGTGTGCCGCTCGTGGACGCCTTTGCACGACTCAACTTTCACTCCGGTAGAGTGCCAGATCGCAAAGTAGCCAGGTCTCGTGCCGCTACCACGCAATCCGCCTTTTCGCCCAAGCTCTGCCGCTGCCGGGCTCGCATCAGCTGGCGTCTTACCTCTGCCGCCCCAGTCGCTGGTGCCTCTCGCGATTATATGGGGAAGCGGAGCGTGGAGCGGTTGAGATTCTCCCCGGCCTGAAAAGGCCGGGGTTCGCCGCGCTGTATCGATGCAGGCAAGCGCTGCTCGCGTCGTCGGTGATCCGGGTTTTGTTTATTAACCGATCATGTCAACGCAGTGGCGTTCGATCCGCTGGAGGCGTAGCCCTTCGCGGACAACGTGCCGCTTGACAGGGTATGTGTTCCGAGATCGTACTTATTGCCTTCAACCAGAATATGCAGACGTACTCCGGTTAAGCCGACTGGGTCGTCATGGCGGACGGAATCTGCAGCGGAATTGCGAAGATTCGACCCGTCGATAATGGTGACGCTGCCGCTGCCTACCACCTCTAGCGTATCGTCTGGACCGATGAATGCAGCCGTGTCCTCATCCAGCCCGATGCCGGCCCCAAATGGAATAGAGGCCACCGCCGTGAGCAGGCGTCCGAGTCGATCCCGCTGGCTGAAGTGTTGGTCGATAACAAAGCGGCTGATGAAACCCAGGCCTGGTTGCAGATCGACCATCCCGGCGCGAGGTGTAGCCCCGCTTTTTCCGCCGGCGATCATGGCGGCGGACATGGCGGAGGCCCCTGCCGAGGTGCCGGCGACGTGCATGCCGTGTGCGTTGCGGTGACGAAGCTTGTCCGCCGCCGACGTGTCGCTCAACATCTCGGCGAGGCGTACCTGGTCGCCCCCGGTCATGAAGACCCCGTCAGCGCGATCGAGCACCTTCAAGTATCTCTCCGACTCGCAGTCGGCGCGGGTCTTGAACGGCAGGATGCTCACGCGATCAGCCCCGAGATCGCGGAACACGGACTCATAGAGATCCCCCGTATCATCCAGTGAGGAGGCCGTGGGGATGACTGCAATGTGCGCACGTGACCCACCACAAAGCTTCACGAAGCGGCGCAGGATAACCGGGTTCTGAACGCGATTTTCCGCGCCACCGATCGGGATAATATAGCCTCGCGTGGCACCGTTCAGCGGTTTTCCGGGACGCATCATTCACTCCTTTCTCAAAATTTAACCGGCGCCCGTGGCGGATCCGCTTCTGCGGCAACCCGCGAACCCGAGGCCTGAGGCCTCGGATGCAGCAACACGTGGACAGGCTCGAATCCTCCTCGCGTCACAACAAACTTGTACCTGTCTACTAATCTAAGCAAAAAGCGGACCGATGCTCTTGTTGGCAGGAACTCGCGCAGGTCTTCTGCGTGGGCCTGCGATTGAGAAAGGGAACTCCCCAATTGCAGCCCTGGCGGCAAGCGCGCGACGGGCCTATGCACATAATAAGTGCAAATCTGAACAAACGTGGTGCGGCGCTGACGCTTCCAACGAAAGATTGTAGGCCACCCTTGGCGCCGGGGCGCCGCAACTCGTCTGCCACAACCAACGAAGCTCGATTGGCCGAATTGACATTTGTGCCGATCATGGGGGCGGATCCGCTTGCTGATGCACGCATCCTGCTATCGCGTCAGTTGCTGCTTAGCCGTAGCTTTGCACTTTTTGCGCCCACAAAACCGTACGGTCGGACACACGCACGCAACCATCGCGCTAGTTCTGCAGCGCGACGCGCACCGCTGGATGCGGCGCGTTCCTCTGTCCGAACCCTTCAACGGCAGCTTGCGCTCCATGGTCTGCTGTTCGTCCTCATCAGGCAGGCAGTGCGCATCACCATTGCTGGACACCGAATACGAACCAGCACAGAATCGTTCGCCATGACGGCTCAGGCTGCGTTTTATTTTGATTCTACCCATATGATCCACGCGTGGCAGACGGCTTGCGGCGTCACCCCTTCGGCTTATCGTTCCATAGCCACGCTGTCGGCACGTGGTCGATAATCGGACATCCCGTGGAGCGCGACAATTACAGTGTCCGGTCGTTGACAACTATCTTGGCCGGTGGTGAGGAGTCGAAGGCGGCGTAGCCGTCGGAGACGACGAGCC
>NZ_JBNDKT010000041.1:0-62059 GCF_050435685.1 Paraburkholderia sp. GAS448
GGGGCGCCCTTTTTGGTCCAATTTGTGTGGTGGTGTTTTTTTTTCTTTTTTTGGGCCGGGCGGTCCGTTTAATCCCCCCCCCCAACCCCCGGGTTTTTTTCGGGGGGGGGGGGGGGGGGGCCCCCCCCCCCCCCCCGCCGCTCACGTTTACCGCGCCGTATAGCCGCCGTCGATCGGCAGTGCGACACCACTGATCATCGACGCCGCATCGCTCAACAAAAAGAGAATCGGCTCCGCGACTTCCCGCGGTTCAGCGAAGCGCTGCAGCGGAATGCCCTGTAACGCGGGCTCGCGCTTCGCGGGGTCGCTCCACGCCTTTACGGCCGTCGGCGTGAGTGTCACCGTCGGGTTCACGCTGTTCACCCGAATGCCGTACGGGCCGAGTTCGAGGCACAACACGCGCGTGATCGCATCCAGCGCGGCCTTCGACGCGCAGTAGCTCAAGTGATCGTCGAGCGCGACGAGCGACGCGTGGCTCGACACGTTGACGATGCTGCCCGCCCGCTTTGCATCGATCATTCCGCGAGCGACGTGCCGCGCCACCAGCGCGGCGCCGCGCGCGTTCACCGCCATCACACAATCGAAACTCGCCGCCGTCGTATCGATCGCGCGTTCGAGCAGCGCAACACCCGCGCAGTTCACGAGACCGTCGAAAGGGTCAAGCGATGCCAGCGCGTCGTCGATGGCCGCTTCGTCGCTGACGTCGAGCACCAGCGGCTCGCAGCCGGTTTCTTCGGCGAGACGCGCAAGCTCGTTCACGTTGCGCGCCGCCCCGACGACCTGCGCGCCAGACGCGCACAGCAGTTCGACTGTCGAGCGCCCGATGCCGCTCGACGCACCTGTCACGAGAATCGAGCGCCCGGAGAAATCGAAGATTGTGTTCATGCCGTTTGCAGGCGATGCATGAGCGGCTTCAACGCCGGATACAGATCAGTGTAGATGCCAAAACGTTCGGCATATAGCTTCTTCCGAAGGGGATCGGGCTGCGCGCGTTCGACGAGCGTCACCCACCCGCCCTGTGCGTCCTCACGCGAAACGAGCTTCGCCCCAAGTGCGGCGAGCAGCGCCGCGCCCATCGCTGCCTCTACCTCTTCCTTGATCGTGTACACCGGATAGCCAGTCACATCCGCGATGATCTGCATCCAGAGATCCGAATGTGCCGCCCCGCCGACGACGATCAGTTTGTCATCGAGCGACTGCGCGCCTTTGCGTCCCGCTTCGATGTTGTGCTGCAGCGCGAACGAGACGCCTTCGAGCACCGCACGGTACAGGTGCGCGCGCGTATGAAAGAGACTCAGGCCGATAAACGCGCCGCTCGCCCTGGCGTCCCAGACCGGGCTGCGTTCACCCATCAGGTAGGGCAGGAACATCACACCGTCCGAACCCGCCGGAATGCGCGCCGCGGCGTCTTCAAGCAGCCTGTGCGGATCGCCGTGCGGCGTCGCGCGCGCGGCTTCGACTTCCTCGTGACAAAACTGCTCGCGATACCAGGT
Organism: Paraburkholderia sp. GAS448; assembly: GCF_050435685.1. Taxonomy (NCBI): domain Bacteria; kingdom Pseudomonadati; phylum Pseudomonadota; class Betaproteobacteria; order Burkholderiales; family Burkholderiaceae; genus Paraburkholderia; species Paraburkholderia sp. GAS448. The sequence continues at coordinate 1,494 of NZ_JBNDKT010000041.1, forward strand.
CACCGATGCGCCAGCCGTGATCGCGCCGCCAAATACATAGAGGTCGTGCTGCCCGTCGAAGACGTGCGGCATGCTGACGAGCCCATGGCGCGCGTCGACGCTCTGGTTGATGTAACCCCAGCACATGCTGGTGCCGATCATCGCGACATGCTGCCCGGCACGCGTCACACCTGCTGCAAACGTCGCAACTGCCGCATCGACCCCGCCGGCTACGATCGGCGTGCCCGCTTCGAGCCCCAGCTGCCCGCACCATTGCGACAGCAATCCGCCTACCACCTCCGACGACTCGACGAGCCGTTCAGGCATCATCGTTGCAGGAATGCCCAGCATGTCGAGCGCTTCGGCGGACCAGCCGCGCCGCGCAATGTCGTACACGCCGCCGATATTGCCCGCCGAACTGTGATCGACCGCGACTTCGCCAGTCAGCAGATAGATCACGTACGCGTTCGGCGGCAGGAAGTAGCGCGTGTTTGCCCACACGTCTGGTTCGTGCTGGCGCAGCCAGAGCATCTTCGTGTAGCCGTAGTAGCTGTCGACGCTGTTGCCCGTTATCGCATACAGACGCTCCAGGTCGAGATTCCCGCGAACCCAGTCGACTTCCGCGGTGGCGCGTCGATCCATCCAGATCAGGCACGGATACAGTGGCCGCATGTCGCTATCGACTGGAATGCCCGAACCGCCGTACAGGCTGCTCACGCATACCGCCTTGATCGAACTCGCCACGATCCCCTGCTCTTTCGCCTGCGCGACGCATCGCGCGATGCATTCGACTACCGCGTTGAACCAGACCGAAGGCCACTGCTCAGCCCACAGCGGCCTTGGTGTATCGGGGCGATAGCTGCTCGCGTGCTGCGCAATGACTCCACCCTGCCGGTCGACCAGCAACGCCTTGGTGCTCTGCGTGCCGATGTCGATGCCGATGACGTAATCCATAGCGACTCCGTTCATATGCCGCTTCCAGGAAATGACGTGGATCAGGAAATCAGCGCAGGCAACGAAAAAGTCGTTCGCCGAAGCCAGGACCGTCCGCGGTGCCCGCCATGAGCGTCCTGTATGGCAAAAAGTAGACGTGAAACGCGTCCAGAACCACTAAAAAAAGAAGCCGGCCATAGACACTTTCAGTGCATCCCGGTCAGCACCGACCCGCAACGGGTCAAATATGATGCAGCGCAGCAGCGCGACTTCGCGCCCGCTGGCCGCCTCGCCTGCCTCTTATGCGTTTGTCCATCCCGGCCAGCAGGGGCTTTCGCGCCGCGCTGCGCCACAGAAAGCGCCGCGCATTGCCTTGACTTTCGATTCGCTGGATACGATCATTCGTTCACACACAGAGCAAATGCTCCACCTCTAAAAACGCACGCGACAGACCGTGCGCGAAAGTTTTCAGGAGACGCACATGAACAGCGTGCAAGGCAGCGACGCGAACGCCCTGGTGATCCTGCACATCGGCGCGGGATCGTTTCATCGCGCGCATCAGGCGTGGTATCTGCACCGGCTGAACGAGGCGCGTGAGCCCAGCGAGCCGCACTGGTCGCTGACGGTCGGCAATATCCGCAGCGACATGAACGCCGTGCTCGAGGCGCTGGCAGCGCAGGACGGCGTCTACACACTCGAAACCGTCACGCCGCAAGGCGAGCGCGCATACGAGACGATCCGCTCGATCGAACGTGTGCTGCCCTGGCAGGCGGATCTGGCTGGACTCATCGAGGCAGGTTCAGACCCGGCATGCAGGATCATCGCGTTCACGGTGACGGAAGGCGGCTACTACCTCGACGAGCACAATCATCTGGACACCGCCAACGCCGATCTCGCGGCCGATCTGCAAGGCGCGCGCAAAACAATCTATGGCGCGCTCGCCGCGATTCTCGAAGCACGCATGAAGCTCAACGCGGGCCCCGTGACGCTGCAGACCTGCGACAACCTGCGCAGCAACGGCGAGCGCTTCCATGCGGGCATGAGCGAGTTCCTCGAGCGACGCGGCGACACGGCGTTGAGAGCGTGGTTCGACGCCCATACCACCTCCCCGAACTCGATGGTCGATCGCATCACGCCGCGTCCCACCGATGACGTGCGCGAGCGCGTGCGGGCCGCGACCGGTTTCGACGATGCGTGTCCGGTGATGGGTGAAGCGTTCATCCAGTGGGTGATCGAAGATCACTTCCGCGCAGGGCGTCCCGCGTGGGAGAAGGTCGGCGCGGAACTCGTCGAGTCCGTCATGCCGTACGAAGAAGCCAAGATCCGTATCCTGAACGCGACGCATAGCTGCATCGCGTGGGCAGGCACGCTCGTGGGCCTGCGCTACATCCACGAAGGCACGATCGACCCCGACATCCAGAAGTTCGCCTACGACTACGTGACGCAGGATGTGATTCCGTGTCTCACGCCGAGCCCGCTCGATCTCGCACGCTATCGCGATGTGGTGCTCGACCGCTTCAGCAATCCGTATATCCAGGACACGAACCAGCGCGTTGCCGCCGATGGTTTCTCGAAGATTCCAGGCTTCATCGCGCCGACGTTGTCGGAATGCCTCGCTCGCGGCGTGGAGCCCGCGGCCACGGCGATGCTGCCTGCGTTGTTTTTCCGCTTCCTCGACCGCTGGCAGGCCGGCAAGCTGCCTTATGAGTATCAGGACGGCGTGATGGACGAACGCGTCGCGCGCGGCTTCTTCACAGCGCCCGATCCGTTGACGGCGTTCTGCGCCGACCGCCTGCTGTGGGGCAGCATGGCGCAGACGCCTGGGCTGGAAAACGCGCTGCGCGGTGCGCTCTCGCGCGTCGACGCGTGGCTCGCCAAACGTGGTTGACGCGCCTTACGCGGTTGAACAGGCTGTTTCCTGAGGTTGATGAGGTCCATGAACGCCAGTCAGGTCTAACGCCCATGGTCATGCGCGCCGCGTGCGGCTAAAGTAGCGCATCCCAATGACGAAGGTTCCGCGCCCATGTATCTCGGCATCGACCTCGGCACGTCCGAACTAAAAGTCCTGCTGCTCGCCTCCAGTGGACGCGTGATCGGCACGACAGGCTCGCCTTTTACCGTATCGCGTCCGCACCAGCGCTGGGCCGAGCAGAACCCGTCCGACTGGTGGAACGGCACGCGCGCTGCGCTCTTCGCGCTGCGCGACAGGCATCCCGATGAATTCGCGCAGGTACGTGGCATTGGTCTCTCGGGGCAGATGCACGGCGCGGTGCTGCTCGATGCCGAAGACCGCGTGCTGCGGCCGGCCATTCTGTGGAACGACATGCGCAGCGTCGACGAATGCGACGAGTTGACCGCGCGCGCGCCCGACCTGCACCGCATCGCCGGCAATCTCGCGATGCCGGGTTTCACGGCGCCGAAGCTGTTGTGGGTGCAACGGCACGAGCCGGAGCTGTTCCGTCAGACCGCCTGCGTGCTGCTGCCGAAAGACTATCTGCGCCTCATGCTGACGGGCGACAAGGTCTCCGATCCATCCGATGCCGCCGGCACGCTCTGGCTCGACGTGGCAAAGCGCGACTGGTCGGATGCGCTGCTCGCCGCCTGCGACATGCGTCGCGCGCAGATGCCGCGGCTTGCTGAAGGCAGCGCGCCGTCCGGCACTTTGCGTCCCGACATCGCGCGGGAATTCGGTCTGCGCGCGAGCGTGATCGTTGCCGCCGGCGGCGGCGACAACGCGACGAGCGCGATCGGCATCGGTGCCACCCAACCGGGTGACGGCTTCGTGTCGCTGGGCACTTCAGGCGTGCTGTGCGTCGTCGGCGACCGCTTCCGGCCGAACCCGGCTTCCGCCGTGCATACGTTCTGTCACGCGATTCCTGACCGCTGGCATCAGATGAGCGTTGTGCTGTCGGCGGCGAGCTGTCTGCGCTGGGTCTGCAAACTCACGTCCACCGACGAACCGACGCTGCTCGCCGAAGTGGGCGCATTGGCGCCCGATGCGCTGGCGACGGCGCCGCTCTTCCTGCCGTATCTCTCCGGCGAACGCACGCCACACAACGACCCGTACGCGCAGGGTGTGTTCTTCGGCATGACCCACGCGACCGATCGTGCGCTGCTCGGCTACGCGGTGCTCGAAGGCGTCACGCTCGCGCTTACCGACGGCCTCGATGCGTTGCGCGCAGCGGGCACCGAAGCGAGCGCGCTGTCGTTGATCGGCGGGGGTGCGCGAAGCAACTACTGGGCGCAGTTGCTGGCCGATGCGCTCGATACGCCGACGCGCAAGCACGGCGGCGGCGAAACCGGCGCAGCACTCGGCGCCGCGCGCCTCGGCTGGCTGGCCGCGGGCGGCGATCCGGCGACCGTGCTCACCAAGCCCCCCGTCGAAGCGGAATTCGTACCGGACGCGGCACGCCACGCGGCATTGCGTGCACGGCTGGATAGCTACCGTGCGCTGTACCGGCACGTGCGGCCTCTGTTCGACCCGTCACGCGAACCCCTGGCATGAGTCCGCCAGTCCCGTAACCCTGTCATTCAAACAAGGCCACTGCCAAGCTCGGCGCGAGACTCCACGAGCATCGTCGATCCACGCGCCGAACCCTGCCACGCGGCACATGCCGCTTACGTCGAAGATCCATCGTGTCCAGGTCAACCGAAAAACTCGATCTCGCTACCCGTGCCGCGTGGCTCTACTACGTCGCGGGCAATACCCAGAACGAGATCGCCGAGAAGTTGCAGGTGTCGCGCCCTGTTGCGCAACGGCTCGTCGCGTTCGCGGTCGAGAAGAACCTGATCCGCGTGCGCGTCGATCATCAGCTTGCCGACTGTCTCGCCCTCGCCGATCAGCTATCGAAACGCTATGGGCTGTCGGTCTGCGAGATTGTGCCCGTCGACGACGACAGTCCCGAAGAGATCGACCGCAAGCTCGCGGTGGCCGGCGCGCAGGTCATGGAGCGCTATCTGACGGAAGAAAAGCCCATGATCGTCGCGGTGAGCAGCGGACGAACGCTGAAGGCCGCCGTCGATCAGATCGCCCAACTGGAGCGTCCGCAGCACCGGCTGGTGTCGATGGTCGGCGCAATCGCTCAGGACGGCTCGTCGAACCGCTATGACGTCGCGCTGCACATTTCGGAAAAGACCGGTGGCAAGCATTTTCTGTTGCCCGCGCCGCTCATCGCCGACAACGATGCCGAACGTGCGCAGTGGTGCAATCACCGGCTGTACCGGATCGTCGAATCGTTGTCGGCTTCGGCCGATGTGGCGTTTGTCGGGATCGGCAATATCGGGCCGAACTGTCCATTGCACGAAGACGGGTTTATTACGTCCGCCGAAGTGAAGGATCTGATGCAGCGCGGCGCGATCGCCGAAATGCTGGGGTTGCCGATCAACGCGTCGGGCGCGCGTGTCGAATCGCCGACGGGCGATCGCGTGACGAGCCTGCGTCTCGATTCACCGCCCAGGCGGCCCACCATCGGCTTTGCGGGCGGTGAACGCAAACGTGATGCGGTGATCGCCGCGCTGAAGGGCGGATGGCTGTCGGGACTGGTGACCGATGAGCGATGCGCCCGTGCGGCGCTGGAGGATGCTGCGGCGAACCCGCCGAAGGTCGCGCGCAAGCGTTCATAAACGTCAAAAGCGCGCCACCGCGCGCAACAGCACCCCAGGAAGCGCTGCGCCAGCTCGCCGCGAGCGGCGCAGCTTCCTGACCTCAAGCCGCCAGAACCTCGACAATCTTGCGCTCGAACGCCTGGCCCTGAGCATCGAACAGGTGGCAATGCTCCGGCGTCGCACCGAGCTTCAGAACGTCGCCACGCGCATGATGTTCAAGCGGCGGGATCCGCGCGATCAACCCATCGGGCGCGACACTGCATTCGGCATACAGATACGCCGCGTCGCCAAGCGACTCGATCGCCATCGTGCTCGCCGACACGCCGTACTCCGTCGTGCCGACGTGCAGATGTTCCGGTCGGATACCGACGGTCACCTTGTCGCCTTCCTTCACCTTCGAAGGCTCGACCGCCACGCGTTGCGTTTCGCCGGATTCGTAGCGCACCACCACGCCGTCGTTCGACACCGACTGCACGACCCCTTCCAGAAAGTTCATCTTCGGCGAGCCGATGAAACCGGCAACAAAGCGGTTAGCCGGCGCGTGATAGAGCCGGTTCGGGCTGCCAACCTGCTCGACATTCCCCGCCGACAGCACGACGATCTTGTCGGCGAGCGTCATCGCTTCGACCTGATCGTGCGTCACGTAGATCATCGTCGTCTTCAGTTCGTCGTGCAGACGCGCGAATTCGAGCCGCATCTTCACGCGCAGCGCGGCGTCGAGATTCGACAGCGGTTCGTCGAACAGGAACACCTTCGGCTTGCGTGTAATCGCCCGGCCGATCGCGACACGCTGCCGCTGGCCGCCCGACAGCTGCTTCGGCTTGCGATCCAGCAGATGATCGATGTGCAGGATCTTCGCGGCATTGCGTACTGCCGCATCGATTTCCGGCTTCTTCGTGCCGGCCAGTTTCAGGCCGAACGCCATGTTGTCGTACAGCGTCATGTGCGGATAAAGCGCATACGACTGGAACACCATCGCAATGCCGCGCTTCGCGGGCGGCACGTCGTTCATGCGCGTACCGTCGATGGTCAGGTCGCCGCCGCTGATGTCTTCGAGGCCGGCGATCATCCGCATCAGCGTCGATTTCCCGCATCCGCTCGGGCCGACGAACACGACGAATTCGCCGTCCGCGATGTCGAGGTTGATGTTGCGCATCACTTCGTTGTCGTCGTAGCGCTTGACGATGCCACGCAGGGTTACGCTTGCCATGATCTGTCTCCGTATGTACTGCTGTTGCTGCGCTATGCTTGCACGCTAGTCCCGCACGCCGCCCGAGTCAATGCAGACCGATCGCGACGTGCTCCATCCATTGCGCGACGAAGGTCGGCAACTGCCGCATGTCGTCGAACACATGCTGGGCGCCCGCCGCACGCAGCGCCTCGATCTGCGCGTCGCTCGCGTGGCCGCCGCCGATAAAACCGAGCACCGTCATGTCCGCCGCGGTGGCCGCCGTGACGCCCGTCACGCTGTCTTCGATCACCAGACACGCATCGGGCGTCAACTGCAGTCCGCGTGCGGCGGCCAGGTAGACATCCGGCGCGGGCTTTGGGAGCGCCACCGTGTCGGCGCAAAAAAGCCGCTCACCGAAATGTTCCGCGAGGCGGGTGCGTGCCAGCACCGCACGCACGTACGGCGTATAGCTGTTGCTCGCGCACGCCTTGATCAACGGGATCTCCGCGAGGGCTGCGGCGATGCCGGGCACCGACGGCGCATCGATGGCCGCCGCTTCGACCGCGCGGCGGATCGCATCGATATCGCTCGCCATGAGCGTCCTGCCAAGCTGCGCTGCCGTGCCTTCGAGCACACGCTCGATGCGCAGCCCGAGCAGCGGCAGCACGACCGGCTCGACATCCGCGTCGGGCCAGCGCGCTTCCAGTTCGTGCACGAGCATCCGCGCCGCGACGGCTTCGCTGTCGATCAGCACGCCGTCGCAATCGCAGATCAGTGCCCGGGTCGCAGCGGTCATTTGACCGCCCCGAACGTGAGGCCGCGCACGAGTTGCTTCTGCGACAGCCAGCCGACGATCAGGATCGGCGCGACCGCCAGCAGCGAGGCCGCCGACAGCTTCGCCCAGAACAACCCTTCAGGGCTCGAATACGACGCGATGAACACCGTCAGCGGCGCGGCGTGCGAACTCGACAGGTTGATGCTCCAGAACGCCTCGTTCCACGACAGGATCACGAGCAGCAGCGCCGTCGAAGCGAGACCCGGCAACGACATCGGCATCAGCAGGTAGATGATTTCCTGCCAGGTCGCGGCGCCGTCGATACGCCCTGCTTCGAGAATGTCGCGCGGAATCTCGTTGAAGTACGTGAAGGACATCCATACCGCAATCGGCAGATTGATCAGCGTGTAGACGATCACGAGCCCCGTCACCGTATCGAGCAAGCCACTGTTCTTGCACAACAGGTAGATCGGCACCAGCACACCGACGGACGGCATCATCTTCGTCGACAGCATCCACAGCAGGACTTTCTGCGTGCGCTGGGTCGGAAAGAACGCCATCGCGTAAGAAGCCGGCACGGCGAACAGCAGACACAGGATCGTGACGCCCCCCGAAATCAGCACCGAATTCCATGCAAAGGAAAAATAGTTGCTGCGGGCGAAAACCTCACGAAAACTGTCGAGCGTCGGAATGAAGAACAGCGACAACGAATAGGCCTGTTGCTCCGTCTTGAACGCGGTGATCGCCATCCAGAAGATCGGGAAGAACAGCAGCAGCGCGATCAGCCACGCAAGGATGCCCGGGATGCTGCGTTTGGCGACAGCCAGTGGCGAAGCGGTCGAAGGCAGCGACGAAGTAGAAGGTGTAGCAGCAACCTGGCTCATTTTTCGTACTCCCCTTTCAGGTTCTTCGCGAGCATGCGCACGAGGAAGAACGACACGATATTCGCGAGCACCACCGCGAGAATCCCGCCGGCAGAGGCGAGGCCAACGTCGAACTGTTGCAGGCCGAGCGAGTAGATCAGGTACGACAGGTTGGTGGTGGCGTTGCCCGGACCGCCGCCCGTCGTCGTATAGATCTCGGCGAAGATGGACAGCAGGAAAATCGTTTCCATCATCACCACGACCGCGATTGCCCGCCTAAGGTGAGGCAGCGTGATGAAGAAGAACATCGAGAACGGGCCGGCGCCGTCGATGCGCGCGGCTTCCTTCTGCTCCTGGTCGAGCGACTGGATCGCCGTGAACAGGATCAGGAACGCGAAGGGCAACCATTGCCACGCGACGATCATGATGATTGCCGTGAGCGGATAGGTGGCGAACCAGTCGATCGGTTGCAGGCCGATCGCGCGCATGCCGGTGGCGACAAGACCGTACACCGGATGCAGGATCATGTTCTTCCAGATCAGCGCGCTGACGGTCGGCATCACGAAGAACGGCGCGATGGCGAGGAGCCGCGCGATGCCCTGCCCGTAAAACTTGCGATCGAACAGCACCGACATCAGGATGCCGCCGACCACGGTAATGATCAGCACCGAGCCGATCAGCTCGAGCGTAATCAGGATCGATGGACCGAACGCGGGATCGCTAGCCAGATAACGGTAGTTGTCGAGGCCGGCGAAGCCCCTGACGTCCGGGCTTAGCAGGTTGTAGCGCGAGAACGAAAACCAGATCGTCATCGCGAGCGGAATCGCCATCCACAGGAGCAGCACCGCGACGGACGGCGTGACCAGCCATCGTGCGGACGCCGCCTTGCGGGTTTCGCGTTCCTGTTCGGTTTGGGGATGGGCGTGCATGAGAGGAAGGTGCAGATGACGCATGATCGAACCACCTGTTCGGTAAAGCGCGGGCCGCGAGGCTTCGGCAACCCGCTGCACTGCCGTCGTCCGGCTGACATGGGGATGTCAGCCGGCGCTTCACGTCGAGAGCGGCGTCGGGATCGACGTCGAACTCGATGTCACTTCAGGTAACCCGCCTGGCGCACCGCGCGGTCCGCGGTGGCCTGTCCGGCTGTGAGCGCCTGATCGACTGCCAGCTGTCCGGCCACGGCGCCGGAGATGCTCTGACCCACCACCGTGCCGAACGACTGGAACTCCGGAATGCCGACGAACTGGACGCCGGTGTACGGGACGGGCTTCAGCGTCGGATTGTTCGGATCGGCCGTTTCGATGGCCTTCAGCACGAAGCTGGCGAACGGTGCGGCCTGCTGGTACTCCGGACGTGCGTAAGTCGAACTACGCGTGCCCGGCGGCACCGATGCCCAGCCCTGGTCCTTCGCGACGAGTTCGATGTACTCCTTCGAGGTCGCCCAGGTGATGAACTTCTTCGCCGCATCGACCTGCTTCGACGACTTCGGAATGGCCAGCGCCCAGGACCACAGCCAGTGCGAGCCCTTCGGCGTCACGGCGATCGGCGCAGGCGCAAAGCCGATCTTGTCGGCCACCTGCGATTGCGACTTGTTGAACAGCATGCCGGCAGCCACCGTCGCGTCGATCCACATGCCGCACTTGCCCGACGACATCAGCGTCAGGTTTTCGTTGAAGCCGTTCGAGCTGGCTCCCGGCGGGCCGTCTTTCTTCAGCAGATCCGTGTAGAACGTGACCGCCTTCTTCCATTCCGGCTGCGTCAGCTGCGCATTCCACTTTTCGTCGAACCAGCGGCCGCCGTAGGTGTTCACGAGCGTCGTCACGTACGCCATGTTTTCGCCCCAGCCGGCTTTGCCGCGCAGGCAAATGCCGTAGATGCCATTGGCCTTGTCGGTCAGCTTGTCGGCAAACTGGGCAATCTGGTCATAGGTCGGCTGGTCGGGCATCTTGAGGCCTTTCGCCGCGAACAGGTCCTTGCGGTAGAAGGTCATCGAGCTTTCGACGTAGAACGGCAGCGCGTACAGCGAGCCGTTGTAGGACAGGCCGTCGCGGGCCGTCTTCACGACGTCGTTCAGGTCGTATTCAGCGGGCAGGTTGGTGATCGGCGTGAGCCAGCCGCGCTTGCCCCATTGCGGCGTCTCATAGGTGCCGATCATCATCACGTCGAACTGGCCGCTGTTGGTCGTGATGTCGGTCGTGGCGCGCTGGCGCAGCACGTTTTCTTCGAGAATCACCCAGTTCAGCTTGATGTCCGGATTCGCTTTCTCGAAGTTGGACGACTGCTTCTTCAGCTCGATCATGTCCGGGTTGTTGAGGGCGGCGATCGTCACCGTCGCCGCCGATGCGTTCAACGCCGCGCATGCAACGGTGCTCGCACCTAGCGCCTTGAGCGCGGTCTGGAAAGCGGGTTTCATGAAGTGTCTCCTTCTGGATTAGTCGTTCTTCGAGTGATGCTTCTGGCGGTTGTTGTGTCGATCAGCTCATCCAGTTGCCACCGTCGACGTTGAGCGTCTGCGCGGTGATGTAGTCCGCATCGGACGAAGCGAGAAACAGCGCCGCGCCCGTCAAATCCTCCGGCACGCCCATGCGGCCGAGCGGCACGGCTTCGCCGACCAGGCGCTTCTTCTCGCCTGGCGGGCGGTTTTCGTAACGCGCGAAGAGCGCGTCGACTTCTCTCCACATCGGCGTATCGATCACGCCCGGCGCAATGCCGTTCACGTTGATCCTGTGCGGCGCGAGCGCCAGCGCCGCCGATTGCGTGTAGCTCAGCACGGCCGCCTTGGTTGCGCAGTAGTGCGACACGAGCGCTTCGCCGCGCCGTCCCGCCTGCGATGACATGTTGATGATCTTGCCGCCCTGCCCCTGTTCGACCATATGCCGCGCGACGCGCTGCATCAGGAAGAACATGCCCTTCACGTTGACCGCGAACAGGCGGTCGAACACGTCCCAGGATTCGTCGAGGAGCGGGCGCATGTCGAAGAGCGCCGCGTTGTTGAAGAGGATGTCGACCCGGCCGAACCGCTCGAGCGTGGCCGACACGATGCGTTCGATGTCGTCGCGGCGAGTGACGTCGGCGGAAATCGTCAGCACGCGCTCGCCATGACTTTGGGCAAGCGCCTGCGCGAACTCGCCGGCAGGTTTCACGTCGACCAGCACGCAGCGCGCGCCTTCTTCCAGATAGCGCCTCGCGACCGCTTCGCCGATTCCACTGCCTGCGCCGGTCAGGATCGCCACCTTGTCCTGTAATCGTGCTGCCACAGATGTCTCCGGTTCGTTCGTTCTGCATGCGCGGTGAGCGAACGCTCGTTGCGCGAACAATTGCTCTCTTTGTGATCGAATGATCGGATACGCATCGGGCCATGTCAAGGCGGAATGCAGGATTTCGATGGTGCAGCGCGGCAGCGCTTGTCCGGCCCTCGCGGGATAGCGCGGGAGGCGACAAGGTTGCATCGCAGTGTCAAACTTCTGCGATACGTTATATCATTTCGCTCTCATGCCAGCCCGGCACAGAAACGCGCCCGACAGACAAGACGGCCGATCTTTCAAGGACCCGACAAACGATGACGACCCTCCGTGCTCTATGGAACCGTGCGCACCCCGTGCACGCCCTGTCGAAGTATCTGGCGGCCGGCGCGCTCGCGCTGGCGTTCGGTCAGACTGCCTTTGCCGCCGATGCGAAGATCCCGGTTGTCGCAGCGGAGAATTTCTACGGCGACGTGGTACGCCAGCTAGGCGGCGACCGGGTCGACGTGACAAGCATCCTCAGCAACCCTGACCAGGATCCGCACCTGTTCGAAGCCAGCCCGAAGACGGCACGCGCGCTGCAGAACGCGAGCCTTGTCGTCTACAACGGCGCCGACTACGATCCGTGGATGGCGAAGCTGCTCGCGGCATCGAACAACGCGAAGCGTACGGTGATTGTCGCCGCCGACCTCACTGGCAAGAAGAGCGGCGACAATCCGCACCTGTGGTACGCGCCGTCGACGATGCCGGCAGTGGCGCGCGCGGTGAACGCGGCGCTCGTCGCGGCTGACCCGTCGCACAAACCGGCGTACGATGCGAACCTCGCGAAGTTTCTCGATTCGCTGAAGCCGATCGACGCCAGGGTCGCCGGGTTGCGCACGCGCTATGCTCATGTGCCGGTGACGGCGACCGAGCCGGTGTTCGGCTACATGTCGGATGCAATCGGTCTCGAGATGCGCAACCAGCGCTTCCAGCTGGCGGCAATGAACGACACGGAGGCCAGTGCTTCCGACATCGCCGCCTTCGAGCGCGATCTGCGCGAGAAACGCGTGCGCGTGCTGATCTATAACAGCCAGGCAACCGAGGCGCTGACCAAACGCATGCTGAAACTCGCACAGCAGTCGAACGTGCCGACGGTGAGCGTCACCGAAACGCAGCCGGGCGGCAAGACCTTCCAGCAGTGGATGCTGTCGCAGCTCGACGAGCTGGGTAAAGCGCTCGCCGCCGGCGACGCAGGCAAAGGAAAAACGCAATGACATCGACTGGCGCAGCGGCTCCCCGCTCCGCTCCCGTACTCGAACTCGAACGCGTCACGCTGGAACTGGGCGGACGCACGATTCTCGGCGATACGAGTCTCGTCCTGAACCAGAACGAGTTCATCGGCGTGCTCGGGCCGAACGGCGCGGGCAAGACCACGCTGATGCGCGCGATACTGGGCCTTGTGCCCGCCGCGGGCGGGGCAATCCGCGTACTCGGAGAACCGGTCGTGCGCGGCAATCCGTCGATCGGCTACATGCCGCAGACGCGCAGCGCACTGGCGGGCCGCCGGGTGCGTGGACGCGATTTCGTCGCGATGGCCGCCGACGGGCATCGCTGGGGTCTGCCGCGTCACAGCGCGGCTGCACGCAGCGAGGTCGATCGCGTGCTCGAGCTCGTTGGCGCTCGCGAACTGGCTGGACGGCCGCTATCGGAGCTGTCGGGCGGCGAGCGCCAACGCCTGCTGCTGGCGCAATGTCTGCTGGGCAACCCGCGTCTCCTGCTGCTCGACGAACCGCTGATCAGTCTCGATCCGCATCATCAGAAAAGCGTCGTCGAACTCGTGCGGCGGGTGCAGCAGGAGCTGCGCATCACCGTGCTGTTCTCCGCGCATGAACTCAACCCGCTGCTTCACGCACTGGATCGCGTGCTGTATCTCGGCAGCGGCGTCGCGGCGCTCGGCACCGTGGATGAAGTCATCACGAAGCCGGTGTTGTCGCGGCTTTACGGCTCCACGATCGAGGTAATGCGCGTCAACGGCCGCATTTTCGTGATGTCGGGCGACGTCGAAGTCGAAAAACACGATCACGAGCACGAAGACGATCACGAGCATGACCACGGCGGCGATACGCACCCGCACGGTCACGGACATGTGCGTTCACATTCCCATTCGCACGGCCAGCCAGACCACTCACACCGCGACGGACACACGCACGATGTTTGAATACGACTTCATGGTGAACGCGTTCGCGGCGTCGGGGATCGTCGCGGTGCTGGCAGGCATCGTCGGTTATTTCCTCGTGATGCGCGGACAGACATTCGCCGGTCACGCGCTCTCGCACGTCGGCTTCACCGGCGCGACCGGCGCGGTGCTGGTCGGCATTTCGCCGATCTGGGGCATGATCGGCTTCACGCTCGCAGCCGGCGTCGGGATGGGCGCGCTCGGTGAGCGTCTTGCGGGGCGCGATGTGGCGATCGGCGTGATCCTGTCGCTGTCGCTCGGCTTCGGGTTGCTGTTCCTGCACTTCTTCACCGCCTACGCGACGCAGGTCACGGCGCTGCTGTTCGGCAATGTGCTCGGCGTGAACAGCTCGACGCTCGGGGTGCTCGCAGCGCTCGGCGTGGTGAGTCTGCTGGCGCTTGCCGCCATCATGCGGCCGTTGCTGTTCGCTTCATTGCAGCCGGAACTCGCGGAAGCGAAAGGCGTGTCGCTGCGGCTCGTGTCGGTGCTGTTTCTCGCGATTGCCGCGCTGGCCGTGGCCGCATGCACGCAGATCGTCGGCGTCCTGCTGGTGTTCACGTTGATGGTCGGGCCCGCGGCCGCCGCCCAGAACCTGACGACGCGGCTCTCCACCGGGCTCGTCCTTGCGGCGTTGCTCGCGCTCGCCCAGGCGTGGCTCGGTGTCACGCTCGCGTTCTACACCGACTGGCCGACAAGCTTCTGGATCACCGCACTCGCGGCGCTGGTGTACGGGGGGAGTCTGTTGGGTCGACGTTGAGGTTGAGGTTGGCACCGACGTTGGCCCGGGGCCCGGCCTCGTGCCAGCCCCAGGAAAAAAACGGGGCGCCGGACAGGATCCGGCGCCCCGTTTCACATCAAGCGCGAAGAATCAGGCGAGCAATACCCTGGCATGATGCGCGAGATGATCTTCGATGAAGGTCTGGATAAAGTAATAACCGTGGTCGTAGCCTTCATGACGACGCAACGTGAGCGGCTGGCCCGCGGCGCGGCATGCCGCCTCGAAGACCTCCGGATTCAGTTGCTCGGCAAGAAACTGATCTGCCAGACCCTGATCGATCAGAATGCCTGCCGCGAACCTGTGCGATGCGTTTGCGACCAGCTCGCTCGCGTCGTACTGCCGCCAGGCGTTGCGATCGTCGCCCAGATAACCGCTGAACGCCTTCTCGCCCCACGGACAACGCATCGGCGCGGCAATCGGCGCGAACGCCGACACCGACCGATAGATGTCCGGATTGCGCAGCGCCAGCGTCAGCGCCCCATGGCCGCCCATCGAATGCCCGAAGATGCCGAGACGCCCGCCGTCGACGGGCAGATTCGCCAGCACGGTCTCGCGCAGCTCGTCGCGCACGTACGAATACATGCGGTAGTGCTTCGACCACGGCTCTTCCGTCGCGTCGACATAGAAGCCTGCGCCCACGCCGAAGTCCCATGCCGCGCTCTCGCCCGTAATACCCGCACCGCGCGGACTCGTGTCCGGCGCGATCAGGGCGATGCCGTGCTGCGCGGCAAAGCGCTGCGCGCCCGCCTTGATCGGAAACGTTTCTTCCGTGCAGGTCAGGCCAGCGAGATAGAACAACGCCGGCACACGTCCCGTGTTCTCGTGCAGCGCCTGCGGCGGCAGATAGGCAGCGAAACGCATCGGCAGACCGATCGTCTGCGAATCGTGCCGGTAAATGCGCTGCACGCCGCCGTGGCACGCGTGAGAATTCAGCAGTTCGAGCATCTGGCGCTCCTCAATACAGGACGACCGAGCGGATCGACTCGCCCTTCTTCATCAGATCGAAGCCCTCGTTGATGCGTTCGAGCGGCAGACGGTGCGTGATCAGGTCGTCGATGTTGATCTTGCCTTCCAT
Organism: Paraburkholderia sp. GAS448; assembly: GCF_050435685.1. Classification (NCBI taxonomy): domain Bacteria; kingdom Pseudomonadati; phylum Pseudomonadota; class Betaproteobacteria; order Burkholderiales; family Burkholderiaceae; genus Paraburkholderia; species Paraburkholderia sp. GAS448. The sequence continues at coordinate 17,133 of NZ_JBNDKT010000041.1, forward strand.
GTACCAGTCGACGATCTTCGGCACGTCGGTACGGCCTCGCGCGCCACCAAAAGCCGAGCCCTTCCACTCGCGGCCCGTCACCAGCTGGAACGGCCGCGTGCTGATTTCTTCGCCCGCCGCCGCCACGCCGATGATGAACGACTGGCCCCAGCCCTTGTGCGTGCATTCGAGCGCCTGACGCATGACCTTCGTGTTGCCGATGCATTCGAACGAGTAGTCCGCGCCGCCATCTGTCAATTGCACGATGTGGTCGACCACGTTCTCGACTTCATTCGGATTGATGAAGTGCGTCATGCCGAACTTCTTCGCCAGTTCCACGCGGCCCGGGTTGATGTCCACGCCGATGATCTTGTCCGCACCGACCATCTTTGCGCCCTGAATCACGTTCAGGCCGATGCCGCCGAGACCGAACACCACCACGTTCGCCCCCGCCTCGACCTTCGCCGAATACACCACGGCGCCGACGCCCGTCGTCACGCCACAGCCGATGTAGCAGATCTTGTCGAACGGCGCGTCTTCACGCACCTTCGCGACCGCGATTTCCGGCACCACGATGTAGTTCGAGAACGTCGACGTGCCCATGTAATGAAACAGCGGCCTGCCGTCGATCGAGAAGCGCGACGTCGCATCGGGCATGAGGCCCTTGCCCTGCGTCGCGCGGATCGCCTGGCACAGGTTGGTCTTGCGCGACAGGCAGAACTTGCACTGCCGGCATTCCGGCGTGTAGAGCGGAATCACATGATCGCCCTTCTTCAGCGTGCCGACACCGGGACCGACATCGACGACGACACCCGCGCCCTCATGACCCAGAATCGCCGGGAAGAGGCCTTCCGGGTCCGCGCCCGACAGCGTGTAGTAGTCGGTGTGGCAGATGCCCGTCGCCTTCACCTCAATCAGCACTTCGCCCGCACGCGGTCCTTCGAGATCGACCTCTTCGATCGTCAACGGCGCGCCGGCCTTCCATGCGATTGCTGCTTTCGTCTTCATCGTAAATGCTCCTTTGAGTCCATCAAGTCGCGGAACGATCAGTGCATGCTGGTCGTGCCGGGTGTTGCGAATCCTGTTGGTGGTGCGCGCCTGAGCCTGGTGATGCGCTGGCGCTGTGCCTGACGCTCAACATCATCGGCGAAATTGCGTCGCCGGTCGTTGTGCCATTGGCCGTCTCGCTGACTCCACGCGACATCCCGTTGTTCAATCACGCACGGGGAACCAGGTCTCCGTCCGCGCGTATAGATCGAGGAAGCGTGCGTAGCGGTCAGCCAGCGCTGTGTCGCCTGACGGGCCGGCAACGCGCGTCGTGGCTGGCGCGAGGGCCGCCAGATCGGAAGCATGCCAGTGTCCGCTCGCCAGCCCGCCAAGTATCGCAGCACCGCGCCCCGCAGCGTTGGGACAATCGACCGCATGCAGTTCGACATCGAGCGCATCGGCAAGCAGTTGCCGCCAGCGCGCATCGACGGAACCGCCGCCCGCGAGCCGCAGCGTCGTCACATGAGCCCCGTTGCGACGGATCGCATCGAGCCCCGCACGCAGCGAAAACGCGACGCCTTCGAAAGCGGCACGCATCATTGTTCCGCGTGTATGACCGAGTGCAAGGCCGAGCCAGCCGCCGCGCGCCGAAGGATTGAGCCACGGCGAACGCTCGCCGGTGAGATACGGGAGGAACGTGAGGCCGGCGGCCGCGTGGTCGGCGAACGCATCGCGATAGGCATCCGGCCATTCGTATGACAGCCAGCCGCGCACCGTCTCCAGCGCGACGCCGACATTCTGCATCGCCGCCATCCGGTACCAGTGGTCGGTCGCCGCGCGATAGCGATGCAGACCGTGCGCCGCGTCCGGTTCATCGCTTGCAAGGACGACGATCTGCCCACCCGTGCCGGTGGTGAGAAGCGCGTCGCCATCGCGCGCCAGACCACTGCCTAGCGCAGCGCATGGCGTATCGGCGGCGCCCGTCGCCAGCACGATCCCGGCACGCAGACCCAGTGCAGTCGCCGCCTCGCCGGACAACGTGCCGCCCGCCGCATACGACGGCGCCAATGGCGCAAACCACTCATGCGGCAAACCAAGCCGGTCGAGCAGGGCGGAATCCCATACGCCTGCCGGATCGGCGAGCGCGGTCGCGCATGCATCGGACGGATCGGTCAGCATCGCGCCGCCGAGTTTCACGCGTAGCCAGTCCTTCGGTTGCAATGCCCAGCGCGTCGCCTGTGCGGACTGCGGCTCATGGAGCGCGATCCAGCGCAACAGCGGACCGGCCATGCCTGGCGCTACGGGATTCGGTTGCGGTTCGGGCCACGCATCGAGCAGCGCAAGCGCACGCGTGTCGGGCCAGAGCATGGCGGGCCGCACCGCCTGCCCTTGTGCATCGCTCAGCACGACACCGTGCATCTGTCCGGAGAAACCAATCGCGCGGACCTCGTCGCGCTCTTCGGCGGGCAGTCGCGCCGACGCTTCGCACAGCGCGCGCCACCATGTCTCGACGGACGTTTCGGCCCATCCAGGGCGTGGTGTTTCGATCGCATACGCGACGCTCGCCGCGGCGCGCTCGCGTCCCTCCTCATCGACGATTGCCAGTTTCAGTGAGCCGGTGCCGAGGTCGATGCCGAGAAAACGCATGGGCGAAAAGTATGAGTTTGACGGATGGTGATCACCCGCATTTGACGGTATCCGGCAGCGTGCCGGAGGGGCGCTGAAACTCGCGACTCGCGGGTTAACCCCGGCACGTTACAGGCAGTGTCAAAACGACACTATGTGCTGCTGCGAATACGCTCTATCGATTTTCACACATATCACGCGATGCCGTCCGTGTGCGCGCGTGACAGCCGTGCACCGCGACACGAGGCCTGGCGGCCGTTCAGCCACCGCGCATGTTTCGATTGGCTTTCAAACGCGCGCTACCCATATCGTCGTCGGGAAGTCCGGAATAGGCTCCAGCGGTCTTGTTGCATCTTTTCGTTCCACATACCTTGGAGCCATCCCGAAAACGAGATGTGGAGACAGACAAGATGCAATCGAACACGGTTCACCCGTGCGACGAGCGACTGCCGGCAGGCCAGTTGCTGACGCTCGGCATTCAGCATGTGCTCGTCATGTACGCCGGAGCGGTTGCGGTTCCGCTCATCATCGGCGCCGCGCTCAAGCTTCCGAAAGAACAGATTGCCTTTCTCATCAGCGCCGACCTGTTCTCGTGCGGCATCGCCACACTGATCCAGACGCTCGGCCTGTGGATTTTCGGCATCCGTCTGCCGGTGATCATGGGCTGCACGTTCGCGGCCGTCGGCCCGATGGTCGCGATCGGCACCAATCCGTCGCTCGGCATTCTCGACATCTTCGGTTCGACGATTGCAGCCGGCATCGTCGGCATCTTCCTCGCGCCTGCGATCGGCAAGCTGTTGCGGTTCTTTCCACCTGTCGTGGTCGGTGTGGTGATTTCAGTGATCGGACTGTCGTTGATGGAAGTCGGGATCAACTGGGCGGCGGGCGGCGTCGGCAATCCGGATTACGGCAATCCTGTCTACCTTGGACTGTCCCTCGTCGTGCTCACGTTGATCCTGCTGATCAACAAATTCGGCAAGGGCTTCATCGCGAATATTTCAGTGCTCCTTGGTATCGTCGCGGGCTTCGCGATCGCGGCCCTGCTCGGCCGTGTGAACATGGAAGGCGTGACCAGCGCGCCATGGGTCGGCTTCGTGATGCCGTTCCACTTCGGCCTGCCGCACTTCGATCCGCTGTCGATCGCGACCATGGTGACGGTGATGTTCGTTACGTTCATCGAATCGACCGGCATGTTCCTCGCGGTCGGCGACATGGTCGACCGGCCGGTCGACCAGAAGACACTGGTGCGCGGTCTGCGCGTCGACGGTCTCGGCACGTTGATCGGCGGCATCTTCAACTCGTTCCCGCATACCTCGTTCTCGCAGAACGTCGGGCTGATCGGCGTGACGGGCGTGAAAAGCCGCTTCGTCTGCGCGATGGGCGGCGTGATCCTCGTGATGCTTGGCCTCTTTCCGAAGATGGCGCAGGTGGTGGCGTCGGTGCCCGCGTTCGTGCTCGGCGGTGCGGGTATCGTGATGTTCGGGATGGTCGCGGCAAACGGTATCAAGGTGCTCTCGAAGGTCGACTTCGTGAAGAACCATCACAACCTGTTCATCGTCGCGGTGAGCATCGGTCTCGGCCTCGTGCCGGTCGTCTCGCCGCACTTCTTCTCGAAACTGCCGCCGGCTCTCTCGCCGCTGCTTCATAGCGGGATCCTGCTTGCGTCGGTGTCCGCAGTCGTGCTGAACCTGATCTTCAACGGCGTGAAGGGTGAACGCGCCGCGAAGAACGATATCCGCCGTGCCGGTCACGATTTCGACGGCCGCGCGCAAGGCGATCAGCCAGCAAGGGACGACGCCCTCCGCGCGAGCCACGAGTTCGAAGCGCGCGCCGCGGACGCACACTGAAGACGGCTTGTAGTACGCCGCGCGATCCCCGTCGCGCGATGCGCCAATGAAAAACGCCACGGCTTGCCGTGGCGTTTTCTACTGCCTGAGATCCAGAGATCCGGCGAATGCTGCCTGCCCGATCACTGGATGGCGACACCTGTCAGCCCGCGGGCGCCGAAGCTGCAACAGGCGCGCTCGCTGCACCGTAGTCGACGGGTGCATCGGCCGGACGCGGCTGCTCGCCTGCCCGCTCGATCCAGCCGCCGCCCAGGAACTGATACAGATCGACCAGGTTCGTGAGCCGGTTCAAGCGCGCGGTGATCAGCGTCTGCTGCGCGACATAGAGATCGTTCTGCGCGGTCAGCACCGACAGATAGCTGTCGACGCCGTTCCGGTAGCGCAGGTCCGACAGCTCGAAGCGGCGCTGCTCAGCGTACGTGTTGCGTTCACGCGCCGCAATTTCCTCGTCGAACGTGCCACGTGCCGCGAGACCATCGGCGACTTCGCGGAAGGCCGTCTGAATCGCCTTTTCGTACTGCGCGATCTGGATGTTCTTCTGCACGTGCGCAAGATCGAGATTGGCCTTGTTCGCACCACCTTCGAAGATCGGCAACGTGATCTGCGGCGCGAACGACCATGCCGCGGAACCCGCCTTGAAGAGACCGCCAAGCGACGGACTCAGCGTACCGAAACTGCCGGTCAGCGAAACCTTCGGGAAAAACGCCGCGCGCGCCGCCCCGATGTTCGCATTGGCAGCAAGCAGGTTCTCTTCTGCTTCCATGATGTCTGGACGACGCTGCAGCAGATCCGACGGCAACCCTGCCGGAATATCCGCGAGGAGATTCTGGTCGTTCAACGGCATGCCTGGCGGCAGATCCGCCGGCAGTGGTTCGCCGACCAGCAGCACGAGCGCGTTTTCCGCCTGCGCCCGCAGACGCGCCTGCGACTGCATGCTCGCCGTGGCCTGCTCGACCACGGTCTGCGCCTGACGCAGATCGAGTTCGGAACCCGTGCCCGTATCGAATTGCAGCTTCGTGAGGTTGTACGAATCCTGCGCGATCTTCAGCGTGGCTTCGGTGACCTTCAGCAGATCGTCAAAGGCCAGCACGGTCAGATACTGGTCCGCCACCGACGACACGAGCGAGATTTCCGCCGCCTTGCGAGCCTGCGCCGTAGCCAGATACTGCGCCAGCGCCTGATCCTTCAGGCTCTGGATCCGGCCGAAGAAGTCGATTTCCCACGAGGCGTTGAGGCCGACCGAATACTCGGTCGAGATCGTATTGCCGAAGAACGTCAGATCCTTCGGCGTGCGCGTTTTGGTTTCCGACGCCGCCGCTTCGAGCGTCGGGAACAGTTGTGCGCGCGTGATCTGATACTGCGCACGCGACGCCGCAATATTCAGCACCGACACGCGCAGATCGCGGTTGTTCTTCAGCGCGATCTCGATCAGCCTTTGCAGACGCGGATCGGCGAAGAAGTCACGCCAGCCGATATCCGTTGCCGCCTGGCCGTTGGCGCTCGGGCCGCCCGCCGCCGCGACGGGCTGGGTCGCGTAGACGCCGCCCGTCGGGAAGCTGTCCGACACGGGCGCGGCCGGGCGTTCGTACTTCGGCGCCATCGTGCAGCCCGCGGCGAAAAGTGCAACCGCGACTGCAATCAAAGAGTGTTTTTGCATCTCTATGTCCTTAGCTCGCAGACCCGTTGCCCGAGCCATTGCCGCCCGCCCCACCTTCAGGGTTGTCCGGATGGTGCTGGTTGTAGTGATCGAGCGCTGCATCCGGGTCTTCCTTCTCGCCACCGAACTTCGCGCGGATCACGACGAAGAACATCGGGATCATGAAGATGGCGAGGAAGGTCGCCGTCAACATCCCGCCGATCACGCCGGTACCGATCGCGTGCTGGCTGGCCGAGCCCGCGCCGTTACTGATGGCAAGCGGCATCACGCCGAGAATGAAGGCGAGCGACGTCATCAGGATCGGGCGCAACCGCAGACGCGATGCTTCGAGCGCCGCTTCGACCGGCCCCATGCCTTGCGACTGCTGCAGCTCGCGGGCGAATTCCACGATCAGAATCGCGTTCTTCGCCGACAGCCCCACCGTGGTCAACAGCCCCACCTGGAAGAACACGTCGTTCTCGAGCCCGCGCAGCGTCGCGGCGAGCAGTGCGCCGATCACGCCGAGCGGCACCACCATGATCACCGAGAACGGAATCGACCAGCTTTCATACAGCGCGGCGAGACACAGGAACACGACCAGAATCGAGATGCCGTACAGGATCGGCGCCTGCGAACCGGACTGGCGTTCCTGGAACGACAGACCCGTCCATTCGTAGCCGATGCCCGCCGGGAGCTTCGCTGCGATGGCCTCGATCGCCGTCATCGCCTGGCCGGTACTCTTGCCAGGCGCCGCGGCACCCTGGATTTCCACCGACGAAATACCGTTGTAGCGCTCCAGCTTCGGTGAACCGAACGTCCAGGCACCCGAAGCGAACGCGGAGAACGGCACCATGCCGCCCGCCGAGTTGCGCACGTACCAGTCGTGCAGGTTCTCCGGCGTCATCCGGAATGGTGCGTCGCCCTGCAGATACACCTTCTTGATCCGGCTGTCGGTATCGAGGAAGTTGTTCACGAACTGCGATGCCCACGAGATCGAGAACGTCTGGTCGATGGTCGCCAACGATACGCCAAGCGCCGAAGCCTTCTCCTGATCGATGTTCACCTTGAACTGCGGCGTGTCGTTCAGGCCGTTCGGACGTACCTGCGCCAGTACCGGATCCTTGGCAGCCATGCCCAGCAACTGGTTGCGCGCGGCCATCAGCGCCTCGTGACCGACACCCGAGCGGTCCTGCAACTGGAAGTCGAAGCCCGCTGCGGTGCCCAGTTCAGGAATGGACGGCGGATTCACCGGATACACCAGCGCATCCTTGTAGCCGCCGAAATGCATGAACAACCGGCCCACGAGCGCCTGCACCTTCTGGTCCGAGCGCTGGCGCTGCGAATAGTCCTTCATCCGCACGAACACGAGACCCGCGTTCTGCCCGCGACCGGCGAAGCTGAAGCCGTTCACCGTGAAGGTCGATTCGACGATGCTCTTCTCGGTGGTGAGCAGATAGTCGGACACGTTCTTCAGCGTGCGGGCGGTCGTTTCCTGCGTTGAACCGGCCGGCGTCTGCACCAGCACGAACATCGTGCCCTGGTCTTCATCCGGCAGGAACGACTTCGGCAGCTTCACGAACAGCAGCCCGACCGCGAAAATCACCACCATATAGATGATGAGCCAGCGGCCCGAGCGCTTGATCACGTGGTGAACGCCAACGTGATACTTGTCGCGGCTTTTCTCGAACGTCCGGTTGAACCAGCCGAAGAAACCCTTCTTCTCTTCGTGATGGCCTTGCGGAATCGGCTTGAGGATCGTCGCGCACAGCGCCGGCGTCAGAATCAACGCGACCAGCACGGACAGCACCATCGCCGCCACGATCGTCAGCGAGAACTGCCGGTAGATCGCGCCGACCGAACCGCCGGAGAACGCCACCGGCACGAACACCGCCGACAGCACGAGCGCCACGCCGACCAGCGCGCCGGTAATCTGATCCATCGCCTTGCGGGTTGCGTCGCGTGGCGACAACCCCTCCTCGGCCATCACCCGCTCGACGTTTTCCACCACCACGATCGCGTCGTCCACCAGCAGGCCGATCGCCAGCACGAGACCGAACATCGACAGCACGTTGATCGAAAAGCCTACCACGCCCATGATCGCGAACGTGCCGAGCAGCACCACCGGCACGGCGATCGTCGGGATCAGCGTGGCGCGCAGGTTCTGCAGGAACAGGTACATCACGAGGAACACGAGCACGATACCTTCGAGCAGCGTCTTGACCACTTCCTCGATCGACGCGCGCACGAACGGCGTCGTGTCATACGGGTACTTCACCACCAGACCGTGCGGGAAGTACTTCGACAGTTCGTCGACCTTTGCGCGCACGGACTTGGCCGTTGCCAGCGCATTTGCACCGGTCGCCAGCTGGATACCGAAGCCCGCGGTCGGCGCGCCGTTGTACTTCGTGTCGAAGTTGTAGTTTTCGCCGCCGAGCTCGATGCGCGCGACGTCCTTGATGCGCACCTGCGAGCCGTCCTGATTCACCTTCAGCAGCACGTTGCCGAACTGCTCAGGCGTGCTGAGCAGCGTGGCTTCGGAGATCGTCGCCTGCAGCAGCTGACCCGGCACCGACGGCGTGCCGCCGAGCGAGCCGCCCGCCACCTGAACGTTCTGCGCCTGCAATGCGGTCTCGACGTCGAGCGGCGTGAGGCCGAAGTTGTTCAGCTTGTTCGCGTCGAGCCAGATCCGCATCGCATATTGCGTGCCGAACAGCGTCACCGTGCCCACGCCGTCAAGACGGCTGACCGGATCCTGCACGTGCGACGCGACGTAGTTCGCCAGGTCGTACTTGTTCATGCTGCCGTCTTCGGACACGAATGCCATCACCAGCAGGAAGCTGCTGCTCGACTTCGTGACCCTCGTGCCAAGCTGCTGCACAACCTGCGGCAGAAGCGGCGTGGCGAGCTGCAGCTTGTTCTGCACCTGCACCTGCGCGATGTCCGGATTGGTGCCGGCCGCGAACGTCAGCGTGATCGTGGCCGTGCCGGAGTCATCCGACGTCGACGCCAGATACAGCAGGTGGTCGAGACCACTCATCTGCTGCTCGATCACCTGCGTGACGGTATTTTCAACGGTCTTCGCCGAGGCGCCCGGGTAGGTCGCGCTGATCTGCACGGCCGGCGGCGCGATGGTCGGGTATTGCGCGATCGGTAAGGTAAAGATCGACGCGAGACCCGCCAGCATCAGAATGATGGCGATCACCCATGCAAAAATCGGGCGATCGATAAAGAACTTTGCCATGAAGCGGGCTCCCTGTTATTGCGCGCCCGATGCAGCGGAGGCAGCTTGTGCGTTGTGAGGCGTGTCCCCCTGGGGGGCCGTCTGCGCACCGCTGGCCGCCGGGGCACCCTGAGCCGCAGTAGCGGAGGCAGGCGCAGGAGGCAGTTGTGCAGGGACCGGCTTCACCGACGCGCCGGGGCGGACCTTCTCGGTGCCCTGAACGATCACGCGGTCACCCGGATTCAGGCCGTCATCGACGACCCAGCTCTGGCCGTACGTGCGCGACGCGACGAGCTGGCGCAACACCACCTTGTTGTCCGGGTCGACGACGAGCGCGGTCGGCTGACCCTTCTGGTCATGCGTCACGCCGACCTGCGGCACGAGCAGCGCGTTCTGGTTCACACCCTCTTCGATGCTTGCGCGCACGAACATGCCCGGCAACAGCACACGGTCCTTGTTCGGGAAAATTGCGCGGACGGTGACCGAACCCGTGGTCTGGTCGACGGTCACGTCGGTGAACTGGAGCTTGCCGGTTTCCGGATACTTCCGGCCATCCTCGAGGATCAGCGTGACCTTGGCGGCATTGGGGCCGTTCGTCTTCAGACGCCCCTCCTGGATCTCACGGCGCAGCCGCAGGCCGTCGAGGCTCGATTGCGTCACGTCGACGTAGACCGGATCCAGCTGCTGGACCGTCGAGAGCAGCGTCGCCTGGCTCGCCTGCACATAGGCGCCCGGCGTCACCGCCGACTTGCCGATGCGGCCGGTGATCGGCGACGTCACATCGGTGTAGCCGAGGTTGATCTGCGCGGTGTCGACCGCGGCCTTGCCGGCAGCGACGTCTGCTGCCGCCTGCCCTTCAGAGGCCACGGCGTTGTCGTAGTCCTGCTTGCTGACGGCGTTGGCCGCGACGAGCACCTTGTAGCGGGCTGCCTGGGCGGAGGTCGAAGCGAGATTTGCCTGGGCCTTCGCAAGCGACGCCTTCGCGTTGTTCAGCGTCGCGATATACGGAGCCGGGTCGATCTTGTAGAGACGCTGGCCGGCCTGGACCTCGGAGCCTTCCGTGAACTCGCGCCGCAGGACGATGCCGTCCACCCGTGCGCGGACTTCCGCGACGAGGTAGGCGCTGGTACGGCCCGGCAGTTCGCTGGTGACCGGCACTGCCGACGGCTGGACGGTTACGACGCCGACTTCGGGCGTCTGTTGCGGAGGTGCCGATTGTTTTGGTCCGCATGCTGCAAGAAATACGGCAGCCGTCGCGGCACTGATTAAGCGGAATGGAACCCGTTCGACGCGCATGGAGCGACCTCTGTCAAAGACTGAGAATGAAAAAGTGCGCGCATCCCTACCCCGGGGACGACGGCGCACGCATGCGTCAGAAGACGCCTGATCGATAGCCCAGAACAGCCCAGGGCAAATGCGCCAAACCGGGAAATGCCGCACTGCGACGCCATATCAGGCGGTTCGCAAGCGTTTTAAAAGACAACAGTGTCGGATATTAACCGGTCGACACGGCTTGGGCTATCCGATCGATGGGGTGCTATTATATATACATTCGTGGATGCACGTAAAAGACGGTTTGTAGCGCCGAAGCGGTAGGGTCCGCAAGATCAGTTCGCAAATCGGTTAACTATTGAACGGATTGTTATCGGACGCGTTTAATAGGCTCCGGGACAACCCGTAACGAGAGCGGTTCATACAGATATGGCCCGACGAACGAAGGAAGAGGCGTTGGAAACACGCAACGGCATCCTCGATGCCGCGGAGCGGGTGTTTTTCGACAAGGGTGTGTCGCGCACGTCGCTGGCCGACATCGCCCAGGCAGCGGGCGTGACCCGCGGGGCGATTTACTGGCATTTCGCCAACAAGGGCGAACTCTTCACCGCGATGTTCGATCGCGTGCTGCTGCCGCTCGACGAACTCAAGGCGGCCTCGCTCGATCCCGAGGAGGCGGATCCGCTCGCGCGCCTGATGGAGATCTGTACGTTCTGTCTGCGCGACACGGCGAACGACCCGCGCCGCCGGCGCGTGTTCGATATCCTCTTTCTGAAGTGCGAATTCGTCGAGGAGATGGGCCCAGTCATGGCCCGCAATCAGAACAGCATGCGCGACGCACTGAGGAGCATCGAGGGCGGCCTGCGCAACGCAATCTCGAAAGGCCAGTTGCCGGCGGATCTCGATACGGCACGGGCGACGTCGATGCTGCATGCGTTCGTCGGCGGGGCTCTGCGCGACATGCTGTTCCTGCCTGGCGCGCTCGACGTCGAGAAACACGCCGGGCAGATGGTCAAAGGCATATTCGACATGCTGCGCCTGAGCCCCGCCTTGCGTTCAGCGCCCCTCTGACACGCGAAATGGAATGAACGCCTCCCACCTGCGGGCCCTCTTTGCATCATCGTGCGTCGCTCAGGCGGCGCATCCCGTCTCAGGCCGCTCTACGCGTTGCGCGCGCCGTCTGGTTCGACGTGTAAATGTTGCCGCGCTCCAGCGGCTGGCCCGCCGCAAGGGCCTCGATCCACTGATCCGTACCGGCGACCGCAGCAAAGCGCGATTGCAGCACGATGCTGAACACGCGATGGATGTCCTCCGCGCTCGCGAAGCCCGCGCTGTTTTCGTACGGCACCGACCCAGTCGCGTCGTGCAGAAATTCGACCGTAAGCCCCGAATGCACCGCATGGTTGATCGTCGACGCATCGCAGTTGTGGGTCATGTAGCCGACGACCGTCAGCGTGTCGACCTGATGCTGCGCGAGCCAGGCGGCGAGGTCCGTTTCCGGGAAAGCGCTCGGCAACGTTTTCGTCACGAGATGGTCGCGCTCACGCGACGCGACGGCCGGATGCAGTTCCGCGCCTTCCGTGCCGCGTGCGAAGAGCGGCGAAGTAGCCGGAGCCAGATTCTGGACAACAACAATTGGGACCGACGCGGCGCGCGCAGCGTCCATCGCGCGGCCGATGTTCGCGAGCGAAACCTGCACCGGCGGATATTCGATCGGCAGGTCGCCGGTGACGTATTCGTTCTGCACATCGATGACGATCAGGGCGCGGTGGGGCGTAGTCATGGCGAAACTCCTTCTCTGGTTGGAGGGCTCGCCACGCACCGGCGGTTCGGTTCTTTCCAGTGCAGCAGCGATGACCGCATTCTTCGCTTTCCGCGGCGAAGCCGACAGTGACCCGAATGACAGCTTTCGATAAGATCGGGCCATTCGTGCTTTTCGAAGTTTGTCCGTGGCCGGTCCGTCCTGCCTGTTACTTCACATCAAGGAGCCTGCGATGCCCACCCCGGTTTCCGGTTCTGCTTCCCGTCGTGGCGCTCGACGACGGCCGTCCCAGGCTCCTCGTACGGGCCGTACGGGCGTTGTCGATGCCGATACGAGGCCCGTCATCGCCGTCGTCGCCTTCGATCGCATCAGCCCGTTCCATCTTTCAGTGCCCTGCGTGGTGTTCGGCGAAGACCGCGGCGACGGCGGCGTGCCAGCGTTCGACTTTCGCGTCTGCGCGACCGAGCCGGGCACGCTGTCGACCACCGCGGGCTTTTCGATCGCTGCACCGTATGGTCTCGACGCACTCGCCGACGCCGACACAATCATCGTGCCGAGCTGGCGCGACCCGAACGAGCCTCCGCCCGCGGCATTGCTCGACGCATTGCGCGCAGCGCACGCGCGTGGCGCGCAACTGGTCGGGCTGTGCCTGGGCGCGTTCGTGCTGGCGGCGGCAGGTTTGCTCGATGGCCGTCCGGCTACCACCCACTGGGCCTGGGCAGAAGACTTCGCGAGCCGCTATCCGAAGGTGAAGCTCGATCCCAATGTGCTGTATGTCGACGACGACGACGTGCTGACCTCGGCCGGCACGGCAGCCGGTCTCGACTGTTGCCTGCATGTGCTGCGCAAGCGGTGCGGTGCGCAGACGGCGAGCTATGTCGCGCGCCGGCTCGTCGTACCGCCGCATCGCCAGGGCAGTCAGGCGCAGTACATCCAGCAGCCGGTGCCGGCAAATGTGCACGGCGACCGCCTGGCCGGACTGCTCGACTGGGTATGCAGCAACCTGGACGAGCCGCACACACTCGACACGCTCGCCGGGCGCGCCCTGATGAGCCGGCGCACCCTCACGCGCCGCTTCCGGCAGTCGACCGGCACGACCGTCGGCGCGTGGCTACTCGCGCAGCGCCTTGCGCGCGCGCAGCAACTGCTCGAGACTACGGATCAATCGGTGGATGCGATTGCCGGCATCGCGGGCTTCGGCTCGACTGCGTCGCTACGTCAGCATTTCGCCCAGGCGTTCAGAACGTCGCCCTCGGCTTACAGACGGGAGTTCCACGGCGCGTGACGAGGGGCGCGATGAGGGAAATGCGCTCGGGAAATATCGGCGGCACTTTACGCGGCGGCCGGAAAAGCCGCCGCGCCCGGCCTTTCAGCCCTGGCTGAACCAGCGCGCCAGATAAAGCAGTATCGCGACGAAGAAGATCATCCCTGCCCATGCCCAGTTCGGCACGGCATGCGGGTCATGCTCGTGATGCGACGCGCGCGCGCCCAGCAGGGAGCTGGCCGCCCGGCCGGTCAGCGCGCCATGATCGTGCGGCCGGACCCGGCGCGCCATCGCACTGAGATTGACCGGCCGCAAGAATACATGCTGGCGCCGGTTCGGCGTGCCATGCACGCGATTCGGTCCGCGACCGTGCTTCGCCTGCACAACCGCGCAGAATTCGGTGAAAAAAGTGTCTGCCAGTTCATGCAGCGCGTTTTCGATCTGACGTGCGGGCAGCTGGGTCAGGGGGCCGGTCAGCGTGGCCCAGACCGAATAGTCGATCCGCGTGTGCGCGTGCCTGGTCGGGCCGCTCCCCTGATCGTCCGCACGCAGGCGCACTTCCATCTGTCCGCGCAACGCCCCGACACCTTCGGCCCGGGCCTTGAAGTTGAGCATGCGGTGCATGGTCTCGGACTCCACGTCGTCCGGGCTCACGACATGGGCACGCACGTCGTAATGCGCGCGCAGGGGCCCGAGCGGCACGGTCATCGTCAACGCATATTCGCCGCGCGCCAGCTGGGTGAAAGACTCGCAGTTGTCGAGGCTCGCGCGCAAAAGCGCAAGATCCTGCAGGGCGTCCCATACGGCCGAAGGTTCAAGCGGAATCCGCAAAGCGTTGTTTAGTTCCATGACGGCCTCCCCGATAAACGCGCGGCCCGCGGGATCAAGACGTCTGATCGATGCGGTCGACGCGCGATACGTAAAACGCCAGATAGCCCTTGATCTGCTTGACGGAGTCGAGCGGTGTCTCGTAAGTCCAGACGGCGTTTTCGACGACGCCTTCTTCTGTCAGCAGGTGATAGTAGGACGCCTCCCCTTTGAACGGACATCGGGAGGTATGCGCAGAACGCTCGAGCCGCGCCATGTTGACGTCTGCACGCGGGAAATAGAACACATCGGGAAGGCCAGTTTCGGATAAGGTCAGCGCGGCCTGGGTGTCGGCCACGGTGACGCCCAGATGAATCACGCGCACGCGATGACGGTTGGCCGTAACCTCGACGCGATGACCGCCGCCCGCCGCGCCATGCGCTGCGGCATTGGCTGAGGGTTGTCCCGGAACGGACGAGCGCACCGCACTCTGCCCGTCACGGGCTTCGTCCTCGTCGGGACTTCCGTTGCCTGCCGGGGCGTTGGCCGTCATGTCCAGCTCCGTGGTGCGGTTGGGAACCGCGCGACAGCCCAGGCTCCAACCCCGCTGGCGCGCCGCGCGTGCGCTTTCTGGCAAGCGGCGCGGCTCCATGAATAAAGCCACGGGGCGTGCCCGTGGCTTTATTATCGACGAAACTCCAGCCGAATGTGCGGACTCACTGAGCGAACCAGGGTATCACTGGGTATTCCAGTAGAAGGAAGCTCGGGCCGTGCCCTTGGCCGGCACGCTGACGGTCCTGGTCTGCTCGCGATCTTCGTACGCCGCATGGACCGTATAGCGGCCAGGCTGCAGTCGCACCAGCATGAACGGGCCGCGTGACGTCGCGGTCAGCACGTCGCCGCCTTGCGCGTCGACAATCCGGACATGAACGTTCGCAAGAAAATTGGAAGCCGGGCCGGTGAAGCGTAGCGACAGCGGCCACTGGCTCTGTGCGGCCTGTAAGGCTCTCGACTCATCGAGCCCGACACCGCCCGAGACGAACGACACGTCGCCTTGCTGCTGAACCTGTGGCATGCCGCCGCCGTTGGTATTGCCTGCGCTCGTGTTGTCGGTCGTGGTGCCGCCCGTGGTGTCGCTCGCCTGCTGCGCATACGCGCCGCCCGAGAGACCGAGTGCCAGCGCCGCAGCCACGGCCGCCGTCAGGATTCTTCGCTGTGTACCTTCTGTCTTCATGGCATCGTTCCTTTTATGGTTCGTGCGGAAAACAAGTGGCCGCAAGCTCCGTGCCTGTCGGCTCGCACCAGCGTCGAGACAGGCACAACTGCAATCGGTGCGATCCTTGGCGCCGGACTAGCCGGCGCCACCCAGTACTTTTTACATCAACCGAGGTCGACCGGTACAAAGATCTGTGCATCGTCGCGCTGGATCAGGAGCGCAATGCTATCGCCCGCCTTGGCAACCATCTGCTTCAGCTGGTCGACACTCGTCACCGGACGGCCGTTGACGGCGAGGATCACATCGCCCGGCTGAATGCCAGCGCTCGCCGCCGGACCACCCGCCTGCTGAACCAGCAATCCGTGCGACAGCGACCCACTGCTCTTTTCCTCGGGTGTCAGCGGCCGAACCGCAACCCCCAGGCGACCCTGTTCCTCTGCCGGCGTATCTTTCGATGCGACCTTCGCATCCGACAGCGAACCGATCGTCACCTTCAGGGTCTTGGTCGCCTTGTCACGCCAGACCTGAACGTCGGCCGACGTGCCCGGCTTCAGGCTGGCCACCTGGGACGGCAGATCCGACGAGTCGGCCACCGGCGTGCCGTTCACCGACAGGATCACGTCGCCCGGTTGCAAGCCGGCCTTCGCGGCCGGTCCGCTGGCATCGACCGAACTTACGAGCGCGCCTTGCGGCGTCTTCATACCGAACGAATTGGCAAGCGACTGGTTCACCGACTGCACTGCAACGCCGAGACGTCCGCGGCTGACGTGACCCGTCGCGACGAGGTCGTCCTTGACCTTCATTGCCTCGCTGATCGGGATGGCGAACGAAAGACCCTGGAAACCACCCGTCTGCGAATAGATCATCGAGTTGATGCCAATCACTTCGCCCTGCAGGTTAAACAACGGACCGCCAGAATTTCCTGGGTTCACCGGCACGTCAGTCTGGATGAACGGCGTGTAGTTTTCATTCGGCAGCGAACGCGACTTCGCGCTGATGATGCCCGAGGTCACCGTATTGTCGAAACCATACGGCGAGCCGATTGCGACGACCCATTGGCCGACCTTGCTCTGACGCGGATCACCGATCTTTACGGTCGGCAGGTTGCTCGCTTCGATCTTCAGTACGGCGACGTCGGACTGTTTGTCTGCACCGACGACCCTCGCCTTGAACTCACGCTTGTCGGTCAGCTTGACGGTGACGACGTTAGCGCCATCGACGACGTGCGCGTTGGTCAGAATGTAGCCGTCGCCGCTGATGATGAACCCGGAGCCAAGGCTCGCGCTCGGCGTGTCCGGCTGATCGCCGCCGCCCGCGCCGGGGCCGCCCTGACCAGGGACACCGCCGAAAAAGTGACGGTAGAACTGATAGAGCGGATCGCTCGGATCCATCGGCAACTGCGCGCCGTTACCGCTGCGTTGCGCAGTCTGTTTGACGACGTGCTTCGCGCTGATGTTGACCACAGCCGGGCCGTACGTTTCAACGAGGCCGGAGAAATCTGGAATGCCGGTCTTCGCGGCGGCTTCGGCCGGCATCATCGCCGCTTGTACCGGCGTGATGATTTCGGGTGTCGGAACGTTGCGATGTCCTGCTACGTAGCCCGCCGACAATGCGACGGCAACGGCCACGGCAACTGCGCTGCGGGGGAGGATTTTTGCTGTCATCGTGTACTCCTGACGGGAAGACGTGCTCCAGAATTGATTCGAAGCGTACGCGGCATCGCTTAAAGGAGTCTTAAACTTGCTGCGACCCGAAAACCCTTTCCCGTTCTGCCTGCAGAGGGTCTTTCGCCCCCCGGGGAATCAGAACCGCACGGTCACGAGCAGGCCGCCCGTCGCCGATTCGCCCAGCGTCAGTTGCGCCTCGTGTTGAAGCGCGACGCGTTTGACGATCGCAAGCCCAAGACCGCTGCCGGCGACGTCGGTGCGTACGCGGTTTGCGCCTGCGCCGACGCGATAGAAGCGGTCGAAGACGCGCTCGCGCTCTTCAACCGGAATGCCCGGCCCCGAGTCGGCGATACGCACGACCGGACGGCCGCCCTCGACCTTGAGGCTCACATCGACCCGCCCACCCGCCGGGGTATATTTCGTCGCGTTGTCGAGCAGATTGTTGAACATGACACGCAACGCTTCGGCGTCACCGGTCACGTTCGCTGGTTCACTTGTTTCGACGCCGAGATCGACGTTGCGCTGCTGCGCGAGCGGCAGGCATGCCACCACGCATTCGTCGAGCAGCGCATGCAGGTCCACTGCAGTTGCCGACACACGCCCATCGGGTTCGGCGCGGGCCAAGGCAAGCAGCTGTTCGGCAAGACGCGTCGCACGCGTAACGCCCGCCTGCAGATCATCGAGCGCTTCCCGACGCGAGCTGTCGTCGCGCGCGCGGGCGACGAGCTGCGACTGGATCTGCAACGCAGCAAGCGGTGTGCGCAATTCGTGCGCAGCATCGGCGACGAACGCCCTCTGCGTCTGGAGTGCCGTGGCAAGCCGTTCCAGCAGCCCATTCAGGGCGCGTACGAGCGGCTGGACTTCCTGCGGCAGGCGTCGGTCCGGCAAGGGATCGAGTGCTTCGGGATGACGCGTATCGAGCGCATCCGTCACGCGCCGCAGCGGCTTCAGACCGCGCCCGACGATGATCCATACCGCCAGACCGAGTAACGGCAGCAGGACAATCAGCGGCCACAAGGTGCGCAGCGCTACGTTCGCCGCGAGCCGGTTGCGCACCGAAACCGGTTGTGCCAGCTGCACGACGTTATCGCCGACGATCGCACCGTACACGCGCCAGTCGCCGCGATCGGTGTGCTCCGTCGAGAAACCGAGTTCGGCGCGTGGCGCGAGCGGCGCGCGTGGATGCGAGTAGTACATCAGCATGCCGTTACGATTCCAGATTTGCAGCACGATGCCTTCGTCGCCGGTATCCTGGGAGCCGAGCACCTGCGAAAAAGGCTCGGCGGGCAGCGCGGCGGCGATCTCCTGCAACTGATAATCGAACAGTTCGTTCGCTTCGGCGAGCGCCTGACGATAGATCAGCCAGCCCGCGATGCCCACCCCGGCAAGCACGATCGCGAGCAGCCAGAACAGCAGTTGACGGCGAATCGAGCGCATCAGCTCAGACATCCTTCGCGAGCATGTAGCCGAGACCGCGCACATTGCGGATCACGTCCGCGCCAAGCTTCTTGCGCAGCGCGTGGATATAGACTTCAACCGTGTTGCTGCCGATCTCCTCGCCCCACCCGTACATTTTTTCTTCGAGCTGGCTCTTCGACAGCACCGCGCCCGGCCGCGCCATCAGTGCTTCGAGCAGGGCAAATTCGCGCGCGGACAAGGCGACCGGCGCACCTTCGAGTGTGACCTGATGTGCCGCAGGATCGAGCGTGAGCCGGCCGTGGCGGATCGTCGAATCACTGCGGCCCGACTGGCGCCGGATCAACGCGCGCATGCGGGCGCCGAGTTCGTCGAGATCGAAGGGTTTGACGAGGTAATCGTCGGCGCCGGCATCAAGTCCCTTGACGCGATCGGCGATCGCGTCGCGCGCGGTGACGATCAGCACGGGAATCGCCAGGCCGCGGGTACGCAGCGTGCGCAGTACATCGAGACCATCGCGTTTCGGCAGACCCAGGTCGAGCAGCACGAGATCGTAAGGTTCGCCAGACACCGCGTTCAACGCGGATTCGCCGTCCTGCACCCAGTCGACTGCAAAGCCCTCGCCGCGCAGCGCCTTGCGCACACCTTCGGCAATCATCCGGTCGTCTTCGACAAGCAGTATGCGCATCGCTCTACCGTTTCAAATCGTTCGTGATCACGCATTCTAGCCTCCGGACCTGTCTGCGTACCTGCGCTCGGGTTTTGCCGGTGCGTTTTTGGGGTTCGTCGTGCCCGCGGGTTTCGCGAGCGCCTTTTCCGCGCAGCAGCATCGCTTGTCTCTACAATGAGCGCTTTTGCTACGCAGGGTGCGTTTCCTGCTGGCGCCTGTTCGCAGTCGCCGGCCCGCGCCAGCCGACGCGCCGCCTTACAAGCCGTGATCCTCCGCCTGACCGCCTTTTCATGACGAACGCATTTTTCTCTTCACTTGCGCGCCGCCTGCCGGTTCGCCCTCTTTCGTCTGTTTTCAACACTACGTCGTACCGTCCGGGCGAGCCCGGCGCCGCGCTCCCCGCACAGCCGTTGCGCGCCGCTGCGATGCTGCCCCGCTGCGCGGCGTTCGCGCTCACGCTTGCGCTCGCCCTGGCCGCGCCGTTGCCGGCGCACGCGCGCGTCAAGGCCACCCATCCTGCCGTCAACGTCAGCACGGTGCTGCCGTCTTCGGTCATGGCCGGGCTC
This sequence comes from Paraburkholderia sp. GAS448, assembly GCF_050435685.1. Taxonomy (NCBI): domain Bacteria; kingdom Pseudomonadati; phylum Pseudomonadota; class Betaproteobacteria; order Burkholderiales; family Burkholderiaceae; genus Paraburkholderia; species Paraburkholderia sp. GAS448. Next base: position 37,068 of record NZ_JBNDKT010000041.1, read on the forward strand.
GAGCGCGCGCATGTCCCGCTGTCCGCGATCAGCGTGGTGGTGGAAAAGGTCGGCGACCGCACGCCGATCGTCGCGCTCAATGCCGGCAAGCCGATGATGCCCGCCTCGACGATGAAGCTCGTCACGACCTATGCCGGCCTTTCGATCCTCGGCCCCGACTATCGCTGGCGCACGAGCGCGTACGCCGACGGCACCGTCGACGGCAACGGCGTGCTGCACGGCAACCTCTACATTCAGGGCACGGGCGACCCGAAACTCGTGCCGGAAGAGCTGATCGACCTCGTGCAGAAGATCCGTAAGGCCGGCATCAACGGGATCGACGGCGCACTCGTGCTCGACAAACGCTTCTTCGATCCGTCGACGCGCGATCTGCCGCCGTTCGACGACGACGTCACGGCGCCGTACAACGTTGGTCCGGATCCGCTGCTGTATGCGTTCAAGTCGCTGTCGTTCACGCTGACGCCGTCGCCGGATGGCACCGTCGCGGTCGACGTGCTGCCCGCCCTCGCACAACTGCAGATCGACAACCAGCTGCACGCGACAGGCGGCCCGTGCCGCGGCGAATCGACCGCCGTTACGCCCACCGTCACGCCGATGCCGAACGGCACGGTGTCCGCATCGTTCGCCGGCGACTACCCGCTGCGCTGCGGCGACCGCACGATCAACGTCGCCGTGCTGGATCACTCGGCATTCTTTGCCGGCGGCTTCCTTGCGCTCTGGCAACAGACTGGAGGCACCTTCAACGGCACGACGCGTGAAGGCGCGGTGCCCGCCGGCGCGCGACCGATCGCGGTCCACGAAGGGCCGGCGCTGTCCGACATCGTTCGCGACATCAACAAGTTCAGTAACAACACGATGGCGCGCAACCTGTTCCTGACGATTGGCGCGGCAATCTACAAGGCGCCCGCGACGCCACAGAAATCGATCGACGCCGTCGACACATTCATGCACCGCAGCGCGCTGCCAACCGAATATCTGCAGCTCGAAAACGGCTCCGGGCTGTCGCGTGACGAGCACATTACCGCCCTCTCGCTCGCCGACCTGCTGCAGTCGGCCAACTCCAGCCCGGTCGCGCAGGTGTTCGTCGAATCGCTGCCGATTGCCGGCGTCGACGGCACGATGCGCAACCGGCTGACGACGCTGCCCGTCGGGGGCAACGCGCATATCAAGACCGGCACGCTGCGCGACGTGCGCGCCATCGCCGGTTACGTCGCGTCGGCGGACGGCGAGAGCTATGTCGTCGTCAGCTTCATCAACGATGAGCACGCTGAAGCGGCACGGGCCGCGCATGACTCGCTGCTCGAATGGATCTATAAGGGCCCGTCGATGGCCTTGCCCGCCGCGCCCGACCCGCGCGGCAAGGCGAGGAAAAACCCGAGTCGCCGCAATCCGCGTTGAGTACTCCTCCCGGGGAATCGGGCGAAGCGCGGCGTTTCGCGCCCGGTCTGACGCGCTGCTCTCTAAAATTCCGGCTCGAAAATGCCAGGCTTTTTGTCCATCGACGCAGCGACGACCCGCCGCTGCACCGAGCTTCAAGCCGGTATCGTCACCCGTACCCTTATCCTTGGGCCTCAAAAGCGGCTGCCGCTCTGCCTAGCCGGTCATTGACGGCAATCCATTCGATCGTGTCGGGGAGCTTCTCGATCAGGATACGCTCGACGTCTGCGCGGTCGAGTGCACGCAATAGACCGTAAAGTTCGCGCGCGTACACATGCGGGTCCTCGGGTGCGGCGACGAAGTGCACACCGTCGGCGTGCGCCCAATGTCCGGCTCGCGAAGCCCGCGCGACAAGCGCCACGCGCTCATGCGCCGTGCGCGCAGCCAGCAACGACTCGATCGCATCGAAGCGCAGCAACAGAAGAGGCGTACGCGGCGCATAGTGCGCCTTCAAGGTCCCCGACGCGCGCGGCGCCGTGGCGTCTGAACCGTCCGGCAAACGCGGCATTTCGCCGAGCACCGTGGCAATCTCTTGCGGCGTCACGCGTCCGGGTCGAAGCAGCGCCGGAAACCCGCGCGACAGATCCAGAATCGTCGATTCGATCCCGACGTCCGACGATCCGCCATCGAGCACGTAGATGGAACTGCCGAACTCATCGCGCACGTGCTGCGCGGTAGTCGGGCTCACATGTCCGAAGCGGTTCGCCGACGGCGCCCCGACACCGCCGTGTCCGCCGCGGCGCGCGCTGAACGCAGCAAGCAGCGCCTGAGCGACCGGATGCGACGGACAGCGCAGTCCAACCGAATCCTGTCCACCGCTCACCGCCGCCGGTATATGCGCAGCGCGCTTCAGGATCAGCGTGAGCGGACCCGGCCAGAAGGCATCGATGAGCCGCTGTCCCTCGGCAGGGAGATGCTCGACCCAATAGCCGGGATCGCCATTCGGCGCGAGATGGACAATAACCGGATGATTCGCCGGCCGCCCCTTAGCCGCGTAGATGCGCGCCACCGCTTCAGCGCTCTCCGCATCGCCTCCGAGGCCGTAAACGGTCTCGGTCGGAAAAGCGACGAGTTCACCCGCGTCCAGCAGCGCAGCGGCGTGCTCGATCTCTTCTGCGCTGACCGGCAATGATTCGTCCGCCTGTTTCGGTTGGTCCGGCATGGTGACAGCGGTCTCAGCTCGTAGCGATGTGCAGGAGCCGCGCACAATCGCGCGCGGCCGTGCGGGCTTCGTCGAGCGTGGCGGCGGTGAAGTTCACGTGGCCCATTTTCCGGCCCGGCCGCGCCTCTTCCTTGCCGTACAGATGCAGACGTGCAGCCGACATTGCCGCGACTTCATGCCAAGGCGGAGTAACGGCCGCGCGTTTCGGGCCGTCCTTGAACCAGACGTCGCCAAGGATGTTCAACATCACTACTGGCGAATGCTGGCGTGTATCGCCTAGCGGCATGCCTGTCATCGCCCGGACCTGCTGTTCGAACTGGCTGGTTGCGCATGCATCGACGGTGTAATGGCCGGAGTTGTGCGGCCGCGGCGCCATTTCGTTGGCAACAAGCGAGCCGTCTTCCAGAATAAAGAATTCGACGCACAGCACGCCGACGTAACCCAGCTTCTCGGCGATCTGCAGTGCGGCCTGCTGCGCCTGGCCGACCAGCGCGGCGCTCGCATCCGGCGCCGGCACGATCGTGTGCGACAGCACGCCGTCGCGATGCGTATTCTGCGCGAGCGGATAGACCGCTGACGCACCGCTCGCCGCCCGCGCAATCAGCGCCGACACCTCAAATTTGAGCGGCAGCCGCTTTTCCAGCACGCATGCCACGCCGCCGAGCGACGCATGCGCCTCGCGCACTTCCTCGGCATTGCGCACACGGATCTGGCCTTTGCCGTCGTAGCCAAGCCGCGCGGTCTTGAGGATGCCGGGCAATACAGCTTCGAGCTTCGCATCGCCGATAGCTTCAAGCGCGGCCGACGAGTCGATCACGACATGCGGCGCCACCGCAACGCCCGACGACGCGATAAAGCGCTTCTCTGCGATGCGGTCCTGCGCAACGGCAACGCACCGGCCCGCAGGGCTCACGAAGGTGGTGCGCGCGAGGAAGTCGAGGCTCGCCGCGGGGACGTTCTCGAACTCCGTCGAAACCGCCGCGCACAGACGCCCGAGTTCGGTAAGCGAGGCCTCGTCGTCGTAAGCGGCGCGCAGGTGCCGGTCCGCCACAGCGCCCGCCGGACTGTTTTCGTCCGGATCGAGCACGGCGACGCGATAGCCCATCGCCTGGGCGGCAAAGCAGAACATGCGGCCGAGCTGGCCGCCACCGATCATGCCAAGCCATGCGCCGGGCAGAATCGGTGAAACCGGTGTGTTGTCTGGGTTCATCTCAGTGGTCGGTCACGGCCGGTGCGCAAGCTGAGCGCCGCGCATGGGCCGGGGGTCAGGCAGGGAACAGCGGATCGCGCTCACAGCGCGGGCAACACCATTGCATGCGCCACTTCGTTCTGGCGCACACGGAATGCGGCAAGCTGGTTCGCGTATTCGGTCGACGTGACGCTCAGGATCGACACAGCGAAGAGCGCCGCGTTCGCCGCACCCGCTTCGCCAATCGCGAACGTTGCGACCGGCACGCCCTTCGGCATCTGCACGATCGAATGCAACGAATCGACGCCCTTCAGATACTTGCTGGCCACCGGCACGCCAAGTACCGGCACCGAGGTTTTGGCAGCCAGCATACCCGGCAGATGCGCGGCGCCGCCGGCACCCGCAATGATCGCGCGCAGGCCGCGCTCACGGGCGCCCTCTGCGTATTCGAACATCTCGTCGGGCATCCGGTGCGCCGACACCACCCTCGCTTCGTAAGGCACGCCGAATTCCTGCAGGATCGCAACGGCATGCTTCATGATTTCCCAGTCGGAGCTGGAGCCCATCAGCACGCCGACCATCGGCGCGGCATGCATATGGGCGGTCTGGACTTCGCTCATCGTACGGACTTCCTTATTTTCGCAGGCGTCAGGCGAGCTTCTGCCCGGTCAGGCGCTCGAGCGCTTCCTGGTACTTCTGGCCAGTCCTGGCGACGACCTCGTCCGGCAGCTTCGGCGCAGGCGGCTCTTTCTTCCATGGCTGGGTTTCCAGCCAGTCACGGACGAACTGCTTGTCGAACGACGGGGGGTTCGTGCCCACCTGGTACTGGTCTGCCGGCCAGAAACGCGATGAATCGGCCGTCAGCGCTTCGTCCATCAAGTAGAGCTTGCCGTGATTATCCAGACCGAATTCGAACTTCGTATCCGCGATGATGATGCCGCGCGTGGCGGCGTAATCGGCGGCTTCCTTGTACAGGCGAATCGAGATGTCGCGGATCGTGGCCGACAGTTCCGTGCCGATCCGGCGCTCCATCTCGTTATACGTGATGTTTTCGTCGTGGTGGCCCATTTCGGCCTTGGCGGCCGGCGTAAAGATCGGCTCAGGCAGCTTTTGCGCGTTTTGCAAGCCCGGCGGCAATTCCACGCCGCACACGGAACCGGTTGCCTGATAGTCCTTCCAGCCGCTGCCGGCCAGATAGCCGCGCACCACGGCCTCGACGAGGATCGGTTCGAGGCGTTTCACGACCACCGCGCGGCCTTTTACCTGCTCGACTTCATCGGGAGCGACGACCGATTCCGGCTCGACGCCCGTCAGGTGATTCGGCACGATGTGCTTGAGCTTGTCGAACCAGAAGTTGGCCATCTGGTTCAGCACGCGACCCTTGTCCGGAATCGGCTCGCCCATGATGACGTCGAACGCCGACAGACGGTCAGTCGTGACGATCAGCAACTGGTCGTTGCCCACCGCATAGTTGTCGCGGACCTTGCCGCGGCCGAGTAGCGGCAGCGAGCGGAGCGTAGATTCGTAAAGGGTAGACATCGTCGTAGTTCGCAAAAATGAGGCAAAAAGTGAGACCGGAACAAAAGGGAAACGCCGTTCCCCAGATCATGCGGGAACGGCGGTCGAACAACAACCTGGCCAGATGGCCAAGGTTCCGGCCAGGTTACTGCTGAATAAACAGCTTAGCGGACGATCTGTGCCAGGCCACCCGCCTTGTACTTCTCAGCCATCCTGTCGAGCGAGACTGGCTTGATCTTCGCAGCCTGGCCTTCGCAGCCGAATGCCACAAAGCGGTCCACGCAAACCTTCTTCGCGGCTTCGCGCGCCGGCTTCAGGTAGTCGCGTGGGTCGAACTTCGAGGGATTTTCCGCCAGATAGCGACGGATCGCGCCCGTAATCGCGAGACGCAGGTCGGTGTCGATATTGACCTTGCGCACGCCGTTACGGATGCCTTCCTGAATTTCTTCGACCGGCACGCCGTAGGTTTCCTTCATGTCGCCGCCGAATTCGCGGATTTCCGCGAGCAGTTCCTGCGGCACCGACGACGAACCATGCATCACCAGGTGCGTATTCGGAATGCGCTGGTGAATTTCCTTGATGCGCTGGATCGACAGGATATCGCCCGTCGGCTTTTTCGTGAACTTGTACGCGCCATGCGACGTACCGATCGCGATCGCCAGCGCGTCGCACTGCGTGAGTTTGACGAAGTCGGCGGCCTGTTCGACGTCGGTCAAGAGCTGCTCGCGGGTCATCGTGCCTTCCGCGCCGTGGCCGTCTTCCTTGTCGCCCTTCATCGTTTCCAGCGAACCGAGCACGCCCAGTTCCGCTTCGACCGTCACGCCGATCGAGTGCGCCATTTCAACCACCTTGCGCGACACATCGACGTTGTACTCGTACGAGGCCACCGACTTGCCGTCGGCTTCGAGCGAACCGTCCATCATCACGCTGGTGAAACCGCTTCGCATGGCCGCCATGCACACCGCCGGCGATTGTCCGTGATCCTGGTGCATCACGACCGGAATGTGCGGATACGACTCGATGGCCGCTTCGATCAGGTGGCGCAGGAACGGCTCACCCGCGTACTTCCGGGCGCCGGCCGACGCCTGCATGATGACGGGCGCGCCGACCTGGTCCGCCGCCGCCATGATCGCCTGCACCTGTTCCAGGTTGTTTACGTTGAATGCCGGAAGGCCATAGCCGTTTTCGGCGGCATGATCCAGCAGTTGACGCATTGATACGAGAGGCATGGTGATACTCCTTAGATTGAAACGAATCCTGTGCCGTCGGCATCTAATTTTTGCGATTTTATCGCGAAGCAAGCCGCATTCCTGTGCGCGCCACCTCTCTTAGCCTCTCAAAGGGTCGCGCGGCCTCTCGCGGAAGTGCGGCCTGCCTGCCGTGCCAATCGGTGCAAAAACGGGCTGATCAGTACGGTTCACCCACCCGGACAATCTTCAGCGTGTTCGTTCCCCCGGCCTGACCCATCGGCTCGCCGACGGTCAGAACGACCATGTCGCCGCGCGATGCATACCCTTTGCTCACCACCGCCTCCAGCGCCTGCTGCAGGGCAGTATCGCGATCGGTGTTGGTGTCCAGATGCAGCGACGTCACGTTGCGGTACAACGCCATCGCCCGCTCGCTGCCGGTTCGCGGCGTGAGCGCGAAAATCGGCACGTGCGTCCAGTGGCGCGACATCCATAGCGCAGTCGATCCCGACTCGGTGAGCGCCACGATCGCCTTCGCGCCGAGGTGATACGCGGTGAACAGCGCGCCCATCGCGATCGACTGGTCGATCCGCGTGAACGTGCGGTCGAGGAAATCCTTGTCCAGCTCCGACTGCTCCGACTTTTCTGCTTCGAGACAGATGGCCGCCATCGTTTCGATGGTCTGCACCGGATACTTGCCCGCCGCCGATTCGGCCGACAGCATCACGGCATCCGTGCCGTCCAGCACCGCGTTGGCGACGTCCGACACCTCGGCGCGGGTTGGCACCGGCGCGTAGATCATCGATTCCATCATCTGCGTCGCGGTGATGACGAACTTGTTCGAGTCGCGCGCCATACGGATCATGCGCTTTTGCAGCGCCGGCACTGCGGCATTGCCCACTTCCACCGCCAGATCGCCACGCGCGACCATGATGCCGTCGGATGCGTCGAGAATGCCCTGCAGCGCCGGAATCGCTTCGGCGCGCTCGATCTTCGCGATCATTTTTGGCTTGATGCCGTAGGGTGCGCCGGCGATATTGGCAAGCTGACGGGCCATTTCCATGTCGGTGGCGTTCTTCGGGAACGATACCGCGACATAATCCGCGCCGAGCGACATCGCCGTGCGGATGTCCTCCATGTCTTTCTCGGTCAGCGCGGGCGCGGTCAGCCCGCCGCCCTGGCGGTTGATGCCCTTGTTGTTCGACAGCTCGCCGCCGATCTTCACGGTGGTGTGAATCTCCTCGCCGAGCACGCGCGTGACGGTCAGCACGATCAGGCCGTCGTTCAGCAGCAGCACGTCGCCCGGTTTCAGGTCGCGCGGCAGATCCTTGTAATCCAGCCCGACGCGCTCGTCGTTACCGAGTTCGCAGCCGGCGTCGAGAATGAACGAGTTTCCGGCGATCAGCGTCGTCTTGCCGTTTTCGAACTTGCCGACGCGAATCTTCGGGCCTTGCAGGTCGGCCATGATGGCGACTTCGCGGCCGACCTGGCGGGCCGCCTCGCGGACGAACTCGGCGCGTTGACGGTGGTCGTCGGCAGTGCCGTGCGAGAAGTTGAGCCGCACCACGTCGAGTCCGGCGTGCATCATTTGCAGCAGGATTTCCGGCGTGCTGGAAGCCGGGCCGATGGTGGCGACAATCTTGGTGGCGCGATGCATGAGTCTCCTCGTCTGGATAGGGTCGCTGGAATGAGCGCTGCGAGTCGGATGCGTTGGCGGTGCCGCGACAGCGGCCGCCGGGGGTTGCGCGCCGGCTTGGGCCTGCGTCGCTTTGTTGGAAGCGGGCGCGCCGGATTCAACCGGCGGCGCCTCGTTTAATGCGGGTGCGCCGGTCTGAACCGGCGTCGTATTGTCTGGATCCGGCGCCGCTGAGCGGGCCAAAGCCGGTGCACGCGGCGCTGAACGGGTTGAACCTGCGGACCCGGCGGAGCGCGCGTTGCGCTCCCCTGCTGCTGCAGTGCGCGGCGCCGGCCGTGCTTTCGCTGATGTTGGCGTTGGGGAGCGCTTTGCCACGTTAAGCCCGCGATTCCAGGATTTCGACGGCAGGCAACTTCTTGCCTTCGAGGAATTCGAGGAAGGCGCCCCCACCCGTCGAAATGTAACTGATCTTGTCGTGGATGCCGTACTTGGCAATCGCCGCGAGCGTATCGCCGCCGCCGGCAATCGAGAACGCCGACGACTTCGCGATGGCTTCAGCGAGCGTCTTCGTGCCGTTGCCGAACTGGTCGAATTCGAACACGCCGACCGGGCCGTTCCACACGATCGTACCCGCCTTTTCGAGCTGCGCGGCCAGCGCCCTCGCGGTGTCCGGTCCGATGTCGAGGATCAGGTCGTCGTCCTGTACGTCGGCGACGCCCTTCACTTCGGCCTTCGCGGTGGGCGCGAATTCCTTCGCCGTGACAACGTCAGTCGGGATCGGCACCGAGGCGCCGCGGGCCTTCGCTGCGTCGATGATGGCCTTCGCTTCGTTGACGAGATCCGCTTCGGCAAGCGACTTGCCGATCTTCAGTCCGGCAGCCAGCATGAACGTGTTCGCAATGCCGCCGCCGACGATCAGCTGGTCGACCTTCTCCGCCAGCGACTTCAGGATGGTGAGCTTGGTCGACACCTTCGAGCCGGCGACGATCGCCACCAGCGGACGCTTCGGCGCGCCAAGCGCCTTGCCGAGCGCATCGAGCTCAGCGGCGAGCAGCGGGCCTGCGCAGGCGACCGGTGCGTACTTCGCGATGCCATGCGTGGTGGCTTCGGCGCGGTGCGCGGTGCCGAAAGCGTCGTTGACGTAGATGTCGCACAGCTTCGCCATCTTCTGCGCGAGTTCGTCGGAATTCTTCTTTTCGCCCTTGTTCACGCGGCAGTTTTCGAGCAGCACGACCTGCCCCGGCGCTACGTTCACGCCGTTCTCGACCCAGTTCGTCACCAGCGGCACATCGCGGCCGAGCAGTTCGGCGAGGCGCTTTGCCACCGGCGCGAGCGAATCCTCAGGTTTCAGCTCGCCTTCGGTCGGACGGCCAAGGTGGGAGGTGACCATGACGGCCGCGCCGGCATCGAGCGCGTCCTTGATGGCGGGCACCGAAGCGCGGATGCGGGTGTCTTCGGTGATGTTGCCGTGATCGTCCTGCGGCACGTTCAGATCGGCGCGGATAAACACGCGTTTGCCGGAGAGCTTGCCTTCGGCGATCAGATCGGTGAGACGCTTTACCTGGTTCATGGGTGTCTGGATGCAGGTTGATTGGAAGGCAGTGACGGATTGCGCTGAGGCCCGCATGTCACAGGCGCCGGCGGCATCCGCCGCGGCTTCGCGCAGTGATCCGGAAGACGGCTATTTTAACCGATACCCATGGCGTTCTGACCCGCGTCACCGCGAATGTCCAGCATTTGGGCCGCGGGCTGCGCGTGCTGCAACGCAACACAAACCTTGGGCGCACGCTAGACGACGAGGCGCAGAAAGGTGAACACCAGCATACCCACGACGATTGTGCCCAGCATACTGCGCCGCCACAAATACCAGCCGAGACCGGCAAGGGTCGCGTAGAACTCGTGATTCGACAGTGCAAACGACAGTCCGTCCGACGTTTCCAGCACGTCCGGCAGGACTACGGCCGCAAGCGCCGCTGCGGGCGCATAACGCAGCATGCGCTGCACACGCTCAGGCAGAACCGTGCGCTCACCGCCGATCAGGAACATCGCGCGCGTGAGTGCCGTGACGAACGTCATGCCGAGGATGGCGAGCCAGATCTGCGTGGTAGTCATTGAGGATCTCCGGCGCCTTTGCGGATGCGGCCCAGATCGGCGCGCTCGACCATCAGGTCGGTGATGCTGCCCGCGACGATCGCGGTGATCACCGCGAGCGGCAGCGCGAGCCGGTAAGGCAGATCGAAAGCGAGCAGCGAGACGACGCCGGCGATCGCGACCGCCACAGCCGTCGAGCGCGTGACGATCGCCGACACCATGATCGGGATCAGCACGAGCGTGCCCGCCAGCTCCAGCCCCCAGTTGTCGGGGAACAGGCTCGCGAGGAGGATGCCGATGATCGACGACACCTGCCACGACGTCCAGCTGGCGATCGCCATGCCCCAGAAATACGCTTCCTTGCCCGGCTGGAAGCCCGTGTTGAAGCTCTTCTTCTGGAACAACAGATAGATGATGTCGCCGTTGAAGTAGCCGACGAGCAGCCGCCGCCACAGCGGCAGATACGAGAAATGCGGCGCGAGCCCGGCGCTGAAGATCACAAAGCGCGTGTTGACCATCGCAGCGGTGAGCAGAATGGTCCAGACCGGCAGCTTCGCGGCGAAGAGCGGCAGCACGGCCAGTTGCGACGAGCCGGCATAAACGGCCAGCGACATCCCGAGCGCCTGCGGCACCGACAGCACCGATTTGCTCATGGCGATGCCCGTCACGAGACCCCACGAAAAAATCGCCATCAGGGTCGGCGAGTAGTCGCGCAGACCTTCTTGAAAGGCGCGGCGGTCAACGTCAGAAAGGCGAGCGAGCATTGTGTGAAGCATCGCGGCACGAGGGCGCCGCTACGGCAGGAAGTGGGCATCAGGTCATGAACCACCCGCTGACGCATCCGGAACTGATTTATGTGTGCGCAGAATTATAGCGCCCGTCATCCGGCTGAATGCCCGTTCCGTGTGCAAAAGACGCTAAAATAACGGACTTCGCCGCTTGCCGGATCCATGTTTCGGCTTTTCGCGCAGCCTTGCCGGCTCATGCCGGCGCCGCGCGCCCCGACCTGGCCGCCCGAGCGACTTCACAGAATATTTCATCACGCACCGCCTGGAGAATCGTATGTCAATGGCCGACCGCGACGGCAAGATCTGGATGGATGGCAAGCTCATCGACTGGCGCGACGCCAAGATCCACGTGCTCACCCACACGCTGCACTACGGCATGGGCGTCTTCGAAGGCGTGCGCGCCTACAGGACGGACGATGGCGGCACGTCGATCTTCCGCCTGCAGGAACATACCAAACGCCTGCTGAACTCGGCCAAGATCTTCCAGATGGACGTGCCGTTCGACCACGAAACGCTCGCCGCCGCGCAGCGCGAAGTCGTCCGCGAGAACAAGCTCGAGTCCTGCTATCTGCGCCCGATCATCTGGGTCGGCTCGGAAAAGCTCGGCGTGTCGGCCAAGGGCAACACGATTCACGTCGCCATCGCGGCGTGGCCGTGGGGCGCCTACCTCGGCGAAGACGGCCTCAAGAAGGGCATCCGCGTGAAGACGTCGTCGTTCACGCGCCATCACGTGAACGTGTCGATGGTGCGCGCCAAGGCATCGGGCTGGTACGTCAACTCGATCCTCGCGAACCAGGAAGCCACCGCCGACGGCTACGACGAAGCGCTGCTGCTCGACGTCGACGGCTATGTGTCGGAAGGCTCCGGCGAAAACTTCTTCCTCGTGAACAACGGCAAGCTGTACACGCCTGACCTGTCGTCGTGCCTCGACGGCATCACGCGCGACACGGTCATCACGCTGGCGAAAGACGCAGGCATCGAAGTCATCGAAAAGCGCATCACGCGTGACGAGGTCTACACCTGCGACGAAGCGTTCTTCACCGGCACGGCCGCCGAAGTCACGCCGATCCGCGAACTCGACAACCGCACGATCGGCTCGGGCGCGCGCGGTCCGATCACGGAAAAGCTGCAGTCGGGCTTCTTCGACATCGTGAACGGCAAGAGCACGAAGTACGCGCACTGGCTAACCAAGATCTGAGCAAGGTCTCAGACCCGGCGTCCAGTCAGAGGCCCCGCAGGCTGCTCAGGGGCCGCGCTTCTTCACTGAATACATAGAGAATGGTCCTCATGAGCGAAATCAAGGAAATGCCGCTGGTCGAACTGTCGGCAAAAGATCTTCCCGCGTACTGCCCGAATCCGGCAATGCCGCGCTGGAGTGCGCATCCGCGCGTGTTCATCGACGTGACGCACGGCGAAGCGCGCTGCCCTTACTGCAGCACGCGTTACAAGCTGCGTGACGGCGAAGTGGTCAAAGGCCACTAAGCGCGCACGTCTTCCGGCCGCAGCGGCCGCGAAGCCGGACTACGGTCCGGCTCCTGCGGCCTCGCGCGTCCGCCCTTCCCTGAACAACCTGAACGCCGCGCGCAACCGCACGCGGCGCTTCTTTTCGACACCGGAAACACACCCTGATGCGTCGCGCGTTGGTTATCGCACCGAACTGGATCGGTGACGCATTGATGGCGCAGCCGCTGTTTTCGCGGCTCGTGAAACTGCATCCGCGCATCGCGATCGATGCGGTCGCACCTGGCTGGGTCGCGCCCGTGCTCGAACGCATGCCCGAGATCCGCGACGTCTACGCCACCGACCTCGCGCACGGCAAGCTGCAGATGCTGCGTCGCTGGCAGCTCGCGAGCGACCTGCGCGACGTCGGTTATGACGCGGCGTACGCGCTGCCGAATTCGTTCAAATCGGCGCTGATTCCGTGGATGGCAGGCATTCCGCTGCGCATCGGCTATACCGGCGAGAGCCGTTACGGCCTCTTGAACGTGCGTCACGCGAATCCGCGCAAGGACGAGCGGCCGCCGATGGTCAGCCACTATGCAGCGCTCGCGTACGCGCCCGGCGCGAAGGTCCCCGACGACCTGCCGATGCCGCGCCTCGATGCGGACCTGAATGAAGCGTCACGCGTGTCGGCCCGCTTCAACCTCGATACGCGCGTTCCACTGCTGGTGTTCTGCCCCGGCGCCGAATATGGTCCGGCCAAGCGCTGGCCGCCAGAGCATTTCGCGGCGCTCGCGAAGATGGTTGGCCAGTCGTTCCCTTACACGCAGATTGTCGCGCTCGGTTCACCCAAGGATTCGCCGCTCGCCCAGGCCATCGCCGACAGCGCGCCGAACGTGCGCAACCTGTGCGGCCAGACGGCGCTTGGCGAAGCCTGCGCATTGATCTCGCGGGCAAACGCCGTGGTCACCAACGATTCCGGCCTGATGCATGTCGCGGCAGCCCTGCGACGGCCTCTGGTGGCCGTCTACGGGTCGACTGATCCGCGCCACACCCCGCCCCTGTCGGAGCTTGCGAAGGTACAATGGCTGCATCTCGAATGCAGTCCCTGTTTTCAGCGCGAGTGCCCCCTTGGCCATCTGAACTGTCTGCGGCAACTAGGCGCCGAACAGGTTTTCGGCGACCTGCGCGGCATGCTGGTCGCAGAACGCTAAACCGGCTGGTCGCTGCACGCACGCCCTGACGCGTCATGCCAGCGCCTTGCGGCGCTGGCATCCTCGCGGCAGTCCCGCCGACGAATGGGGTCGCTGCGGCCGTAAAAGCCGCTGACCGCCGACACGCAACCGCGCGCCCCGCGCGCAAGAGACCGACGAGCCATGCCACGTTTTGCCCACATCTTCGAAGCCGCCGCCGACACCCTCAGCGCCTACTATCAGGCCGTTGCGGAGGTCAACATCGACAGCTTGATGGGCCTGTGGATCGACGAAGAGTTCGTCAGCTGCATCTGGGCCGATGGCTCGCATCTGCACGGCCTCGACAGCATTCGCGCCGGCCTCGCGATCCAGCTCGAAGCGAATCCCGTTTCGATCGAACCGCTCGATATCCGCGTCTACGACAGCCTCGGCACCGTCGTCTACGCGATCGCGGAAGCGCACCGGTCCGCTGATCCCGCCGCCGCGCCCGCGATGGTCTTCACCACCTATGTGATGGTCCACGAACGCGGCGAGTGGCGCATCGCGCACATTCACGCGAGTCCGATGCCCGACACCGCCGCAAGCCAGTTCGCGGCGAAGATGCGGCACGGGCAAGGGTCGCTGCACTGACGCTTACTGGTTTTTTCGATCTGGCTGGCGGTTGGCATGAGCACGACGCACGATAAGAACGGTCCGGATACGCCCCCTCTCGACGACGTAGCGGACCTGCTCGCCGACCTCCGCTACCGGGCGCCGCTCTGGCTGCCGAACAGCCACGTCCAGACGATCATTCCCGCGCTGTTCGCGCGCCTGCCCAAGGTTGCCTATCGACGCGAGCGCTGGGATACACCCGACGGCGATTTCATTGAACTCGACTGGCTGGTTCGCGAGCCCGCCATCGTCGGCGCATCGGATCGAACGACCCCAGCCGCAGCAGACGATACAACGCCGCTCTTCGTGCTATTCCACGGTCTGGAAGGCAGTTCGGCGTCGCACTACGCCCGAGCGCTGATGGGCGCCGCTCGCGCGCGCGGCTGGAACGCCGTCGTCCCGCATTTTCGCAGCTGCAGCGGACCGCTCAATCTGCTGCCGCGCTTCTACCACCTCGCCGACAGCAACGAAGTCGACTGGGTGCTGCGACGCCTGCGCCGCGGGTATCGCGGGCCGATCGTCGCGGCGGGCGTCTCGCTTGGCGGCAACGTGCTGCTGCACTGGCTCGGCGAACGGGGCAACGACGCGTCGATCGTCGCTGCGGCCGCAGCCATTTCGGCGCCGCTCGATGTGCATGCCGGCGGCCGCGCGCTGTCGCAAGGGTTCGGCAAGATCTATACGCGCAGCTTCCTGAAAACGCTGAAGCAGAAGGCGGAGCAAAAGCTCGGGCAGTATCCCGGCCTCTTCGACCGCGGCGCGATGCTCGCGAGCCGCACGATGCACGAATTCGACGACGTTGTGACTGCGCCGCTGCACGGCTTTCGCAACGCCGACGACTACTGGACCCGCGCGACGACGCGCCCGCTGTTGCCCGGCATCACGGTGCCGACGCTGGTGCTGAACGCGCGCAACGATCCGTTCCTGCCAGGCTCGGTGCTGCCGTCTCGACACGAGGTGTCGGCACTCGTCGAACTCGATCAGCCGGATCACGGTGGCCATGTCGGCTTCATGACGGGCCCGTTCCCCGGCCGGGTCGACTGGCTCGCACAACGGGTATTCGGCTACCTCGCACCCTTTGCCCATCATGGATGAGATCGTTAAACAGGCACTCGCCAAATGGCCCAACGTGCCGCACTGCACGGGGTGGCTGCTGCTCGACCGACGCGGCGCCTGGCGCATGCGCGACGAAGCGGCCCAGGCGCGCGGCGCGTCGGGCGAACCGATCCGCCACGAAGCGCTGCTTGGCTTCATCAATCGCAACTACGAATGCGACGCGCGCGGCCAGTGGTTCTTTCAGAACGGACCGCAACGGGTTTATGTGGAACTGGCTTATACGCCGTGGATCGTGAGACTCACCGTCGCCGCCGACGGCGCGCTCGCACTGACTGATCAGGCGGGCGAAACGTTCGAGCCGGCAGCCGCGTTTATCGACGACGAAGGCGGCATCCTGTTCACCGACGCGTCCAACCCCAGCCGTGTGGCCGTGCTGCATGACCACGATCTCGATCTGTTCTCCGAACGCGCCACGCTGTCTGACGACGGACAGGGCGGGCAGTTTCACTGGCGCGACGGTGTAACGTTGCGGCTGCAACCGGTCCGGCGTGCGGATGTCCCGGCGCGCTTCGGATTCGTCGCGAGTCCGGCGAGCGAAGCCTCCCGCGACGAGGCACAATAGTTTCACCCTTTATCCTTTTCGTCCTCGCGCTCTTCCTTGTAGCGCGCCTCGAAGTCGTGCAGGCGCGCATCGATGGTCGACAGATCGTAGTAGCCGACCGTCTTGATGTCGCGCGCCTCCTTCAACTGACGGATCGCCGACAACCACGCCCCTTCAAGCGCGAATTTCTCCGCGAGCGCGCGATGCTGTGTGACCGTGTCGCCAGTGCCGACGCTTGCCTGCGCGAGATAGCGCCACCACAAGGGCTGCTGCGGATCCGCACGCGTTTGCTGGGACGCGAGCGCCTGCGCCTCCGCAAAACGTCGCGCGCTGAGCAGCGTCTGCAGTCGCATATCGACGGCCGCGTGGGAGTCTGGCCAGCGATGCTGCGCAATCCCGGCAAGGCGCACCGCCTCGTCGCCGCGCCCGGCACGACGCGCGATGTCGGCCGCCAGCACATCCAGGCTCGGCGCACTGCGGACAGCGCCGCCTTCGCCGCTACCCGTCGCTTCGAACAGCCTGCGCGCAGTCGCAAGAGACGTCGAAGCGTCGTCGTAGCGCTCCAGCAGCGTTTGAGCGAGCGCGATCCCATACCAGTTGGCCGCGATATTCAACGCTGTCCGGTCGTCGATTTCCGAGCGCATCCGCGAAATCTCGTCGACATAGTCGCTACGCGAACGGACCTGAAGCACGCGCGCACGGGCGCGGACAAAGCCATACTCGGGCGACTGGCGGGGCTGGCGGTACTGCGCGCGGCGAGCACGGTCCTCCATGTCGGCGATCCGGTCGACCGTCAGCGGGTGGGTGCGCGCGTATTCCGGTTCGCCCGCCTCGCCCATCGCCGCACGATCGAGCCGCCCGAAAAACGTCGCCATTGCGTAGGGGTCGTAGCCGGCAGCCGCCAACAACTGGAAGCCGACGCGATCGGCCTCGTGCTCCGCCGTGCGCGAGAAGCGCAACTGGCTGTCGACCGAATACGCCTGGCCGCCCAGCACGATTGCGCTGCCCAGGTCCGCGCTGTGGGCAGCCACACCCGCGAGTATTCCGAACAGGATCGCTGCAAGCGCCGCGTAGCCGCTGCGTTCGTTGGTCGAAATCATGCGCGCGATGTGCCGCTGCAGCACGTGGCCCATCTCGTGGCCGAGCACCGATGCGAGCTCGGATTCCGTCTGCGTCGTTTCGATCAGCCCGGTGTTTACGCCGATGAAGCCGCCCGGCATCGAAAACGCGTTGATCTGCTGGTCGCGCATCGCGAACAGATCGAAGTCGGGCCGGTAGCCGCCGATGTATAGCGCGCTTGCCGCAGCGGAGAGTTTGGCGGCGATCGAATTCAGGTAGTCGCGTATGAGCCAGTCGTCGAGATAATCGGGATCGCGGCGGACCTCGCGCATCACGCGTTCCCCGAGCTTACGCTCGGCCTGCGGCGTGAGCGTTCCGCCGGACCCGTCGCCGAGGTCGGGCAGTTGCTGATTGAGGACCGGTGCGCGCAGACTGGCGTTGGCGCCCACGGTGCCGGCGAAGCGGCTCTGCGCGCCGCCGTAGGTACCGAATACGCCCGGCGCGATATCGTCGGGCAATGAAGGCGCGGTGGACGAACTGAGCGGACCGATTTCCAGCGCAGGCGCCTGTGCCGTTGCGCCATGGACGCCATTCGACGCGGAGGATTGCGCGAACGCGCCCGGCGGCACCGTCAGCGCGATGGATAACGACGCGGCAAGAAACCGTTTCAGACGCATTGCGAGATCAATGGGGCAAGGTCGGGAATACGGTCCGGCGACCGGAAAAGCTCGCCGGATGCGTCTCAATTGTACCCAGTGGCCGCGCGCTGCCAATGTCCGGCCGCATCGATGCTTGCCTCACTGTGCGCACGCAGGCAATCGCGCGGAGAATCGCCTACGACAGCGCGCTGTTATGATAAGCGCCCTCTGAAGGAGCCCAACCATGCCCGAACTCACCCACTTCGACGCCGCCGGACAGGCGCATATGGTCGACGTCGGCGGCAAAGCGGAGACCAAGCGCATAGCAGTTGCCAGCGGCTCGATTCGCATGCTGCCGGAAACGCTTGCGCTCATTCGCGGTGGCAACGCGAAAAAGGGCGATGTAATCGGTGTCGCGCGGATCGCCGCGATCCAGGGAGCGAAGCGTACCGCCGATCTAATCCCGCTTTGCCATCCGCTCGCGCTGACGCGCGTCGCTGTCGATTTCGCGTTCGACGATGCGTTGCCCGGCGTGCAGTGCACGGTACAGGTCGAGACACTGGGGCGCACCGGCGTGGAAATGGAAGCGCTGACGGCCGTGCAGATCGGCCTCTTGACTGTTTATGACATGTGCAAGGCGGTGGATCGCGGGATGACGATCACTGAGGTGAAGGTGCTGGAGAAGCACGGCGGGAAGTCGGGGGATTGGGTGGCGGCGTAGCCGCCACCGTTATGCACCCTTTCGTCCAGGCGAGCTCACACAGCCTCACGGCCGCGCTTCGAGCACGAGATTGAACGGCGTCTCCGTGGCGCGGCGAAACTGCGTGAAACCGCCCCTGGTGACGACGTCCTTCAGCCTCGCCTCGCCGGCCTGCGCTCCGAGCCCCATCTTCCCTTCCTGTGCGAACGAAGCCGGCGTGCAGATCATTGTCGATGCCGAATAGAAGATCCGCCCGACGGGGTTCATGTTGTCAGCGGCGCGATCGTTGGCGAACGGTTCGACGATCATCCACGTGCCGTCGCTCTTGAGCGACTGACGCACGTGCGCCGCGGCGCCAATTGGGTCACCCATATCGTGCAGGCAGTCAAAGAACGCGACGAGATCGTAGTCGTTGCCCGGAAATTCCTTCGCCGGTGCAACCTCGAACGTCACACGATCGCGAACGTCTGCCTCGCCCGCTAGCTGCCTTGCGCGCTGGATCGACGGCTCGTGATAATCAAAACCGACGAAGGTAGCGTTGGGATAAGCCTGCGCCATCAGCACCGTCGACGCACCATGCCCGCAACCGACGTCCGCGACCTTCGCGCCGCCTCCCTTTAGCTTCGCTTCGACGCCATCGAGCGCCGGTATCCACGCGCTGACGAGATTCGCCGCGTAGCCTGGCCGGAAAAAGCGCTCGGTACCGCGAAACAGTGAATGATCGTGTTGATGCCAGCCAAGGCCAAGCCCGGTACGAAACACGCCTTCGAGTTTGTGGATATCGCGGAACATCGATTCGGCGACCTGAAAGAAGCCCGGTACGAACACAGGGCTCGTCTCGTCAGCGAAGCACATCGCCTGTTCGCTTTCGAGTTCGAAGGTGTCCGCGTCGGCATCGTAGCGAATGAAGCCCGCTGCGGCTTGCGCAAGCAACCACTCGCGCACATAGCGCTCGGTCAGTTCCGTGCGCTCGGCAACCTGCGCTGCGCTCATCGGCCCCTGGTCCGCCATTGCCTTGTACAGGCCCAGCCGGTCGCCCAGCAGAATCAGCGGCGCCGATGCGACCGCGCCGAACTCGCCGACCATTCGTCCCATGAAACTCTGCAGCTTGTCCTGATCGATCTGCATAGCCTGCCTCCCATGCCGTTCACATTGAAAGAGAAACGGGCATGGCGCAGTGAATTTGAACGGCACGGATGCATCCAGCTTTCACCGCGCTAGCTCGGTATCGCAAAGTATAGGTTTGTGGCAGAAAGTTGAAAGACGATTCCGGCGTGCGCCACGCGCTGTGCGCGAGCGCCCGCTCAATAAAGTAACGACATCAGTCGTCGCTTTCGTCGTCGTCCTGATTGATGTTCTCGGGCGGCATGCCGAATCTCTTCACGAGTTCTGCCTTGAAGCCCGTAAGCGTCTTCTGCTCGTCGATAAGGTCATACAGATAGCTGAGTTGCGATGGCCAGTCGTGCAACTCCTCGGCAAATATCTTCAGACGTTCGATCGTGTCAAACGCTGCACCGGTGTCACCGTTCAGCGCCTGCAGCACCGCATAACGTCGCAGCACCGTCTCGCCCGGCAGCAACGCAATTGCCTGCTGGTGCATGGCGAGCTTGTGCGGCAAATCCATCGCGTTCATGGGCAGCAACGTGGCCATGCCGTACTCGCCCCACGCCTGGAACAGGAACGATGGATCCGCGCGATACTCCTCCGCCGGCCGCGCGCCGTAGTACAGCACCTCGGCGCGCGCGTAGTCGCGATACACCGGGTAAAGCGCCGCGAGTCCGCCGAACACGACGAGCGCATAAACGCCGAACGACGCAGCACGCGGCACGAGGCGCAGCGGCCTCGTCTCAAGCACCCCGAACACGAACATCGCCGGCAGCAGGAAGAACATGTACTGCTGCGGATACTCGACGAGTGCGTGCATCACGAGCACGCCGATCATCGAAAGCCCGAACACGCGCCCCGCGGTATGTGGCGCGCGCAGCACGCGAACCAGCCAGCTGACGATCCCGAACAGCACGATTGCGACACCGACGAGGCCGGTCTTTGCCAGCAGGTCGATGAAAATGTCGTGCGCATTGTTCGCGATCTCCACGCCACCGAGCGTCTTCGCAAGGTCGTACTGATAGCGCGGAAACTCGCCCCAGCCAACGCCAAGCAGTGGGTGCGTCCTGAACATCGTCCAGCCGTACTTCCACAGCGCGAGGCGCGGGGCGATCTGGCCGGCGTCTTTCATGCGCTCTGCAGCCGACTGCGCGAGATCGAGCTGGAAATGCACGTTGGCCCAGCGAATCGCCGCATTCACGACGACAAAGAGCGAGGCCAATGCGAGCGGAATCATCCATGCACGACTGCTGCGCGGATGCGCGGCATCGCGCCGTCCTTCAGCGAGCGCCATCCAGAACCCTGCGACGACGATCACGCCCATTTGCAGCCACGGACCGCGTGAGACGGTGAGTGCGAGTCCAACGGAGAAGATCGTCGAAACAATCGCCCAGAGGATCACATTCAGACGCCGCGTCTGCACGAGGAACAATGCACCGGCCATCGCGAACGCAATGTAGGTCGCAAGGTGATTGGCCTGAGCCATATTGCCGAACGGCCGGCGGTCGATTGTCACGTTGTAGGCCACGACGAGCGGCGAAACCTTTGCCTCCAGATGCAACAGTTGAATCACCTGGGAGAACACCGCAAACAGGCCACCGACGACGAGTGCGGCGGCCATCCAGCGCAACGCCGTCTCGCTCAGGTTCGCACGTGCGAAGCCGAAACCCGCGTGCGTCGCCATGAACGCGGCAAGCAGGAAGCCGCCGCCCAGCCAGTTCATCGAAGGCTGCGCGACCGGCAGCAGGAAGGACTGCGCGACAAGCAGCGCACCGAAGGCGAGCGGCACCAGCGAGACCACCGGCGAGCCAAAGCTGATGCGCGGCTGCGCCGTCTGCACGAGAAGCGCGACGCCGGCGCCGGTCAGCAGATACAGCGAAA
This sequence comes from Paraburkholderia sp. GAS448, assembly GCF_050435685.1. Classification (NCBI taxonomy): domain Bacteria; kingdom Pseudomonadati; phylum Pseudomonadota; class Betaproteobacteria; order Burkholderiales; family Burkholderiaceae; genus Paraburkholderia; species Paraburkholderia sp. GAS448. The sequence goes on from NZ_JBNDKT010000041.1 coordinate 58,396, forward strand.
GCGCCGTGAACTCGGCGTAGAACGTCGGAATCGGATAGGTATGGTTGACGACCGCATAGGGCAGGATCAACGCAAGAGCCAGCAGGGCGAGGGACAGATAGCGCGCGAATGGGGTGGGCATCGAGTAACCGGGGGCGTCAGCAACCGGCGCACTATACAAAAAAATCAATGAGCTGTGCGCCGGACGGACCGAAATATCCCTAAATTACGACGGGTCGGACGTGTGCGTTGCGTCTTCCCCCGTGCGTTCGCCGCTGCGCTACGCGTCCATCGTCGTCATGCACGGCATTCCGGAGGCGCGAGATTCGCGGCGAGAGCCGGTGCAGTGGTGGGCATCGGGCCAGCCCCGGGCGCCGGCAACGACGACGCACCCTTGCCCCCCGCAAAGCATTCCCACGTCACCGAGCCGGGTTGCGACGTGCCCTGGGCGAGCGCCACACGCGCCGTCGGCGCATCGGGATTATCGGGCACCGATGGCACAAGGACGAGCGTATTGGCCCCCGCCGCGGCAACTCGCGTCGTGAAGGCGATTGTGATCTGGCCGCTGTCGTCATCCACCTGGATCGATTCGACGTTCCGAGTGGACGGAGGCGACGAATAGCCGCCTCCAAGGGCGTTGCCGCTGGCGGCGTTCTCGGCAACCGCAATCCGTGCCGACGACGCCAGTGACAGCCCTTCGCCAACCCGGCTGCGCGCCAGATAGTCCTGGTACGCCGGAATGGCGTACGCGGCGATCACGCCGACGATGGCCAGCACGATCATCAACTCGATCAGCGTAAAGCCGACGTGGCCCCAGTGGGTTGAATGGCTGCACGCCCTCACGAACGCTGTGCGCCACTGCGCAATGTGTGGCGACGCACGTGCAGCGGTGCGACGCGATGGGAACAGGAAAGAACGGGGAACGGACACGATCATCAGCTGGCTCCTGAAACGAAAAGCGCCTGCCTCACGTATTGAGGCAGGCGCTTCGATCGTAGCCAGCAGCGCCAGCGCGCGACAGTCGGCCGGATGGCCAGCGCGCCGCAGTATGTTCTGTGGCGCTCAGCGAGCGGCGGGCGGCACCGCGGCGCGGCGTTCGTTACGCCGCTTCAGCAGTTTTCCCAGCAACACCACAAAAAGCGCGCCCGCGATACTCATGCCGTACTCTGCGACCGGCGTGTCGAGCACCGGCCAGCGATCGCCGGCCGGATCGTTGATGATGAGGCCGCCCGCGATCCATCCGAGCAAAGCCGCGCCCAGCGTGATGACGACAGGAAACCGGTCGAGCAGCTTCAGCACGAGCTGGCTGCCCCACACGATCAGCGGGATGCTCACAATCAGCCCAAAGATGACCAGCGCGATCCGGTGTTGCGGCTCGGCGGCCTCTGCCGCACCGGCGATCGCGATCACGTTGTCGAGGCTCATCACGGCGTCGGCGACGATGATCGTCTTGATCGCGGCCAGCAGCTTGTCAGCGGGCTTGATATTCGCGTGGGCGTTATGCGCGGGGGCGAGCAGCCGCACGCCGATCCATAGCAGCAGCAAGCCGCCGGTGAACTTGAGCAACGGCACGTCGAGCAGTACGACTGCAAACGCGATCAGGGCGATCCGCAATACGATCGCGCCTGCCGTACCCCACAGCACGCCGCGTACGCGCTGACTCGCAGGCAGGTTGCGGCAGGCCAGCGCGATGACGACGGCGTTATCGCCACCCAGCAGGAAGTCGATCACGATGATCTGAAGCACTGCGCCCCAATGGAGCGTTTCAAGGAACTCGAGCATGGAAAGGAGAATAGAAGGAAGCGTTCCGCGCAGCCAATAAAAAAGCGAGGGAGCAATTGCTCGCTCCCTCGCTTCAAGACTTGGCTCTTACGAAAGGATCTCGTAAGAATATCAAAATTATGCGGTGACCAGGGCCACCGCATCATTTCAATTACAGGATCGACTTCAAGAGACGCGCCATTTCCGACGGGTTCTTCGTGACCTTGATACCGCAGGCGTCCATGATTTCCAGCTTCGCTTCGGCCGTATCCGCACCGCCCGAGATCAGCGCGCCGGCGTGGCCCATGCGCTTGCCCGGAGGCGCCGTGACGCCAGCGATGAAGCCAACTACCGGCTTCTTCATGTTGTCCTTGATCCAGTACGCTGCGTTCGCTTCGTCCGGACCACCAATTTCGCCGATCATGATGACGGCGTCCGTTTCCGGATCGTCGTTGAACATCTTCATCACGTCGATGTGCTTCAGACCGTTGATCGGGTCGCCGCCGATACCGACTGCCGACGACTGGCCGAGGCCCAGTGCCGTCAGCTGACCGACTGCTTCATACGTCAGCGTGCCCGAACGCGACACGACGCCGATGCGGCCCTTGCGGTGGATGTGACCCGGCATGATGCCGATCTTGAGTTCGTCCGGCGTGATCGTGCCCGGGCAGTTCGGTCCGAGGAGCAGCGTCTTGCGGTTTTCGCGACGCATGCGGTCCTTGATTTCGATCATGTCGCGAACCGGAATGCCTTCCGTGATGCAGATCGCGAGATCGAGATCGGCCTCGACGGCTTCCCAGATCGCAGCAGCAGCGCCTGCCGGCGGAACGTAGATGACCGAGACGGTTGCACCCGTTTCAGCCTTCGCTTCCGCGACGCTCGCGTAAATCGGAATGCCTTCGAAGTCTTCGCCGGCACGCTTCGGGTTCACACCCGCGACGTACGCTTCGCGGCCGTTTGCGTATTCACGACAGGCGCGCGTGTGGAACTGACCGGTCTTGCCGGTGATGCCCTGCGTGATGACCTTGGTGTCTTTGTTAATCAGAATCGACATGTATTGACCTCTGTTCGTTTGGTGTCGCGTGCGGCGCGCGGCGAAACATGCCTCGCCCGCGTCGCGCTCGCGCCGCCATTCGTGTTCGGTTGAAAACGCCGGGGGCGGTTAAGCCTTGCCCTGGGCGGCCGCGACGACCTTCTGCGCAGCTTCTTCCATGCTGTCCGCCGCGATGATCGGCAGGCCGGATTCAGCAAGCATCTTCTTGCCGAGGTCTTCGTTCGTGCCCTTCATGCGGACCACGAGCGGCACCTTCAGCGACACAGCCTTCGATGCTGCGATCACGCCTTCCGCGATCACGTCGCAGCGCATGATGCCGCCGAAGATGTTGACGAGAATCGCCGTCAGGTTCGGGTTCTTCAGCATGATCTTGAAGGCTTCGGTGACCTTCTCGGTCGTCGCACCACCGCCGACGTCGAGGAAGTTCGCCGGTTCGCCGCCGAACAGCTTGATGGTGTCCATCGTCGCCATCGCGAGGCCCGCGCCGTTCACGAGACAGCCGATGTTGCCGTCGAGCGAGATGTAGGCGAGGTCGAACTTCGATGCTTCGACTTCAGCCGGATCTTCTTCGTCCAGATCGCGGTAAGCGACGATTTCCGGATGACGGAAGAGCGCGTTCGAATCGAAGTTGAATTTCGCATCCAGTGCGATGACCTTGCCGTCGCCCGTCAGGATCAGCGGGTTGATTTCGGCGAGCGATGCGTCCGTTTCCCAGAATGCCTTGTACAGGCCTTGCAGGATCGCACGAGCTTGCGGAATCGAAGCGTCGGGCACGCCGATCTTCTTCGCGAGGTCGTCAGCTTCGGCGTCTTTCAGGCCGGTCGACGGGTCGACAGCAACCTTGTGGATCAGCTCGGGCGTCTTTTCTGC
>NZ_JBNDKT010000042.1:0-61206 GCF_050435685.1 Paraburkholderia sp. GAS448
GAGCGCGACAGCATGCCGATCCAGTAGAAGAGCGTCGCGAGGACGAACAGCGAACTCATCCACAGAATCGCCGACTGGCTCGACAGGAAATATTTGAGGAAGAACGCGTTATCCGCACGGGCGAGATCGCCGTGATACAGCTGGATGGCAAACAGCGACAGCACGGCGATACCCGCGATCAGCAGACGCGCGGGCTTCCAGCGCCAGCCGAGCACCACGAAAACCGGCACGGCGCACACTAGAACCAGCTTGTCGTAATCATTCATGTACGGGTGATAGCGCGAAAGCGCAAAACCCGCACCGGCAATCATCGCAAGCGCGAACAGCCAGTCGAGCGCGCCGAGGCGCTTCAAAAATGGGCGTTCGTCGAGAAGCGCCAATGCATGAGCCGGAGTCGTTACGGCGTTCCGCGGGGGCATTGGGCGCGCGCTCCGCACGACGCCATCAAGAGACGATTCTGTCAGTTTCATCATATTCACCGTTGCGATGATCGCGCCGCCGGGACGCTATTTGCCTTTGTGTGCGGTCGCTGTGCTCACTGATCGGCAGGCGGGCTGGCCGCCGCCTCGGCCTCCGGCGGAAACGCCTCCACGAAGGCGGCTACGGCGCGCATATCCCGCTCCGACATGTTGGCGCATACCGCCTTCATGACTTCACCGCGAGGCCTGTCTTCGGTGTGCTGGAAGATCTCCAGTTGCTTCTCGACGTAGTCCGCGTGCTGACCAGCGAGCCGGGGAAACCGATTCATCCCCTCGCCGTGCTGGCCGTGACATGACACGCATGCAGCAACCCCCTTGTCCGGCAGGCCGGATGTGAAGATCACTTTCCCCTCGTTCACGAGCGCGCGATCGCCGGCTTCGCCCAGGTCCGCCGGCTGGCTTGAAAAATACGCAGCAAGATCGTCGATCTGCGCCTCGGTCAAGTGCGTAAAGCCCCACATGAATCTTTTGGCGTTCGGGTCGGTTCGGGCATGCGTCTTGAAATCCGTCAGTTGATCGACAAGGTATTCCTGTCGTTGCCCCGCCAGTTTCGGAAAGGTAGGCGACACCGAGACGCCGTTCACGCCATGGCAGTTCGAACAAACCTGCAAGGCGATTGTCTTTCCTGCGACAGCCGGATTATCGACCGATCGGGACCGCTCGATGTCGTGACAGGCCGACCCCGCAAGCAAAAATCCGAGGTAGATGAATCGCGTGACCTTTTGCATGTTACGAACCTCCTGACCGCTACCGTTGCCGTCCTTTGAATCGACCGCGCTCTACGCCATGGCGCAGCGCACCGGGTGACAATCCTTCCGCCTGCCTGATATTTCACGCATACGCGTGTTCACGCCGCCCGGAGAAATTGCCACGACCCGGCAAGTGAAAACGTTCGAAAGAACTCTCAAAACGACGCAGCCCATAAGTAGATAAAAAGCGTATCGTTATCCTTAGCATTTCGTCCGTTGCCGTCGTAGTTTGACCGGGCACCCAGATATCGAGTGAAATGCGTGTATTGCAAGCCGATTCGCACGTATTGCACCGGGATCCAGAATATCTCGGGGGTCAATCCTTGCGTGTTGGGATAAGAGTTTGCGCTGCTGGCGTAAGCGACGCTGTCCGGGCTGCCCGTCACATTGAAGAAGGAAAGACTCACGCCATACTTGGCCTGGTAGATGTACGACGCTTTCAATCTCAACGATTTCAGGTTGGCAGATTGACTATCACCGTAAACAAAATTGTTCGGATCGGAGATATTCTCTTGAATATAGCGTGCCTGTGCAGTGATCGTGTGTGGCTCCAGAATGTACTGATACTGGGCATCCACGCCAATATCACGATAACGGGTCACGCCACTCCCGAATATCGGAAAGAACTCTGCGTCGTTGGGGTAGACGTCGACATTTAACGCAAACATTCCCAGCATGACGCTATGCGGACCCCAATCGCGGGTCAGGGCGAGGCGAAAGTATGGGTTGTAGGCGCGCAGATAAGTCTGCGGATGGTTCGGGTCTCCGGGTTTGTTGCCCTTGCTCAGGAACGACCAGATGCCGTCGGCCGTACTGTACGCCGTCAGTTCCGCGTAAATCGTCTTGTTCCAGTACACGTATGCACCGGTGCCTACGACCTGTTGCGCCAGCCCCCCTTCGATGATCGGCGTGAACTGAGCGGACCCCACTGCACTGGTCGAAGAGGAGACATAGGGATAGCTCCATGCCGGAGCGGTGTTCCAGACGTCTTGCACGGTGGGATTATTGTGAAGCGTTACGCCAAGAATAAAATCGTTCGCCTCTCCTATGATTCGGTCCACAAAACGGAAGTCAGTGTTGTCCGATCCCCAATGACCTTTCCACCCGCCGTCGCCATCCTGGTGATCGTAGTTCGAGTACGTGAACTGGGCGAACGCGCCGATCTTGTCGGTGATCTTCCCGGCAAGAAAAATGCTGGCCGCATCGAATATCACATTGCCGTCTTTGGGAGAGACGATGTTCCCGCTAGTGTCGTGGTTGTTCCTTGTCTTGGTGAAATCGGCCAAAGCCATGGCTGCGATCGGAACAGTGCGTTCGCCGAACGTATAGCCGTTCAGCTTGAACATCCGGCCATAGGACGTTAGCTCAGGAAACTGCCCGCCGGCATGACAAGCCACGCAGCTCTGTCCTGTCTGACGCGCGAATATCGGCAGCGCGTGCGCGGTGGAAGCCTGGAACAAACCAAGCGCCACGAGCGCGAATGCCCAGCCAAGGCCCAACAGATGATGAATTGCAGGATTGCTGATAAAAGCCTTTGTCATGGCTGTTTCCCCCCACTCCGTGGGTTGCCGCCCGTATCGGCGGCAGTAGAAGCTGAAGACTGCATTCCTGTGTCGCGCCTGATGGCGATGAGCGGGATGCAACACGTTCTCCCGCCATTGCGATCATTCCCGATGTGGCATTTGCCTCTGTTGCCACATCTCTATTGTGCAAAGCGGCGATGAAAGCCGGCATGGGTCAATGTCCTATATTTGGGAGAGGGGAAGCACTCGACGACGGGGTGTCCCGATGGGCTTTCCCGCAGCTCGTCGGGAACATCGAATGGCATGACACGTTGCGCGAAAAAACCATGCGCGCGATGCGAAGACAGTCTGCGAATGAACGCCGCAAGTGAGCCGCGTGCGAGGCAATTCAGGCAGCTCAGTGCGAGCGGTAGCGCACGTGAATCGAAACCAGGGGATAAGCGAGGGCGTGCACCGCCGCTGGTGTCGCCCGAGCATGCCGGTGCGATGACGATGGAGTTTCCTGAGCCCTTGCGCGCCGAGCCACGCCGTGCCTCAAGGCACCAACCAGTCCCCATCGGCCACGATTCTGACTGGATCCGGCCCGGCGAACCGGACGATATAACCGCCCTTGGACGCGAAGTGCTGCCCAGGCGCCAGCGTCAGGCGCGGATAGTAGCCAGTCAGGATGCGGCGTTCGAGCATGTCCTGAATACGCTCGATCAGGTAGTCCCTCTCGAACGCGTCGACCATATGGCTGAGCGTCTCCGCCAGCAGGCCGCACGCGAGATAGGTGTCCGCCTGCACCTGCGGGGCGACCATCGGAATCTTGCGGATCGAGAACCAGCCGAACGCATAGTCGACACGGACACGCCGTCCCTCCGGCAAGTCGAACGGATACGCGACGCGCGTGACGCCGCGCCAGCTCGCTGACAACGGCGTGCTGTCGAGCCCGCCAAGCAGCCCCGACATGAACACAGTGTCCGACGGCGGCGGTGTATGGCCGAGCGCCGCGACGTCGGGCGGACGCAGCCACAGCAGGAGCACGTCCGAACGCGATATTCCATGCATGGCGCGCGCGACGCTGTCACCCGGCGCGAGCGCGCGGTTCGACACCGCGATGCCGTGGCCCTTCAACGCGGCAGCCAGCGCCTCTGCACCCCGCTCGCCATTGTCACCCGCGCGATAGACTTGCCAGACCATTTTCGCCGCTTTGCCTGGCTTGCCGCTGGCGTCATCGAGAATCCGCTTTGCAATCAGATCCGCCTCGAGCAGCACGCCCTTCGAGAAATAGACGGAGTAGAAGTCGCGGTCGGCTTCGACCGGCACTTCCACGTTCGGAAAGAGACACGGCACGGCCTCCTGCTCGCAGAACTCATGGACTGGCGCCCAGTTCCTGCCGCCCAGTCCCGACAGCACGGCAAACACCGGCTGCTCCGCCAGATAGCGCCGCAACTGTTCATGCCACGATGCCGGCGGGCCGCTCAGCTCCCACACATGCAGCTCCCAGCGGCGATTGACCATGAACATCATCTTGCGCGACGAGCGCAGCGGCGGCGTCGCGCCCAGCGGAAACACGTTCTTGTCATCGAAGTACTGTTTGAGCACATCGAGCATGCCACGCCGTTTCACCGGGTCCGCATCGGGTGTGATGATGGTCGCGAAGTGCAGCACCGTGTCCGTCACACCGGCTGGTCTGCGTTGATCGAGGCGCTTCAGATAGCCGATCAGCGCTGCCATGTCGGTGTCGTTCAGCGCGTACTGCGGCATCAGATCGCTAAGCGGGTTGCCTTCCGAATCGAGCCCTTCGCGGATCGCCCTTGCGATTGTCGCATCGGTGTAGGGCTCGCGATTGGTGCGCATGCTGGGAACGTACGGTATGTCGAGATCGTCGGGGCTGTCTGCGCGTGGATGGACCAGATAACGGCCGGTGATCGGCGGGATGCTGCTAGTCCCCTCCCGGGAGCCGAGGCCGCTGCGCCGATGGCAATTCATGCACGCCGCGGCGGCGCCTCGCAGGTTCACGCCACCGTCGTGCATCGCTTCGAGCGGTTCGCCCGAACCCAGCACGCCTTTCTGGAAGATCGCCTGCCCCGTGCTCACGGTCGTGACCGGTGGCGGCGTTGACGGGGCAGAGTGCGCCCTGCCCACCGGCACAATCAACGCGGCGAGCAAGACCCATTGAGCAAGCGCGAGCGCCGCGAGCGATCGTACCCGCGCGATGGCATGTCGGCTGACCCGGGCGCGGTCCATGGCTAGGGGCTCGGCCGGCTCAGGGTAGGCGGCGACACCTCGGCGTTGACCGACACCGAACTGCGCCGGCCCTGCGAGCCGGGTCTCATGAACATCGTATCGTCCAGCGGCGGATTGAGCGACACCTTGTCGATGATCAGCTTGTCGCTCTTTCCTGCAGCCACCACGCCGCTTTCGATCGTGAACGGTATCTGCAAACCCTCGACGTCCTTGTAGTCGCCGTACTTGACTTCCACGGTGACCGGCCCGTGAGGGCCCCGCACCTCGCGGTCGTACTTCACGTCAAGAAAGCTCTGCGCGTCGACCCACACATGACGGGTGACACCGGAAGGCAACTTCGCGCTGAGGCGGTAAGCCGAATGTCCGTCGATCTTGTCGATACCGTCGAGTGCGACTTCGATACCCTTCGCCTGATGGTCGATCAGCAACCCGTCGATGACCTGCTCGTCATGCGCGGACCTCAGTTCGTCCATGGTATACGGCCGCGCTTCGCTACTGCCCGTGGCGCTCGGACTCATCTTCCAGCCTTGTTTGCCGTTGAACATCCGGACAGTCCGGCGGTTGAGCACGGTGATCTCGAAGCGTGTCATGTTCGGACGTTTCAGCGCGAGGGCGAACGGCAATTCCTCGGAAGGTGCATTTGCACTTTCCACATGCCCGACCCAGGCCATCGTCTGGATCTTCCTCCATGCGTCGAGCCCACCCCTCGCGGCGACGTTCTTCTCGACGATCTGATCCGCGCTCAGACCGTGCTCCGGTATCTGCTCGCACGCGTACATCACCGCCGTCAGGCAGCCGACGAGCACCCACAGTGCGATTCGTTTCATGGCAGTGGACCCCGCACGGATGTTGGCTAGTGACTCGTAGGCACTGGCTGTTGGGTCGGCACTTTGGCCATGGCCAGTTGCGGTTTCGCAAACAGCTTGTCGTCCGTCGGCGGATTCACCGTGACATGGTCGATCGTCAGCTTGTGCGACGGCTTGACGCCGGTGACAACGGTCTCCAGCGTGTGCGGAATGACGAGCCCGTTTTCTTTCTTGTAGTCGCGATAGAAGATGGCGACGTTGTGCATCCGCCCGTCGAGCTTGCGTGGTTCGCCGTCGATCTTCAGTTCGAGAAAACTGCTGGCGTCGATCCAGATACGGCGTGAGGTATTGTCTTTCTCCGTCAGCTTCAGGACGTACGCGCGATGCCCTTCTACTGATTCCATACCCAGAGCCTCCACCCGTGAGCCCTTGCTCGCATAGTCGATCAGCGGACCGTCCAGATCAGCCGAAGCCGCAGCTGATTTAGCCTCCGCAGGGGTATACGGTTCGACTTCGTCGCGTCCGAGGAAGGGCCTGACCTTCCAGCCCCGCGCGCCGTCGTAGACCTGAAACGCCGTCTGCTGATTGAAGCGAACCTCGAAGCGGCTCTTGTTCGGCCGCTTCATCATCATCGTGAACGGCAGCTTGGTGTTCTTCGTGCCGCCGGCTTCGATCTGCCCCGACATCGTTATCGTATTGACCGCGTGCCACGCCTGAAGCCCGCCGCGCGCCGCGACGTTCCGCTCGACGATCTGCGCCGCGCTCATATGACTCGCCGCTGCGGCTTGCGCCGTTCCTGCGGCCGAGGCCGCGTATGCGACCGATCCGGATGCCAGAACACCGGCCACGGTGGCCGCCGAAATCGCCTTCAAAAGAAATCGAGACATGAGTCATCTCCCCCATTTGTGTTGAAAATCGCCGTATCGCGATCATTCGACGATCAGTCCGTCGACATGAAGCGAACCGATGAAGACGTCGACGCGCTCGCCGGCCTTGATCGGACCGCCCTTGTTGGAAAACACCATCCAGTATTCCTGCCCGGCCTGGAGTGGGCCGGTCTGGCGCAACGGTCCGACCTTGTCCATCACCGGAATCTCGAGCAGCGCGTGGCTCGTGTGCCCGTACAGCCAGGCGGTCGCGGTCTTCTCGCCGAGCAGATGCGCCGCCACTGGATCCGTCACGCGATAGCTGAAGCGAATCAGATTGCCCGATGCCGTGCTGCGCACGCTCAGGTTATCGATGCCCTTCATCATCCCGTAGTAGTTCTTCGCGTGCTGCGACATACTCACCGGCAAATACGGCGAGTGCCTGGGCTTGAGCGCTCCCGGGGCGCTCTGCTGGGCCGCAACCCCTTGAACCAGGGTTGCGGCCAGACACACGCTGCTTGTGAACAGCACCGCCGGCCTGGTCGAAGGAAACCGAAGTTTCATTGCAGCCCCCTCACCGTATGACCGGAGAATGCGTCTGCGCCGGGGTCAGCAGCGGCGCCGCTGCTGGCACCACTGCCTGGAACACGCCGAGCAGACCCGCCGGCGAGCCGTTCAATGCGAGCGGATCGATCGGCGGAGGCGTGCCGCCCAACACCCCTGGCAGCACGACCTCGACCGCACCGATGTCGTATCCGGCACCCTGCGGCCGCGACGTGCCGAAGATGTCATGATTCGGCGCACCGGTTGACGTGCCGTGATTGAATGCCGGCGAAGCAGCCGTGATCGAGTAGTTGCCCAGCACCACGTTATAACCGGCCATGCCCGACGTGAGCGCTTCGTTGAACAGCGACAGCGGACCGTACGTCATGTTGATCCACTGGTTGCCCTCATCCGGCGTCGCCGACGGCATCAGGCTGAACAGCGGGTTCGGAAGAACCGTATCCGCAATGCCCGGAGGAACCGTGATGCCGATTCCGCCCGCTTCCGGCGGCACACGCGCACCGTTGCAGTACTGGTGCACCACCGCCGGGTTCAGATTGCTGTTGTTCGCCCCCGGGTAGTCGACGGCATCGGTCAGGATTGAATACCGCGGGCTCAACGTCAAACCTGACTGATGGTTGCTGGCTCCGGTGTCGCCGAACGCGCCGACATCCCAATAGACTGCGTTCGGATCGCAGTAGCCCGTCGTCTTCCCTGCCTGATTCAATGTCGGGTTCAACGTGACCGCGTTCTGCAGGCCCGCGATGTTCGGGTTCTTTCCTCCCACCGTGATATAGAACGTGCGGTTCTGCCAGAACACGTTATTGGTCAGCACCGGGTTCGAGAACGTCGTGCAGTGGGGCAACCCGGCCGGACACGCCACACTCTGATTGGTGAACGCGACGATGAAATTCGACGTGTGGCGCGCGGTCTCCAGCCCAGCCGGCTCGAAAGTCGACGTTGTGATCGGAGAACACGTCGTTTCCGATCCCACCGTCGTGCAGTTCGGCGGCCCGACGTTGGCCTGCGCGGCCGCGGGCGTGTTGAACAGCACGCCAGCGGATGCCGTCGAGTCGTTGGAGACAACCGTGTTGTTGATGAAGTTCACGGCCACCGCATCCTGCAGCGAGACACCGCCTCCCGCCCAGCCGGCCACGTTGTTGGCAATGATGTTGTTGGTCACCCGAACCGAATACCACGCGTTCGGGTTGTTGGGACTGCGTTGCACCTCGGTACCGTTGACGTTCTGCAGTCGCAGGCCACCGCCCTTGCCGCTTTCCGCCGTGTTGCCGACAATCAGATTGCCGTCGATCACGAGGTTCGGGCCCACGCCATCCGAAAGCTGAGGCGCGCAATCGGTGTCCACCGTAGCGTTCTCGCAGAACGTGCCGTCAGGCGGTACGCCCTGGGCGATGATGCCGCCACCGTACGTGGGTAGCGTCGGGTTGTTGCTCTGGTTGAACAACACCCAGTTGTGCGAGATGTCGCCGTTATAGCTGAACCCGAAGTGCGCGACACCGCCGCCGTCGCCGGAACTGATGTTGCCGCAGACCCAGTTGTAGTTGAAGTGATAGTAGTCGGCACCGTTGCAGAAGGTCACGCCGCCTGCTGACGAAGGCGTAGTCGAGTTGATTTCGTCGCCGTACGAAGCATTCGCCGTAACCGCGTTGTTGTGAACGTTCACATGCTCGTTGAGCAGGAACGGCAACTGTGTCACGCCGTTCGCGGCGATGCTCGCATCGGCAGTTTCGACCTGGCCTACCGTGATGCCGCCTGTCAGCGTCCCTGCATTGGCGAAGACACGGTTGTTCGAGACCTCCGTGTAATGATTCCAGCCGTGCAGGAAGATCCCTCCGCCGCCTTGCGAGCTGTTGGTGAAGGTCATGCCGTCGATACGCGACGGATTGCACAGGAAGTTGCTCGGGTAGTTCGTGCAATCCGGCGGGTTCGGCTGCAGCAGACTCGGGCCCGTGAGCGGCGTGCAAATGCCGTTCGCGGTGCAGTTCGGGTCGGGTTGCGGCACGCCGTTCACCGTCACGTCCTTCACGCCCTTGGCGAGCACGGTAATGGCCGCACCTTCATACGCGCCCATCAGCGTCGGCTCGATCAGCAGTTCAGCCAGGTTGCCGTTGAGGTTGAAATCCCATCCGGAAGCGGGTTCGAACGGAATCGCATCCACCTTGCGCTGCATCGCGGTCGAACAGGAATACGTGCCGGTCGGATCGTACGGATTGCTCGCCGAGATCAGCCCGCCGTTCAATGCGTCGCCGAAGAGACAGCCAACCTGCCTGCGCCACGGGTCCATTTTGCCCGACGGGTGGGTGTTCGCGTTGACGGTCACCGAGGTCGCGCCGACACCTTGCAACCGGACCGGCTTCCACATCAGCAGCATCTCGTTGTAGACGCCCGGACCGACGACGATCATGTCGCCCGGGGTCGCCGTGTCGATCGCGGTCTGAATCGCGTTGCTCGTGGCGTTCTCGCCATTCACATAGGTGGGCGCCTTGCCGCCGACCGTGACCGTGACCGTGTCGATCGAACGCTTGCCGTTGGCCGCCTCGATGACGAGTTCACCGCAGAACGCGGGGTTCAGCACACCGCGCTGCTGGATCGTGCAGCTCGAGTGCAGGGCGAGCAGGGCAGGCACCTGGACCTTGATCTGCGTATCGCTCCACGACTGCACGACTACAGGCAAGCCGCCGATCGTGACGTTCTCGCACGGGAAGCCTGGCCGGGTGCATGCCGAAGGCTCGCTGCCAAAGCCATAGTGGCGCGTGAGGAACTTCTGGTTGAACGGCGCTGTGGTCGCAGCCGGACCCGTGTAGGCATGGTTCACCACCTGCTGGTTGCCCAGAGCGTTGATTGTCAGCGTATGGTTGAAACCGCTGACCCACGGCCCCGTGCCGCCGCCGCTGATCGGGTCGCCCGTTACGCTGGAGATCGCCGGAGTGGCATCCGGGTACGCGCAGTCTGGCTGGTTGTAGCCCTCCGCGAAGGCCGAGACCGGCACCACTGGCGTATCCATGTACTGGGTCTGTCCAGGCATGAACGGAATCTCGTAACAGAACTGGCTGTACGCCGGGTTAAACAGAGGATCGCGAATCGTCTTGCCGGGATGCGCCGGATCGGGCATATCCGGATCGTTCATGCAGGCGACCATCATCGTCGGCGCATAGCCCGTCGGGTTGGGCGGGTTGACCTGCCAGGTCGAATAGTTCAACCCGTTGAAAATGCCCCATTGATCCGAATACGTGCGAGCGACTTCGTTGCCGGCGAAATCCTTCATCGAGATCGGCACGTTCGGCACCGCGAACTTTTCGCCGAATTGCGGCGAATACGGATCGAACTCCGACGAGAAGTCATCGAGCATGAAGCCGGTGTAGTGCGCGGAGACGTGCGTCGAACTAAAGATCCAGAATTTCGCCAACGCCGTCATCTGGGGCGACACTGTCACTTCCTTGCGGTCGCACAGGTGCCGCGAGGCGCCCGCGAACGGTGCTACCTCCTGCACCAGCGGGAAAATGCTCATGTAGTCAGGCACGATGCGCAACTCACCGACGCAAGGCCAGAACTCTTCGATGCTGCCCGTGTCGCCCTCGTTCCGCGGGAACGTAGTCGATCCGAGATTGGTCGTCGGATTCTGCGCATTGTTCTGGTTATAGGTCGAGTTCACCGCAGCCTGGTCGGGCAGGATGAAGATGGCGCCGATCCCGGCGAACTGCTGCGTCACCGGCGCAATGTAGTTGTCGCCGATCAGGATGTTCTTGTCTTCCTCCTTCACCAGTTCATAGCCCGGCGGCACGATCACTTCGACCACATACTTGCCGGCAGGCAGCATCTGCGTACCGTCGCCCGAAGGATTCGCCACACAAATCGTGCAGTTCGTCGCTGTCGGCTTGCCGGTAGTCGTGTTCCTGCCCGTCACGCTGGGGAATCTGTACATCCCGTCGTACGGCGCCGGCTGCAGCTGGTTGAACGCGTGCATGCCGTCGTAGCACTTGAACTGGGAATGCGCTGGCAACGGAGTCTTATTCGGGTCGAGCCACTGGGTAGTGTCCTTCAGCGTGAAGAAGAACGGGTCGGTGGTCTCCTGCCCCGGACAGTTCATGTTCGGAATACCAGGGGAGCGGAAACCCTGCGCCCAGTCGTCCCAGCTGGCTGTCTTCGTCGTGTCCACCAGCGTCAGGCTGGTGGTGCCGTCCGCAGCGGTGCCCTCCTGATACAGGTTCACCGTGACGTTCGGCACGTCGGGCGTCCACTTCGTGTGGAGCAGCAGCGTCGGATCGTCGAACGGCCGCGTCGATGCATAGATGACTTCGCCGCGGATGCCGCCGTTTTCATTCGCGCCAAACGGAGTCTTGCCGAACTCGATAAAGGAGCTCTGCCCCGAGAAGCCTTGCCAACCCATCGTGGTTACCCACGGCGGATCGACTCTGCCGGTTGAAGGCGACGTACCCGAGCGGTCGTTGCAGTCCGCATCGTTGCAGTACACCGCCCCCGGCACCCGCAGGTTCGTCGGCAGGTGCGCCGTCGCGGATTCCAGCGTGTTGGCGTAGTTAGCTGCAATGGTCGAGTTGCCGCCGCCAGGCGTGCCGTCGGGCGGACCGCCCGAGTCATAGACCACGTGGACGCCCGTTTGCTTGAAGCGGGTCTCGTCGGTGTCGACGACGTACCAGTTAAATAGCGGGAACACTTCGTTGAAGGTCGCGTAGCCGTTCCCGTCGGTAATGTTGAAGTTCGAATAGCTGCCGTCACGGAAGCGGATATTGGTTGCAAGCTGCGGCAGCCCTGGGGAACCCGGCGTCGAGACGCCGGTGCCGGTCGTGTCAATGAAGCTCCGGGTGTAGAGATTCGTATGCCATTGGAGCACCGAAAGATCCCCGACATCAACGGTTTGGCCGTTCGCCAGTTGAACCGCCGTCGCCAGCCCATCCACGATCTGATCGTTCCATTGATCGAAGATCGTGATTCTGTATGTGCCCGAAGGCAGGCCGGTGAAGCTGAACGTCCCGTCGCCATTGCACTTCGTGAAGGCGATATCTTCGCCGTCCGGATCGCCGACACTGACGTAGCACTGCGTAAAACTCAGCGAGGTGCGCGAGCCGGCGCCGTAGAGGTTCTCGTTCGGCGGGCGGCTGTAGTGCAGGTTCGTCACCCTGCCCTTGAGCCCGTTGTTGCACGTAATGCCTGCGCAGAAGATCGGCAGCCGGGCATTGATGATCTTCGGATTGGCAAAGCCGACGGCAACGTGAAAACCCGCCGGGCCGAATTCCTGGAAGTACGCCGGACCGCCCACCTTGACGAAAGCGTCGTGGGCCTTCTGTCCGTCCAGCGTGTTCGTCTGCAGCCATTCCTCGCCCCTGCCGATTCTGTCGGCTGCCGGCGTCGCGACGACACCGTACCGGCCTGGCATCAGGTTGGCAATGATGGCCTGGCCGACGAGCGGCGACACCGTCTTGCCGTCCGACTCGAATTTCGGACACGTCGGGATCATGCCGACGAGGCCGTCGGTCGACGTCGTCGAAATCGGGCAGGCATTGAGCCCCGTAACCGGATCGATGGTCCCCTGCAACGAATTGGACAGCGGCATGTTGAACATGTCGTAACTCATCTGTCCGGTCGGGTCGCCGGTTTGCCCCGCGTCGTCCCAGAGCTTGATTTCGAATCCGCCAAGGCCTGGCTCGCGGGCCGTGCCGAAAGTGTCGGTGCCGCCACTGACGTCCACTTCACCATTCAACGGGGCGTCGTCCTCGAAGACAAACACCGAGACCTTCGCGGTCGCCATCGGCGTCTCTTGCAAAATCACGTTGACGCTGGTCTGTCCGGGCGCGATCGGGGCGCCACCCATGGTGTGACCGCACTTACCGGTGCCCGCCGCAAAATCCGCGCCGGCGGGCCCCGATGGGCAGTCCCTGGAGATATCGAACGGTCTCTGTGGCCCGGTTGGGTTCGACGGATTGACCGGCTGCGGCAAGCCCGCACCATTCCCAAAGCTGTTGCCGGCGTCCCCCGGCAGGATCGAGATGTAGTAGTGCCTGGTCGGATCGAGCGCCACCTGAGACGGATCGACCGGCACCTGTTGCGAACCCGTCGTGCGGCACACGCCGTTGCCGATATCGCACACTGCCGGCAAGTGCGAATTGCTCGCCGGGTCATACACCGTTTGCCCCGACTCGCAGGCGACCTTGCCGACACAGCCTGCGGCCACCACCGGCATGTAGCTGGTGTGGAAATTTGCGCCGAGGCTGGGAACCGGCAGCGGCGGGCACGTAGCCGGACGCGTCGTCCCGGTTGTCTGGCATGCGGGATCGATCTGGAACGTACGGTCTTCCTCGATGATCCAGCGGTAGTCGGCAAGCTGAACCGGGGTCTTGCCCGGCGCCGTGCTCGGCCCATCCAGCGGCTTGACGACAAGTCCACTGCCGCCCTTGAACGTCACCGTCACGGTCGCGGCAGCGCTCGACGTGTTCTGCGAATTCATTGCCGTGTATTTGAACGTCATGTTGGCAGTCGCAGTGCTGCCGACCGGCGGCGTCGTCGGAATCGCGGTAAACGATCCATCCGGATTCAGCGTGACGGTCCCGCCTGTCACAGCACCGGAAATCGCCGCGGTGAGCGGCAGCCCCTTCGGATCCGAGGCATTGGCCAACACGCCGGGCGCGCCGATCTGCAGCCGCGACGCGATGTTGCTGACGTAAGTGCCATTGCTGGCCACCGGCGCACCGGACAGACAGCCGTTGCCGGCGCTGCAGGCCGTCAGCGTGACCGTCGCCGATACCGCGGGATTGCCGTTGGCCTGATACACGAAGCTGTCAGCTGTCGTACCCGCATTCGGCACATAGACAAACGTGCCGTCCGGGTTCAGCGTCAGCGCGCCGCCGGTAGTCGTTGTCTTGACCTCCACGCCGTAAACATTCACGTCCCTGGCTTTCACGCCCTTGGCCGGGTCCGACACGGTCAACGTGGTACCCGGGTTAAAGAAGTAGCTAGCGGAATTGGCGATCGCATTCTGATTGGCGGCCCCCGCCGTCGGCAGCGCGCCGCCATTGACTGCGATGTAAGCCTGCATGCCGCCGTCGCGTTGATTGTTGGTCGACAGGCTCAGTTCGCGGTCGAACACCGGCAGCGCCGTTGCGCCAGTCGCCGGTGCGTTGACCATCACGTCATAGGTTTTGCCGGCCGCCAGAAACACTTCCGACTGGACCCGCGGACTGCCGGGCAGCACATTGCCGTCTTCGGCGATCAGCGAGAAACCGGACACAGCAGGATTGCCGGTTTGTGTACCGACTATCGACGGAACGTGCATCCGCAGACCGGCGTTCACGAAACGCACGAGCACCTGGCCCGTCGCGACAGGCGCGGTGGCGGCGAACGTAGACCCGCCGGGATTGGTGCGGTCGAAGCCGACGCCGTTGATCAGGTAGTAGCGCGGATCGTAGTTCACTGTCGGCGGATAGCAGGTGCCGAACGCCGTCGACTTCGAATCACCGCAGCCGCCGGGCTGACCTGACCACGCCAGGGTTTCGCTGAAGCCTGTGGTCGTCACCGCCGCGGCAACAGCCGTGTTTTGCACGGGATCGATTTCGCTCAGCACGAGCGGTACGTCGGCGTCATAGCAGATAGCCGGATTCGTATAGGCCTGATACGCCTGCGACGCGACCGGGCAAGTCACAGTACCGCCGACCGGCGCCTTCACCACCAGCACGCCGTATAGTCCCATCGGCCCCTGGATCGACGGATGCGTTCCCGACTCGATCAGATAGGTGCCGGGGCTGAGGTTGCTCCAGGTGAGCGAGGTTGTCGCGCCGTTCGCCACCTCGGTAGAGAACGACTGGACGCGAGGCCCTTGCGCGGGCGGCGTGAACGACGCACCGGTCGCACTGGTGGCAATCGGCCAGGTGACCGCGGTTTGCGTGGGATGCGGCGGACTCGGCATGCTCGTCGCCGTCGTCCCGAGGCCGCCACCCAACTGCCCCACCACGACGAGCGAGGTCGGCACGGTGCCGGGCAGGCTATTGGTGAGGTTGATCGTCAGCGGTCCTGGCGGCACGGTGATCACCACAGGCGACCAGCTCGCTCCGGCGCCCGGATTCGCCGCCGCACAGGTCGCCGGCGCAACCGCAGCCGACGTACAGGTGTAGCCCCACATCGGCACAGCCTGTCCGTCGGGCAACGTGGCAGTGCCCGCCTTCGCTGTCAGATTGACGACCTGAGCGAAAGATACCCCACTGGCCGTCAGCAGAATGGACGCCGCGACACCTGCCTTGAGCAAGTCAAAGAGCGTCGCCCTGAACTTGTTGGATCTCATCGCGTTTCTCCCCGCCTCTAGTTCGATTCGTCGATCACGAATGCTTGTGGATCGACGAGCATCATCATCATCATTCCGCCAGGGAAGATGTTGTTCGTAGTGATCTCGCGCTCGTTATGCGAGTGCCACATGAATGCAAAGCCCGCTTCGGTTTGCGGTGGATTCAGGTTTGTCCCGCTCGGCGGCGTTGTCCCGGTGGGCGAGGTGGCGCGTATGGTCGCGTCCGGGCCGAGATAAGGACTGCCGCCATACCAGAAGCCGTTGGTCAAGACATGCGAGTCCGGCAGGGTCACTGGCCCGCCGCTGCCGACGGCGCCGAACGGATGCGTTTCGAGCGCCTTGCCGTGATCGGCGCACCACTCGTAGTAATTCGGCGCATGCGGGTCGGCCGTGTAATAGCCGTTCGCGTCCGGGGTGCAGACGACCGGCTTGCCGAGGTAAGCCGCGAATTGCGGAGCGGTGTCGGTGTACACGTCACCGGGCTTGTGCCCGTAGACATCCCAGTTCAGGCCCTTGCCGGTCCAGTAGAAAATTCCGTCCATCGCTAGCCCCGGCGTCGTGGTCGTCGTGAACAGCAGCGGGCCGGCCACCTTGGTCGGGTCCGTCTTGCTGAGCAGCATGTTTCCATCACGCGCCAGCACCCGCACGTGATTGCCGTGCTCGTGGAACGGATGCTGCCAGCGGCCGGTGCCGATGATCCGCAACAGCACCAGCTCACCCGGGTGCATGTGCGGATTGCCGTTGTAAGGCTGATGCGGATACTGCACCGCGTAGTTCGGGTCCAGGTCGTCCGGCATCGAGCGGCCGTTGACCATGAAATAGGCCGGGTGATAGGGCTCCGTCTCCACGGTCATGCAGCCGTTCGGCGCCGTGCATGCGTTCGCCGCCTGCTGTTCCGCCTGCGCATGGATGCGCGGATCCATTTCGGAGAACTGAAAAAGATACTCACGGTCATAACAGGCCGCGCTGTGGTTATAGGCCGCGCCGGCATTGCGGAAGTCCGTTTGTCCATCCGGCAGCGTCGCCGCGACCGCGCGGCAACCAGCAGGCACCGCAACCGTGCCGGGCGACGAGGTCGGCAAAACGATGATCGCGCCGAACAGGCCCATCTCGATCTGCAGATCGCCCTGCGTGCCGCTGTAGTAAGCATGCGTGCCGGGCGTCGCCGCGACGAAGCTATACGTGACCGTGGCACCGTGGGCGGCCTCGCGGGTCAGCAATCCCGGCGAGCCGGTGAGCGCGGCAGGACAGGTCCCGTCGGGGTTCAGCACCGCGGCGCAGACCTGGAATCCCGGAAAGAGGATCGACGTGTTGCCCGCCGCCGCCGGCAGGTTATTGGTGAGCGTCACCGTGACGACGTCGCCCTGCCTGACGATCAGTGTCGGACCGGGAATCTGCATACTCGGACAGTTCGCGCCCGCGATCGTGGACGGCGAAAAGCCGGCCGGCGCCGTGCGGCATCCATAGCCCCACGAATAGACGCTCGCGCCGTCGGGCTGGGTGATGCGGTTCGCCTCGGCGCTCAGATCGAAGTGCGTCCCCGTGATGCCAGGCGCGGCGGCTTGCGCGTGCATGCAGACGAGCGTGGCGAGCATCGCCGCGCCGAACCGTGCAAGCCGCCCAAGGCGCGCGAGCGTGGCGATCCATGTGTGGTGAGTGATGTGTCCCACGGCTCTTCTCCTAGGTGCAGGACTTCTTGGTCGGGTCCACGGCGTTGCAGATGTGGACCTCGGTCATCAAGCCGCCGAAGTTCTCCTGATCATTAGCCAGGTGATCGAGATTCGGCGTGTACAGGTAATAGACCGCACCCGGCTTATATTTCGTCGTGTCGCTGGCGTCGAGGATCACATCGATCGATTCGCCGCCCCCCAACGTGATCGAGTTCGTGTTGTAGGTCAGGTCGTTGCCGGACATGTCGCGCAGCAAGCGGGCGTTAAGGGCAATCACGTGCATCGGAATGCCGAGCGACGCCAGCGTCTGAAACTCAGTCACGTCCAGGTCCGAGATCCGCAGCAGCGCCTTGCCGCCAGACGGAATGTTGATCAGCGTCGGCAGCGGCTGCGAAAAATGCGGCGTTCCGTCAGCGACCTGTGTCGAGAGCGGGTTCGGATTCACGGTGTCCGGATAGCTGCGTCCGTTCAACAGGAAGAGCTTGTCCTTCATGTCGGTGAACGGCTCCGGATTGAACGTCATGCCAATAAAGTGGAAGTTCGGATCGAAGCCGTGTATCTGCACCGGATACTCGACGTCGTAGGCGGTCGAACCGTCGCCGTCGTTGTACGCGTACAGCGTCGGCGTACCGCTCTTGTTGTTCACGTGGAGAACGCCGTTCTGAGGCGGCAGCGGCGTCGTGCACAGAATGTCGTTGCCACACGCCGTGCGCAGATCCAGTTGCTGCTGCTGTAGCGAGCTGTACAGCGACGCGCCGCCGGGAACGCGGTTCTGCCGCGGCCGCACGAAGATCTGGCCGACCATGCCCATCTGCAAGTGTTCTGGCGGCGTGATGTGGCAGTGCCAGAAGTAGGTGCCGGCATCCGGCGCGAGATAGTAGTACGTGAAGCTCGCCCCGATGTTGATCGCCACCGACGCGTCCGGTACGCCGTCATAGAACGACGATGCGTTCGGGTAGCCGTGGAAGTGCACCGTGTGCTTCTCGAACAGGTCGGGGCGCATGATCATCCCGACGTTCGTCAGCGTGAGGAAGAACTCGTCGTCCTCGTCGATCGCCATCGTCGGCGCCGGCTCGTTGCCGTTCATCACGCCGATATCCATGATCGGGCGTGGATCGACGTGGCCGGTCAGCTGACCCGGAGGCACGGATTCCGGATCAGGAGCGATGCCGACCGCGCCGTTGTAGGTCGGGTCCGTCCTCGGGTCGCCGACCGTGTTGAACACCGAGGCGAACTCGGTGCCGGGAAGGCCCGCCTTGATGTCGGCGAGCCCGGACAGCGGGCCGAAGGCGAACAGATAGGTCTGCACGCCGTTGCCCATCGTTGCGTAGCCATCGCCGCCCGAGATCTGCTGGCACTTGATCGCGCCGTTGACGACGCCGGTCGACGTGGAAGTCTGTCCGGTGTAGGACGGCCCGGTGTAGGCTGGTTCAGGCGCTCCGGGAGGGAGCGCCGTCGGATGCGCCGGCGTGATTGGCGGGCATTGCACCCGGAACGACTGGGCAAATGAAGGAATGGCGAACAGCAGTAACAGCAGTGCTGCAACTCTGCCGAGATATGCGCGGGTACTGAACATATGACCTCCGTCCCAGGGGTCAGCCAGCGCGACTCGCGCCGGACGTCATGCTCTACTGCGAATGCGGGCTGCTTAAGTCTTTACATCCGCCCGTATCTGGATTCTGGACAAGAGCGACGGAGCCTGGGATGGGTCACCCCCCTACACTTGCGGTAGGGGGCAACCTAGCGGCGTTCTTCAGACCGGTCGGAGCACGCATTTGACAGCACGGTGGGCTCGGGCCGTGTTGTTTTGTTCGAGTTCGGCTGGCAGCGCAAACGGCAAGGTCCACTTTCAGGAAATTGAACACCATGGTTTTTCGGGCAAGACGCGGATAGAACTCCGGGTGCAACGGCGCGTTGCGCTTTAGATGGATAGCGGGTCTTTACCCATGCGGTTCGGTGGGGATCCCTACTGCTTTTCGTTGATTAGCGACGCAAGAATGAGACGCGAGGATGCACCCTCGCGGGCATTGGGACGACCAGGGTGACAGCGGGTCGGGGCAAGATGAGGTCCGCATGGTCGAGCTACTGCCCTTGAGATTTCCGGCCTCACCATTGAATCGCTGAAGGATCAAACCATGAACAAGCTAACCGCCACCCTTCTCGCCTGCTGCGTGACCATCGCGACCGCGGGCGCCTTCGCTGCCGATAGTACGTCAAACGACCCGGTGTCTAAAGACGCAGTGAGTCAGGAGACCATGGCAAACGATGGAACGGAACACGACGCGATGAGCGCCGACAGCACGGCCAAAGAAGGGATGAAAGAAGACGCGATGAAGGAAGACGCGATGAAGGAAGACACGATGAACCATGAAAGCATGGCCAAAGATGGAACTAAGAACAACGAGGTGAAGCAGTAGTTCACCTGGCGAGCGTACGCCTCGGTGATGCCCCGTACAACCCGCCGGTCTCAACGTGTGCGTGCGCCTAGGCAGACCCGGAAACAGCTGGTTGTCGTTCCAGCCTTGAAGACCGTGCGCGTCGATCACGTCGCGCACCCCGGACAGGCGCAGGTTGCGCGCCGAACCAGAGACGATTACGATCGACAAAAGTGGCGCGAACCTGGCCGCGCTAGAGACCCTCAATGCCTTCCGGTGCGCATTTCCCGTACTCGGGAATCATCGCGATAGCGCCGACAATCGTACTCAAACAATCCTTCTTCCTGAAGCGCTCGACGACCAGGTAGCGGATACCAATCCGGTCCGCGTAGTCGACGTCTTTGTCGATGAGCTGGATTTTCAGCAGGCTGAATTTGAGGGCGTCGAACCAGCGCTTGCCGGACGACCTGTGTATCACCCGGAGGTGGTGCTTAAGATCTACGGTTACCCGAACCGAAGCACCATAACGAGGACTTGTGGATCCCATCCAACAAGATCAAGATTGTGCTCACCGAGGACGCTCAAGCTTCGGTTCAGGATTCAGGCGTTTGACCGGTTCGACGTGAAAAAATCAGGGAGAACCCCTATGAAAACTCCGGGTCATATCCGCGCCGTTAGTCGTCGCACGGTGCTCAAGGGGGCCGCTGCTGCTGCAGCGTTGCAGCTCGCCTCACCTTTCATCATCAAGGCACGCGGCGAGACACCGCTGCGCATCGGCATGGTCGATCCGTTGACCGGCGTTTATGCTGCAGTTGCACAGAATGAAGTGATGGGCGCGAGACTCGCCGTGCAACAGGTCAATGCCAACGGCGGTATTCTCGGGCGCCCCATCGAGTTGCTGGTAGAAGACTCGGCGAACGACGTCGGCACCGGCGTGCAGAAGGCGCGCAAGCTGATCGATCGTGATCAGGTCACGTTTCTGATCGGGGACGTGAATTCCGGCATCGCTCAGGCCATCGCTCAGGTGAGCAACGAGAAGAAGGTGTTGCACATCGTCTCGGGCGGCCACACCGACACGATCACCGGCAGCGATTGCAAATGGAACGTCTTTCGCGTCTGCAATACGACAAGCATGGAGGCCAACGCGGTCGCCGACCTCCTCTTCACCAGGTATGGCAAGAAGTGGCATTTCATTACCCCGGACTACGCCTTCGGCCATACGCTGCAGAAGGCCGCGCTGGGGGATTTGCAAAAGCTGGGCGGCACGATGACCGGCAACGAGCTCACGCCGCTCGGCACGACCGATTTCTCCGCCTACCTGATCAAGGCGCGCGCCGCCAACCCCGATGTTCTGCTGGTGCTGCCGCAAGGTTCCGACATGGTCAACTGCCTGAAGCAGATCGCGCAGTTCGGCATCGGAAAGCAGATCCACGTTGCCGGGCTTCAGCAGGAGCTCGAATCGCTCGAGGCGATGCCGCCGGAGGCGCGCGTCGGCATCTGGATGTTCGAGTGGTACTGGAAGCAGCCGGGTGTTCCGGGCGTCGAGAAGTTCGTCGCCGACATCCGCAAGATGAACGGCGGCAAAGTCCCCACCGCACGCCACTGGTTCGGCTACACATCGGTTCATACACTTGCCGCGGTCGCCAACAAGGAAAAGAGCCTCGATGCGAAAAAGCTCGCCGAGGCGCTCGGCGGGTTCGAACTCGCGGACGACGTCAAGCTGCAGCCCAACAAGTGCTACTACCGCAAGGGAGACCACCAGCTGATGACCTCTTCGTTCGTCGGCGAAGCGCTGTCTCAGCCGTCGGGCGACCCGGAGGATCTGTTTCGCGTCGAGCGCGTGGTCGCCGGCGACAAGACTGCCCCGCCCGAGGCTGCGACCGGCTGCCAGCTGCAGTGGCCGGCCTGATCCCGAGAGCGATGTCCGCGCGGTAGTGCCGGAGACCGTTGCCACGAACCTGCCACGTATGCGTGGCAACACAGCGGCCCAGGCTGCCCGACGCGGCTCGTGCATGGGTTGCCTCAGGACATGAGCCGCCGATGACTCAACTACTCCTTTTCAACGTCACCAACGGGCTGATCATCGGCGCGTTTTACGTGCTGATGGCGCTTGGCCTGTCGCTCATTCTCAACCTGAGCAACGTGATCAACTTCGCCCATGGCGGCTTTCTCGTGATCGGCGGCTACATTGCCTATACGATCACGCCGTATGTCGGGTTCTGGGGTGCGTTGCTGATCGCACCTGTATGCACGGCCGTTATCGGTCTCGCCGTCGAGCGGGTACTCATCCGGCGAGTCTACGGGCGCGATCCGCTCTACAGTCTGCTGCTGACGTTCGGCCTCGCCTTCATGATCGAGGACGGCACCCGTTTCATCTGGGGGGCGCAGGGCAAGCCCGTGACCATTCCGCCCGTGCTCGCCCGGCCCTTGAGCAACGAGCTCTTCTTCATCACCGGCTACCGCCTGTTCATGGTCTGCACCGTGACCATTGCCGTTGCACTGCTCTTCATGCTGTTGCGCTACAGCCGGCTCGGCATACGCATCCGCGCCGGCACGCTCGACCTCGAGACCGTCGCGGCGCTCGGCATCAACGTGGGCAGGCTGCGCGCGCTCAATTTCGCCGTCGGCATCTTTCTCGCCGGTCTGAGCGGCGTGCTCGCCGCGGGCCAGCTCGGGCTGGAGCCGACAATGGGAACCGGCCTCCTGATGCCGAGCTTCATCGCCATCATCGTCGGCGGGGTTGGCAGCCTCACCGGTACACTGCTCGGCGGCTTGCTGATCGGCGTCGCTTCAGGCATCACCGCCGTGTTCCTCCCTGCGGCGAGCGAGGCCATCATGTACGTGCTGATGGCCGTGGTCTTGCTGATCCGCCCGCGCGGCCTGCTCGGCGAAGAAGGCATGATGACATGAGCAAATACCCCCACTCTCCCCGGCTACCCGTCATCGCAGCACTCTGGGCAGCGCTCTTGCTCGCGCCCTACTGGATGCCGCTGGTGGGCGGCTACACCGCGCTCGGCACGCGCGTGCTCGTGCTTGGACTGGCAGCCATGTCGGTCAACTTCCTGCTCGGCTTCACCGGTGTGCTGTCCTTCGGACACGCGGCGTATTTCGGCCTCGGCGCCTATGGCGCCGGCCTCGCGCTGAAGTATCTCGCGCCGAGCACACCACTCGCGCTGCTGTGCGGCACGCTGCTCGGCGGCATTGCCGGCACACTGCTGGGCGCGCTCATCGCGCGGCGACGCGGCGTCTACTTCGCCATGGTCACCATCGCGTTCGGGCAGGTCTTCTACTACATCGCCTTCCAGTGGAGCTCCGTCACCGGCGGCGACGACGGGTTGCGCGGCTTTTCGCGCCAGCCGCTCGACCTCGGCGTCGCCCGGATCGACATCCTGTCGAACGCAAACGCGTTCTACTACTTCGTGCTGTTTTGCCTTGCGCTGGCGATCGGCGTGATGGGCTTCATCCTGCGCTCCCCGTTCGGGCGCACCATGATCGCGATCCGCGAGAATGAGCGGCGTGCGCGCTTTCTTGGCATTCCTGTCGACTGGCACATCTGGATCGCCTTCACGCTGTCCTGCTTCTTCATGGGGTTCGCCGGTGCGCTCTACGCACTCCTGAACAACTTCGCCGATCCGCGCGGGCTGCACTACAGCCAGTCGGGCGACTTCGTGATGATGGCGGTCATGGGCGGCATGCGCAGCTTGTGGGGGCCGCTCCTTGGCGCCGCGGTATTCGTCGTGCTGCAGGACTATCTTTCGAGCATCACGGTCAACTGGATGTCGTTCGTCGGCATGCTGTTCGTCGCGATCGTGCTGTTTTTCCCGCGCGGGCTGCTCGGCTTCATTCAGCGCAGGAGCGACTCATGAGCGCCGCCCGGCCGCCCGAAGGCGCTCGCACCGCAGCGCGCAGCGCGGAGGTTGCCTTATGAGCGTGCTCGAAGTCAGGCGCGTCAGCAAGCGCTTTGGCAGCCTGACCGCGGTGCGCGACGTATCGCTCACGGTCGAGAAGGGCGAGCTGCGCGCTGTGATCGGGCCGAACGGCGCCGGCAAGACCACCTTTTTCAATCTCATCAGCGGCTTTTTCCCACCGAGCGTGGGAACGATCGTGTTCGACGGACTCGATATCACGGCGCTTCCTGCGTATCGGCGCGTTGCGGCCGGCATCGCCCGCACGTTCCAGATCACCGAGATTTTTCCCGAACTGACAGTATTCGAGAACGTGCGCATCAGTGCGGAGGTGACGGAGGGCTTTCGGCTGCGTCCGTGGATCAGCAGCACCGCGCGGGCGCGGGTTCGTCGTCACATCGAAGAGACGCTTGAGCTCACGGGTCTTGCCGGCAAATCGCACCGGCTGGTCGGCGAGCTGCCGCACGGTGACCAGCGGGTTGCCGAGATCGCGATAGCGCTGGCGCTGCAGCCGCGCCTGCTGCTGCTCGACGAGCCCACCGCCGGTATGGGCGATCAGGAGACTCACGAGATTACGCAGCTCGTGCGCCGCCTGCACAGCGACGGCAATTTCACCATCGTGCTGATCGAGCATGACATGCGCGTGGTCTTCCATCTGGCCGATCGAATCACGGTGCTCGACCAGGGCAGCCTCCTCGCCGAAGGCTCGCCAGAGGAGATCGCTTCCAACGAGGCCGTACAGGCCGCCTATCTGGGTAACACTGCATGAGCGCCGCACTGACCGCCGAAGGGCTGCATACCTACTACGGCAAGAGCCATATCCTGCATGGCGTGAGCCTGAAGGTTGCGGAAGGCCGGATCACGGCACTGCTCGGTCGCAATGGAGCCGGCAAGACTACGACCTTGCGTACCCTCGTGGGTTTGACGCCCGCACGCGAGGGGCGTGTGACGATTTTCGGGGCGGATACCACGCGCTGGCCGACCTTCCAGATCGCCGCGAGCGGCGTCGGCTACGTGCCCGAGGGGCGAAGAATCTTCGCTAATCTCAGCGTCGAGGAAAATCTGAAGGTCCCGCTGGAGCGCGGCGGACCATGGACGATCGCACGGATCTACGAGCTGTTTCCACGCCTCGCCGAGCGCAGGTTCAGCCGCGGGCGGCTGCTATCCGGCGGCGAACAGGAGATGCTATCGATTGCCCGCGCACTCCTGCTCAATCCCCGGCTGCTCATTCTCGATGAGCCATCGCAAGGCCTGGCCCCGCTGATCGTTCGGGAGGTGTTTCGAGTCGTGTCGCAGATGCGCGATGATGGGATTTCGGTACTGCTGGTGGAGCAGAACGCACGCATGAGTCTCGAGATCGCCGATGATGCTTACGTGCTGGACGATGGCGGCATCGTGTACTCGGGAGACGCGGGCGCGCTCGCCGCCGATGAAAGCCGGGTACGAGCCCTGACCGGTGCCAGCGTGGAGCAGTAAACGCCCTCATAACGGGCTTGTACTATGCCCCCAGGCACGCGTGGTTCGACTATCTTTGATTCATTCCACCCGACATCGAACACCGCCGCCCGTTCGTCACGCGGACTGCACGTCAGTCTTATCAAGGAGCATCCAACATGTTGAACTACCCTGCCGCCTATCAATCCACCAAGGGTTCCGCACTCGACGTCGATAAGGCGTTCTATCAACGCGTCGCTTCACAGCATGACACCCGCACGCTGGTCGAATCGATCGTCGTGCCGATCCGCTCGGGCCAGGCGTGGACCGTGCCGGCCGGCCATGTGTTTCGCATCGTGACGATCGAAGGGCCGCAGGTGGCGGACCTGAATATGTGGAGCCTGCATAACCCGCGCGAGCGCATGTGGGCCTCGCGCACGCGCCAGTTACAGCACGCGCACGTGAGCACGTTCGACCGTCTGTGGTCGACGCTGCCGTTCCTGCGTCCGATGGTGACAATCACGGATGACAGCCTCGCCGACTACGGCGTCGACGAGCATGGTGGCCGTGTCCACGACCTGCTCGGTACGCGGTGCGATCCCTATGTGAACCGGATGCTGACTGACGAAGATTTCCATTTCCACTGCCACTCCAACCTCACACGCGCGATCGCTCCGTACGGATTGACCGAATACGACGTGCATGACGTGCTCAACGTCTTCCAGTGCACCGGCCTGAACCTGGAAGACAAATATTTCATGAAAGCATGCCCCGCGAAGAAGGGGGACTACCTCGAATTCTTTGCCGAGATCGACTTGCTGTGCGCGCTGTCGACCTGTCCGGGCGGCGATCTCTCGTTGCCGATGTGGGGGCCGGACGCCCGCGATCCGCTGGAGGTGTGCCGGCCACTCGGCATCGAGATTTACCGGCTTGCACCGCAGATGCTGGATGGATGGGCGCCGCCATCCGTCGCTGCGTACAAGGGGCAGCATGGAATGACACTGCAGCAGCCGCAATGGAAATGCGGCTGTTGATGATCGATCGGCCGTGCATGCACGGCCGATGGCCACCTGCATTGGGTGGCCACT
Source organism: Paraburkholderia sp. GAS448 (assembly GCF_050435685.1). Classification (NCBI taxonomy): domain Bacteria; kingdom Pseudomonadati; phylum Pseudomonadota; class Betaproteobacteria; order Burkholderiales; family Burkholderiaceae; genus Paraburkholderia; species Paraburkholderia sp. GAS448. The sequence goes on from NZ_JBNDKT010000042.1 coordinate 25,979, forward strand.
GATCTCCTTTGTGTGGAGGTAATCATGAAACCTCCGTTTGTTGCGCCTGTACATGCGCGCTTCAGTCGCCAAACATGGCTTTTATGTCGCGTCCCGTCTGCTCGGCTTCCTCAATCAGCCAGTCGAGAAATTGCCTGGTTGCAGGGGAGTCTGCCGCAGTTCGCTTCCAGCAAATGAAGTATGGGAACGGCATGGGTAGGGCGACCTTGAACGGCGCGACAAGTTCGTGTCGCTTGATGCTATCAATGGCAAAAAAGCCCTGTCCCAACGAAATGCCTCTTCCCCGAATTGCCGCATCGATTGCCATGCCGGAAACGGAGTAAGTGAGTGGCGCCAACACCTCGGGCAGCGGCACGCCAACCGCATGCAACCAGTGTCCCCACGTGGGTGGTGACAAGTTTGCCCATCCCCACTCGACGTGAATCAGCGGGTAGCGCAAGATATCCGCCGGTTGCGAGATTGGCTTTTCCGCCTGCAACAGCGAGGGTGCAAACACGGGTGCAACCCTGTCCGTAAAGACGACGTGATAGGGCGTTCCGTCATTCGGTAGTGCCCCATACGTTAGCCGGACGTCGGCACTTCTCGCGCCGATACTGGTTTCGTGATCGACGACCTCGACATGGACCTGCACGTGAGGGCAGATGGTGTGCCACGTGTCCAGTCTGGAGGCAAGCCAATGGGTCGCGACTGACGGAAATGTCATCAGGGTGAGTCGGCGGCCCGTCTGCGCCTTGAGCGCCGCCTGGGCGCTATGAAAGCACTCGAACCCCCGGGAGATGTGCGAGTGATACAGCTCGCAGAGCGGGGTCGGTCGCAGGCCCGTGTTTTCCCGCTCGAAAAGCGCGACCCCGAGAAAGTCTTCAAGGACGCGAATCTGCTGACTAATTGCACCGGGCGTCACGTGAAGCGCCTCTGCGGCGGCCACGACGCCCCCGTAACGAATGACGGCATCGAATATCTGCAAGGCTCGAAGAGGAGGAAGGCGGTTCATGTCGTTGACCTGGCAAATGCCATCGTGAAGCCAGTTTAGCAAAGACTGATCTCCGCCTCGACGCGCAACGGCGTCATGCAATGCCGCACGCTTACGGCTTCACATCGGTCTTGAACCACTTTTCCGACAACCGCGTCACGGTACCGTCTGCCAGTGCTTCCGTGATGGCTGCGTCAAATTTTGCTTTCAGATCCGTATCCTGTTTGCGAAACCCAAGACCTTCTCCCGGCCCCCAAACCGCGCCACCGATCGTGGGTCCAGCGATCCGGATTCGGGCTGTCTCTTTGTTGTCGGCGATTCCGGCGTAATAGGTTACGTCGTCGAAGGCCATGTCGACGCGTCCGTTGACCAGGTCGAGGTCACGTTCGGCCGAGGTCTTGTAGAGGCGGACGGAAGTAATGTCCTTGAAGTTGTCGGTGATGAACCTGGTGTACACCGTGCCGGATTGAATGCCGATCGATTTCCCTCTCAGTTGGTCGCGCAGCGGGGCGATCATGGGTCCGTCGATTTTGGGGTCGCCAGTCAGCTTGAGGAAAGAGGGTTTTCCTGTCGCGTTCGCCAATCCATGTCCATCTACCGCCGCGAATGCGGCCGGCGTTGCAGCGTAGGGCCTGGAGAAGGCAATGACCTGTTGGCGTTCTGGTGTGATCGCGAGGGCATCCATCACAACATCGAATTTGCCGGCCTGCAGGCCGGTAATGAGGCCGTCAAAGTCCTGGGCGACTGTTTCGCATTGCAGGTTGACCCGCTTGCACAGATTGTCGATTAATTCCGGTTCGAATCCCGAGATTTTTCCGTTCGGCAAGGTCAGATTCCACGGAGCATAACTGCCTTCCAGAGCAACCTTCACGGTCTTAAATTCCTTTGCCTGAGCGCCGTTTCCTGCCAGTGCCAGCACGCCGAGAAAGGTGACGAGAGAAGCCTTCAGGACTTTTGTAGAAATTGTATTCACATTACACCTCCATAGTGTCGAATCAAGGTTGTGCCCGGATTGGAAATATCCGGATCGCCACACTTCGCGGCATTGCGGGCGCTACCGGCTTCAGCTGTGCAATGTGCCGGCGATGTTTTCCACGATGCTCAGCAAGTCGCCCTGTTCGACGAGCCGGTGGACTCCCATCATGTCCGGATAGAAAAACCGGTCGCCCTCTGCAGTCGGGGCAACCTGTCGAATCCGCGCATACACAGCCGCGGTTGCGGGTGATGCGTCGGCTGGATCGAAGAAGTCCAGCGCCTGGGCAGCGGTGAGCAGCTCGATCGCCAGCACGTGCTGCAACTTCTGCGAAGTTGCGTAGGCTTTTCGTGCCGCGTGATAGGCGAAGCTCACGGGGTCTTCCTGGTTGCCGCTCGTCGGCACGCTGTCGATGCTTGCTGGTTGAGCAAGGGTGCGCATCTCGCCCAGCAATCCGGCCGCCGTGTACTGAATGATCATGTAACCGCTGTTGAGCCCAGGATCCTTCGCGAGGAACGCGGGCAGTTCACTGAAGTACGGGTTGACGAGGCGGTCCGTCCTGCGCTCCGAGATCTTCGCGAGCGTGGTCATGGCGATGCAGAGCAGATCGCACCCGATGCCAACGAACGTACCGTCGAAGTTGGCGCCGGATATCGCGGTACCATCCTCGCCGTCGGGATGGATGACCGGGTTGTCACCGCACGACCCCACTTCATCGAGAATCGCGTCGTACGCGTCCTTGATCGCCCGCCTGGACGCCCCATGCACCTGAGCAATGCCGCGAAGGCTGTAGGTGTCCTGCAGTCGGTAATCGGCAAAGCGATCGCATAGCGCACTTCCGGCCAGCAGCCGCCGGATGTTGTCGGCGGTGTTCCTCTGATCGACATGTTTCTTGACGGAGTGATACCGGGCATCCAGCGAGCGCGTGGTGGCCTTGAGCGGCTGCAGGGACATCGATGCGGCAATGTCGGCAACCTTCGAGAGCTCGATCGCGTTGTAAAGCGCCAGCATCCCGATCGCGGTCACTGAGGTGGTGCCGTTGGTGAGCGAAAGCCCCTCCTTGCAGCGCAGCGAGTGCGGCTTCAGCCCCGCTCGCTCCAATGCTTCGGCCCCACTCATGCGTTCACCGTGGCAGAAGGCTTCTCCTTCGCCGATCAGCACGAGCGCCATATGCGCCTCGGGCGCGAGATAACCGACCGATCCGTCGCCGGGCGCGAACGGCGTGATGTCGTTGTTCAGCAGCCCGGCGATTTGCTGCAGCAATTCGAGGCTTACGCCGGAATAACCCTTGCCGAGGCTGATCAGCATCATCAGGAGCGTGGCTCGGACAACTTCACGAGGCAGCGGTTCGCCGACCGAGACGGCATGGGAGCGCACGATATTTCGCTGAAGCTGCTCGGCGTCGTCCGGGCTGATGACGCGTGTCGAATTTGCGCCAAAGCCAGACGTCACGCCATAAACAAGCCGGTTCTGGCTCAGAAAAAGATCGACCAGGCGGCGCGAATTCAACACGCGCTCGCGATAAACGGGCGAAAACTTTATCTGTGCGCCATGCCGGGCCACGGCAATGAATTGCTCGATTGAAAGATCGGATTCTCCGAGCTGAACTTCGGAAATCTTGCCCGGTCGAGATTCGATGTGCGCCAAACTCATTCTGAATTTCCTCTGTCGAATGCATCAAATGAAGTGGGTGGCAAAATCAGCTTCAAAGCGCGATGTTTGCCGGAGATCATTGCAGGGCAGAGTAGCGTCGGCGGTGTTGGCACACAAACGATTTGATTTGAGTTTCGTGTTTAGTTTTTCTAAAGCCGAATTTGTTTCGCCATTTTAAATTTGATTGTCTAAAGGATGAGTTCCGCATAATTCGATAAAATAATTTTCCCGGATTTTTTTGGAGAGTTACCAGAAAATCTCGATATTTCGATTTTCGATCGATGTAAATGTCTTTCTTGAATTCTTGTGTGGGCAGGGAATTGCGGCCGCTTGCTTGACCGAAAGGATCGCGCCATGCCGGCTGATGTGCCAGAATCGCCTGCATGAACTGGATCGCCGCACTTCCGATGTACAACGTCACGCCCGCACTCGCTGCCGACTGGCTCGGGCTGCTAGCCGACGTACTGCGCAACGCCGCGCCGCAGGCGCGCATCGTCGATCCCGGCGACGATCTGCACACCTTCTGGCGACGTCCCGATCTCCTGATTTCGCAAACTTGTGGTTATCCGCTAATGCGGGGATTACGTGAGCGCGTGCAGTTGATCGCGACACCTCACTTCGATGCGTCTGGCTGCGTGGGTGGGGATTATTCGAGCGTGCTGGTCACGCGCGCAGGCGCGACGGGCGAAGCGATCGAAGATTTTCGTGGCGCGCGGGCGGCCTATAACCAGGACGATTCGAATAGCGGCATGAACGCGCTGCGGCATAGCGTTGCCCCGTTCTCGCGCAACGGCTCATTCTTCGCCGAGGCCATTCGCACCGGTTCGCATCTCGCTTCGCTGAGGGCGGTCGCGGACGCTCGTGCGGATATCGCCGCGATCGACTGCGTGACGATGGCGTATGTACGCGATGGACTACCCGAACTGGCGCAGGCCGTCCGCGAGATCGGCTGGACATCGACGTCGCCGGGATTGCCGCTGATTGCGGCGAGAGAGGTGCCGCCGGCAATGATTGAGGCTCTGCGCACAGCACTCGAAGAGGCACGCAAGGCGAACCCCGCGCGCGCGAAACGTCTGCGGTTGAAGGGTTTTTCGACGCTCTCGCTCGCGGACTACGCGCGCATCGAACAACTGCAAAACGAGGCGCTCGCCGCCGGCTACGCGCGCCTCGACTGACACGCGCGGCAGTTCAGCCCACTTCCATCACGAGCAACTGCGCACCGTCGGCAACCTGATCGCCGACGGCATACAACACCTCGGCCACTTTGCCCGCTGCCGGCGCGCCGATCGTGTGCTCCATCTTCATCGCTTCCATCACGATGAGCGGCGTGCCCTTCTCCACCACAGTACCCGGTTCCACCAGCACCGCGATCACCTTGCCTGGCATTGGCGCGGTAAGACGCCCTTCTCCGTGCTCGGCGTCGGCCGCGTGGGCGAGCAGGTTCTGCCATTCGAACGCGAGCGCTGCGCCGCCGCAGAACACGTGAAACGTATCGCCGTCGATAAACACGCGCCCTGTCACATGAGTATCGCCGATGGTCGCGCCGAATTCATGCGCGCCTTGGGCACTCCACCACGTGAAAGCATCGCGTTGTCCGGCGTATTCCAGCGTCTGCGCCGCGCCCTCGCGAGCGAACGTGACCGCGAAGGCCGTTTCGCTATCGATGTCGCGCCATGCCAGCGTCTGCGTGTAGCCGCTGTTCAGTCGCCAGTGCGACAGCGCGTCCCACGGCGAAGCACCGTGAGCCGTGCCGCCCTCGCGCGTGAGCAATGCCCCGCACGCGAGCGCCAGCGCTTCCTTGAACGGCTTTTGCACCGGCGCAAACAACGCATCGTAATGACGCTCGATCAACCCGGTATCGAGATCGGCCGTCGAGAAAGGCTCGCTCGCCACGATCCGCTGCAAAAATTCCACGTTCGTATGCGGTCCGACCACTTCGCATCGACGCAATGCGCGGCTCATTCGCGCCAGCGCTTCGTCACGCGTCGCGCCATGAACGATCAGCTTCGCGATCATCGGATCGTAGAACGGCGTGATCGTATCGCCTTCGCGCACGCCGCTGTCGATCCGCACGGGCGCACGCAAGCCCATATCGCCCAGGCTGAACTCCACGCCAGCCGGCATGCGCAGGTGCTTGAGCGTTCCGGTCGAAGGCAGAAAGCCGCGCGCCGGATGTTCGGCATAGATGCGTGCTTCGATTGCATGACCGTCGATGCGCAGTTCGCTTTGAGTGAGCGGCAGCGGTTCATCCGCCGCGACGCGCAACTGCCATTCGACCAGATCCTGGCCCGTCACCATTTCCGTGACCGGGTGCTCAACCTGCAGTCGCGTGTTCATCTCCATGAAGTAGAACGCGCCGCCCGTCATGATGAACTCGACGGTACCCGCGCCGACGTAATTCACTGCGCGAGCCGCGGCCACTGCCGCTTCGCCCATCTCGCGGCGCAACTCGCCCGTAAGGCCTGGCGCCGGCGCCTCTTCCAGCACTTTCTGATGCCGGCGTTGCACCGAGCAGTCGCGATCGAACAGCCACACCGCGCCGCCGTGACGATCGGCGAACACCTGCACTTCAACGTGACGCGGCCGGGTCAGATACTTTTCGATCAGCACGCGGTCGTTGCCGAAGCTGCTGGCGGCTTCACGTTTGCACGACGCAAGCGCCGCCGCGAAGTCCTCGCTGCGCTCGACCACGCGCATGCCCTTGCCGCCGCCACCCGCACTCGCCTTGAGCAGCACCGGATAGCCGATCCTGTCGGCTTCGCGCTGCAGCAGTGCGGCGTCTTGATCGTCGCCGTGATAGCCCGGCACCAGCGGTACCGCCGCCGCATGCATCAGCGCCTTGGCGGCCGCTTTCGAACCCATCGCGGCAATGGCCTCGACCGGCGGTCCGATGAAAACGATGCCCGCCTTTTCGCAGGCGTGCGCGAAGTCCTCGTTTTCCGAAAGAAAGCCGTAGCCGGGGTGCACGGCCTGCGCACCGGTTGCGAGTGCGGCCTCGATGATGCGCTCGATGCGCAGATAGCTTTCCGTTGCTGTCGAGCCACCAATATGCACGGCTTCGTCGCACGCCGCGACGTGCTTGGCGTTCGCGTCTGCATCGGAATACACCGCAACGCTTGCAATGCCAAGCCGCTTGCAGGTTGCGGCGACGCGGCACGCAATCTCGCCCCGGTTCGCAATCAGGATCTTGTTGAACATGAGGTGTCTCGCTCTCGTGCTGTTCGTTCTGCTGTATGTCGTGGGACGCGCGGTGTCACGCGCATCAGTTGCGCCAGCCAGGCGTACGCTTTTCGAGGAACGACGCGACGCCTTCGCGACCTTCCGCGCCCGCGCGCACGCGCGCGATGCGCACCGCGGTGTCTTCGATCAGCCCGGCATCGAGCGGCCGGCCCGCTACATCCTGCACGAGCCGCTTGCATTCGCGCACCGCATGCGGGCCGTTCGCGCAAAGCGTATCGGCGATCTGCTGGACTGTGGCGTCGAGTTGATCCGCCGCCACGGCTTCACTGACGAGGCCAAGACGCAGCGCCGTTGCGCAATCGAACTGCTCCGCGGTCGTGAAGTACCGGCGCGAAGCCTGCTCGCCCAGCGCGCGGATCACGTACGGCGCGATCGTCGCGGGAATCAGACCGAGGCGAGCTTCGGACAGACAGAATCGCGCCGTATCCACAGCCACGACGATATCGCATGCGCAGACGAGACCCATGCCGCCCGCGTACGCGTCGCCGCTGACCTTGGCGATGACGGGCTTGCCGCACCGATAGATCGCGCTCAGCATGTTTGCAAGACGCAGCGCATCCGCCCGGTTCTCCTCGTCGGAGAAGCCGGCCATCTTCTTCATCCAGTTCAGATCCGCGCCCGCGCAGAACGCCTTGCCATTCGCCGCCAGCACGACCGCGCGGACGTCGTCGCGCCCATCCAGCGCTTCGAACGCGGCAGTGAGCTCCGCGATCATCGCTTCGTTGAACGCGTTGCGCACGTCGGGGCGATTCAGCGTGACGGTTGCCACCTGCCCGGCGAACGTGACGCTCAGGTTTTCGTATTGCATGTTCCTCGACTCCTGCGTCTGCGTCACATTCTGAACACGCCGAAGCGCGTCTCTTCGATCGGTGCATTCATGGCCGCCGAAAGGCCCAGACCGAGCACGTCGCGCGTTTGCGCCGGATCGATCACGCCGTCGTCCCATAAGCGCGCGCTGGCGTAATACGGGTGACCCTGGTGTTCGTATTGATCGCGAATCGGCTTCTTGAATGCTTCTTCCTGCTCCGCCGTCCACGCGCCGCCTTTCGCCTCGATGCCGTCGCGCTTGACGGTTGCAAGCACCGACGCGGCCTGCTCACCGCCCATCACCGAAATACGCGCATTCGGCCACATCCACAGGAAACGCGGCGAATACGCGCGGCCACACATGCCGTAGTTGCCCGCACCGAACGAGCCGCCGATGATCACCGTGAACTTCGGCACCTTCGCCGTCGCAACCGCGGTCACCATCTTGGCGCCGTTACGCGCGATGCCCTCGTTTTCGTATTTGCGGCCCACCATGAAGCCGGTGATGTTCTGCAGGAAGACGAGTGGGATCTTGCGCTGGCAGCACAGCTCGATGAAGTGCGTGCCCTTTAACGCCGACTCGGAAAAGAGAATCCCGTTGTTCGCGATGATGCCGACCGGGTGCCCCCAGATATGCGCGAAGCCGCAAACCAGCGTGGTGCCATAGCGCGCCTTGAACTCGTCGAACGCGGAATCGTCGACGATGCGTGCGATGACTTCACGGATATCGAATGGCTTGCGCGTGTCGACGGGAATCACGCCGTACATGCTCTTGACGTCGTAGCGCGGCGGCTTCGGCTCCTGCAACGCGACCGGCACGGCCTTCGTGCGGTTCAGATTGCCGACAATGCTGCGTGCAATCGCGAGCGCGTGTGCATCGTTTTGCGCCAGATGATCGACGACGCCCGACAGACGGGTATGCACATCCCCGCCGCCAAGGTCTTCGGCCGTCACAACTTCGCCCGTTGCTGCCTTCACGAGCGGCGGGCCGCCGAGGAAAATCGTGCCCTGATTCTTGACGATGATCGACTCGTCGCTCATCGCAGGCACATACGCGCCGCCGGCCGTGCACGACCCCATCACGACGGCGATCTGCGGAATGCCCGCCGCCGACAGGCTCGCCTGGTTGTAGAAAATGCGGCCGAAGTGATCGCGGTCGGGAAACACGTCATCCTGATTCGGCAGGTTGGCGCCGCCGGAATCGACCAGATACACGCAGGGCAGACGGTTTTCCGCCGCGATTTCCTGGGCACGCACGTGCTTCTTCACGGTGACGGGATAGTAGGTTCCGCCCTTCACCGTCGCGTCGTTACAGACGATCATGCATTCCTGCCCGGCAATGCGCCCGATCCCTGTAATGACCCCCGCACCGGGCGCATCGTCGTGATACATGCCGAACGCCGCGAGTTGCGACAGTTCGAGAAACGGCGTACCCGGATCGAGCAATTGCGCGACGCGCTCGCGCGGCAACAGCTTACCGCGCGATACGTGCTTGTCGCGGGCAGCCTGCCCACCGCCCAGCGACAGTTTTTCGATCTTTGCCCGCAGGTCGGCAACCAGCGCTTCGAGCGCGGCGGCATTGGCCCGGAAATCGTCCGAGCGCGGATTCAGCTTTGTTTCGATGATCGGCATCGCCGTGACTCTCCCGTTCGCAGCGTGAACTGTCTTACATGGTTTCCGCGAACAGTTCGCGGCCGATCAGCATGCGGCGGATTTCGCTGGTGCCCGCACCGATCTCATAGAGTTTCGCGTCACGCCAGAGACGGCCGACCGGATACTCGTTGATATAACCATTGCCGCCGAGAATCTGGATCGCCTCGCCGGCCATCCACGTCGCCTTCTCCGCGGTGTAGAGGATCACGCCGGCGCAGTCCTTGCGAACCTGGCGGACATGATCGCCGCCGATGGTGTCCAGCTGACGGCCGACCGCATACAGATACGCGCGGCATGCCTGCAACGTGGTGTACAGATCGGCGACCTTGCCCTGAATCAACTGGAATTCGCCGATCGACTGCCCGAACTGCTTGCGGTCGTGGATATATGGCACGACCGAATCCATCACCGCGACCATGATGCCGGTCGGGCCGCCGGCCAACACGGCGCGCTCGTAATCGAGGCCGCTCATCAGCACCTTCACGCCGCTATTGAGCTGACCAAGAATGTTTTCCTCCGGCACTTCAACGTTCTCGAACACGAGTTCGCCGGTATGCGAGCCGCGCATGCCGAGCTTGTCGAGCTTCTGCGCAACCGAAAAGCCCTTCATGCCCTTTTCGACGATGAATGCCGTGATACCGCGTGGTCCGGCTTCGATATCGGTTTTCGCGTAGACCACGAGCGTGTCGCAGTCCGGGCCGTTGGTGATCCACATCTTGGTGCCGTTCAACACGTAGCGGTCGCCCTTTTTGTCCGCACGCAGTTTCATGCTGACGACATCCGAACCGGCGTTCGGCTCGCTCATGGCGAGCGCACCGACGTGTTCGCCCGACACGAGCCTGGGCAGATATTTCTGCTTTTGCGCTTCCGTGCCGTTGCGGTGAATCTGGTTCACGCACAGGTTGGAGTGCGCGCCATAAGACAGGCCGACCGATGCCGAGGCCCGCGAGATTTCCTCCATGGCCACCATGTGCGCCGTGTAACCCATGTTCGCGCCGCCATATTCTTCGGAGACGGTCATGCCGAGCACGCCCAGATCACCGAACTTGCGCCACAGGTCCATCGGGAATTGATCGGTGCGGTCGATTTCGCCGGCACGCGGCGCGATCTCCTTCGCCGCAAACCCTGCGACGCTGTCACGCAGCATCTCGATCTCTTCACCAAGCGGAAATTGCAAACCGGGCAGATTGGTCATCTATGTCTCCTGGAATTCTCTGGCGGCAGCCCGAGCGCTGGGGCAGCCGGCTTTCTGAGCGTTGCTCAGCGATCTTCTCGGGCCGCCCCCATCATCCTCCACCAGGCACGGCCGCTCAAGGCGAATTTCACGCCACATTTACGTATACGTCAAGAGGTTTTTTTGAGTACGACTCAGATTCTGCTTTTGCGAGGTTCAGCCATGACTGGCCGTGCTACTATGATCATCACCGGAATCCTCCGGCTCTGAAAACTGACCTTGACTCATATGATGGCCACCCCGAAGGCCGAACTCCCTCTGTCGCGCCGCCAGCCAGCTGGACGCAAGTCGCAACAGCGTGTGAAGGAAATCCTTCAAACCGGCCGCGATGTGTTCTCCGAGAAAGGCTACGAGCGCGCGACCACAGCCGAAATCGCGCAGCGCCTGGGCATTTCCGAGGCGACCGTGTTCAGCTACTTCCGCGGCAAGCGGGAATTGTGTGCGCGCGTGATTGGCGACTGGTATGACGAAATCATCGATGCGATCGAATCCGGCCTGCCGCGCGACGGCACCGTGCGGCAACAGTTCGCCTTCATCGTACGGATGCATTTGCGGCTGATGCTGGTGAACGGCACAGGGTTGTGCGCGCTCGTGCTATCCGAAGGGCGCTCGCGGCAACATGAACTCAGCGAAGCGCTGGTCGACCTGCAACGGCGCTATACGGCGCCGCTGATGCGGGTGCTCGCGCAGGGTCAGGAAACCGGTCAGATTCGTCGCGACGTGCCGTTGCGGCTCCTGCGATCGATGGTGTTCGGCCCGATGGAACACGTGCTCTGGGACGCGACGCTCGTCAATCGCCGCACCGACATCGAAGCTACAGCGGAGCGGCTCATCGACGTGCTGTGGTCTGCCTTGCAACCACCCGACGCGTCGCTCGCCGCGTTGAGGCAGTTCCGCAATGTCGTCGGCGAAGCGACCCGCCAGCTGGAAGAGGCCGAAGCCGCGCACAAGGCCGGCGATGCCGCCACGGTCACGCGGCGCACGCGCAAGGTAACGGCCAGCGGCGCCGCATAAGACCTGAGCGCGATCACACTGAAGGCTTGAGGCGCGCTGCGATGCACCGGCAGCGTTAGCGGATATTTTCAAGCCCGCATGTCCCACTTTTTTGCCGCGCCGAATTTTTTTCCAGTTCTCGCGCGCTGGACCGTTATGGTACTTTAGCGGCTCGGTAATGCACGAGCCGGCAAAGGTGCCGCCCGCGTGGTTATCAGACCGTCCCTTACTGGTCGACGGCAGAAACAGACATACAAGGACAACGGCGTCCCCTCGTGCCACGACACGAGCGGACGCCGTTTTTTTCGGTCGCGCATAAGGTGCGTTGATAAGCACTGCACGAACATGCGGGGGCGCAGGCCATGCCAAACGACTGGCGGCCTGCGAACACGCCAAGGAAGATCGCCATGAACAAGTATTCGCGCATCGCTTCAGGAAACGGCACGGCCCGTGATTTCTTCGACAGAAACGATGCCGACCAGATCAACGTGCCCGAGCTTCCGGGCAGCAGCGATGCGCGTCAACGGCACACAGCGGATCTGCGTCCAGCGGGTCTGCGTGCACGACGGGCCCGCCAGGAAGCGCGGCATCGTGGACGCAACCCGCATGGCGTAGCGCGGCCAGGCGCGAAACCGTGCTGCTCGCGCGACGGCGAACGGAACTGAAGTCCACGCGAGAGAAGCATCCCATCCAGGGATTCAGACCGGCGATCAACGATAGAACCGATCACGTCCGTCACGCCAGCGAGGTTCGCTTCGCAAAGACACTCACCACGTTCTCCATCTCGCGGGTGATGTTGGTCATCACCCCGGCCACGACAGCGAACTCGCGCCCGGCGATGCCCGCGCGGCTCGCCACAATCTGACCGTTGAACGAAACGATGTGCGCCTCCTTCGCGATCGCCTTGATTCTGTCGATCAATTCCTGCTGCCCCTTCCTCTGAGCCAGCGCAATTCGCCTGCTTTCCTGTTCGTACACCGATGTCACCTGATGCAGATGATTCAGCAACGGATCGACCATGCCGATCAGTTCATGCAACGCCGCTTCAGCCTGTGAGGACCGGTAGTCGATCGCATCGAGCACACTTGCGGCGCGATTGATGAAACCGTCGATCTTCGTCGCGACGTTTCCGCTGCCGTAAAAGGCCTCGCGTATCGCTGTTGAGAATAGCCCGGGCAAGCCATTGCGTCCGTGCAACAACGTCGCATGGCTCTCCGAAAAGACCCGCAGCGCTTCCCTTGCCACGGCATGTGCGCCTTCGAACTGCTGAAACGCCAGCATGGCCTGCAGCGCAATGCGTTGGGAAAGCATGCGTTGCCGGCCAGCCATATTGAGGAGCGTGCCCAGTGTTTCGCCGGAAACGTCCGCCTCAGGCTTTGCGGTCTCGTCACGTTCCCGCTTGATGCCCAGGTTCATTCTTCTTTTGCCTGTTTGCACGGCCAGCCGGATCGACGCGAACGGAGTCCCGGACACGCCGACCGGCACGCCTCGTGCGTTATTCAGTGGCATGCACGATGCTGGTCTGCATCGACCACGCCATCCAGGGCCTGCGCAGCGCTACGATCGCCAGAAACCCGCAGCCCGCCAGCACGCCGAACGTCGCAAAGCCCATCTGGTAACTGCCGGTGCTTTCTCGGGCGATGCCCATCACCACCGGAAGATAGAAGCCGCCAATGCCGCCCGCCGCGCCAACGATGCCTGACAGCAGACCCGTGCGTCCCGCCCAACGATGCGGCACGAGTTGGAACGTTGCCCCATTGCCAAGTCCAAATGCGACGTAAAGGCAAAGCAGCAGCGCGATGCCGCCAGCAAGAGACGGCATCGCCGCAGCGAACACGAAGTCGGCAACGGAGATAACCGCGAGCAGAATCGTCAGTGCACGCACGCCCGACACCTTGTCGGCGATCAGGCCACCCAGCGGGCGCACCATCGCCCCCGTCGCCGCAAGCAGCGCCATGAAAAGACCGGCCTCGATCTTGGGCATCTGATACAGGTTCGTCAGCAGCAGCGTCACATACGACGACATGCCGACAAAGCCGCCAAACGTCACGCTATAAACCAGCATGATGACCCATGTATCGCGTTCGGCCAGTACTGCACGATAACGCTTCGGCAGCACGGCGATAGCGAGCAGCGCGCCGATCAACGGCAGGAGCAGCACGCCTGTCTTGCCCGCGCCGAACAGACCCGCCTCCACCAGCAGGACGAGCACAACCAGTCCTGCGAGCGTGATCGCGAAGCTGCCGAAAGCACGTACCGCGCTGCCTGACTTGAGGCCGGCATCGTTCGCCCAGAACAGCAGCGCCAGCCCGGCTATCGCCAGCAAAGGAAGCGCGCCGCCTGCGGCCACCTGCCAGCCGAAATGCGTGGCCAGTTGCGGGAAGAGGAAGCCGTCGAGCACCGCACCGATATTGCCTGCGGCGGCCAGCCCGAGCACGAGCCCCTGCACTTTCGGCGGATAGTTGCTGCCGGCCATCGGCAACGCAACCGAGAAGCTCGCGCCACCCATACCGAGAAACACCCCGAGCACCAGCAAGAGCGTGTAGGACGGCACGAACGGCAGCAGCGGCAACACGATCGTCGGAATCGCCGAGAGCGCGACGCCAAAGAGTGCGATCCGCTTACCGTTCGCCGACTGGTACAGATTGCCTAACGTGACGCGCAGGATCGCCGCGGACAGAACCGGCACCGCGACGAGAAAGCCCTGTTCGGCCTGCGTCATCGCGACGCTCTTGCCAATGAACGGAGCGAGCGGGCCATATAGCACCCACACGGTAAAGCCCGTGTCGAAATACAGGAAGCACGCGAGCAACGCACGCCAGTCGCCGCTTTTAAGGGAGCCAATCACGTTCTTCATTCGAGTTCCTCATAAGTCCGAATAGTCGTTCGGTTCGGGCTTCCTGGTCTGCCCGGTGGTTTGCCGGAAAACAAAACGGCATCCCGCGATCCCAGCCGGAAGACTGGTTTCGGGGGACGCCGTTGTCCAAAAGTCTGAAGGTAAGGGCTGCCACTTACTTCAATGTTGCAGCCAGAAGGATCGCCGTTGATCCGACGAAGCTTCTATCAGCAAATGCCATGCCATGTCGCAAAACGCCGCCAGCGCGGCCTCGGACGGGAAATCCGCCAGATCATCCGATGTATCTGCCGACGCTTTCTGATGCAGGCAGGCACAGCCATGGTGCGACGCAGCACTGAGCACGTGCGGGATCGGGTGGCCCACAAGGGACGGTTTTGCCCAATCTCGCGCCCGCTGTGCTCCGTGACCGTGAGGGCGCAGACTCGCGTCTGCGTGGCTATTGCGTTGACTGACTCATGCCCGGCCATGACGCCGGGCGCGAAGATCGAGCGGTGACTTTTGTCTCGCAGGCATCGCACTGAACCCTGAGCCGATGCGCCGGGAACGCCCACTAAAACATCACATCATGATATTGCAGACGGAAACGCACCTCCTGTCGATTCTCGATTGCACATACTGGTCGAGCGGATTCGATGTGCTTACTTCGATGCGACTCGAAGTCGATGAGCAGGTGGCGAGGGAAACGTTGCGGGAAGGTATGAATAGATTGCGGGCATGGGGTGTCGCCGCAACCGGTCACTACTCGGCGGGGAACGCAATTGAACCGGGTCTCATGCGGTGTGCTATTTGAGGTCGAAGGCTGACGCGCGTACCTCCACTCGAAGTGGAGGCTTGAACGATCGCCGATACGAAAAAAACACGAAGACTTGTCGGAGTCGTGTCGCGCAGCGATCCGTTCAAACCGTCGATCGGCCAGTTTGAAGAAGCTGAAGAAGCGCACAGGAGGGAACACTCCCGGCGCCTGAAATTCAACTCAGGCAGGCGTCGGCCCCCTCCGGATCGCCAGGCCGCAGGACGCGATATCTGGCTCCTGCGCCCGGATTTCGGGCTGCATCCGCCCTGGTGTCCGTTGATCAGGTACTTGTACCGGATCAACGAACCACCCGGCGATCTTCCGCGCGTTCCGCCAGTTAGCCTACGCAATGCGTCATGCAATAAGCCACGCAATGAGCCGCGCCGGGTAGCCAGGTAAGGCGTCAGCCAGCCTTTCAGGACCCGTTCACGGCTTCCTTGAATGCCTTGCCCGCGACAAACTTCACGGTCTTTGCGGCGGCGATCTGGATCTCTTCGCCCGTTGCCGGGTTGCGACCCACGCGCGCGGCCCGGGAGCCGGTCGCAAACGAACCGAAACCGATCAATTGCACGGTTTCTCCCTGTACGACTGCGGCAGTCACCGCATTGACGATGGCGTCGATGGCCTCGCCGGTGGCCGCCTTGCTTTCGCCTGTGGCCGCGGCGACTGCATCAATCAGTTCCTGTTTGTTCATAGCACGTCCTGTTTCGTATTCATGGAACCAGCGCCGCCTCCGCAGCGCCGGGGAATACACAGTACCGCATGGTTGTGCCTCCGTGCAAATCCGCTGAGTTGCCGGCCCGGCGTGCCCGCTCGCGTTTTCTGGCACGCACGCTGCAGTGGACAGCGGATTTTGTCAGTCGGAACCGGGGTTTGGCGAATCTTATGACAGCCTTAAGCGAGGCCTTACAGCGCGAAATATATAGTTCTAAAGTGCGTAAGATATCCGCCGATACCTCGACTGCAGTACAGATGTTTTAACCTCGGGAGTATCAAATGTCAGTTCAGGCCATCAGTCAAAACACGGCGCAAATGCCGGAATTAACCACCACTACGTCCGGCACGACCGGCGCGGCGTCGGCTACCGCCCAGTCGACCACCGGCAAACCGGCTGGCAGCGGCACGCCGCCGGCGTCGTATAGCGTCAGCATCAGTAGCGCCGGTCGCGCGGCCCTCGCCGAAGCGACCGAAACTTCAGTTCAAACCGCGAAGGAAGCGGGCGCTGGCGATCTGCAGGCGAAGAGACTGCTCGCGAAAGAGGCAGCTGCAAAAGCAGCCTGATCGAGGAGGTAACGGGTTGGACCGGACCGCCGCCGGCATCTGGGGCGGTCCGGGTGGTACACAACGCTGTTCTCATAGCGGGTGCCGGTGGCGCTGCCCGCATAGAAAATCAGCTGCTTGAAGTTATTGGCGTGGGTCCAGCCGCCCTCTTCCGTGCAGCCAGCAAACAGGTCTTCTTTACCATCCTCTCCTCCGATCCCACTACGTTGAAATGATCTGTTTCCTACTTTCGTAGTAGACCAAAGCATAGTGAAACCAACCCTTCGCGGCTCTTTCACGGCGAGAGAGGGAACGTCGGTGAAAAAACTAATCGCATTTCGCAGCCACTGCGCTCGCGAACACCTCGCGCGGCTCCTGTTCGCGAAGGATGTATCCGAGACCGCGCAAGGTCATGATCTGCGCACTCGATTTCGTGAGATGTTTGCGCAACCGGTGGATATAGATATCGATCGCATCGGCGCTCGGTTCGTCGTCGAGGTTGAAGACGCTGTCCATCAGCGTCGTCTTCGCGACCGTCTTGCCCTGCTTCAGGATCAACGCCTCGAGAATCGCGTGTTCGCGGCGGCGCAACGGCAACGGCTCGTCGTGCAGCACGAACTCGCGTGTGTCGAAAAGATAATGCAGATCGCCGCAGACGAGCCGTTGCCCCTGGTCGCCGGCAGCCTGACGGCGAATCAGCGCCTTGATGCGCGCGACGAGTTCGCGCGCATCGAACGGCTTGACGACATAGTCGTCGGCGCCGACCGAGAAGCAGGACACCTTGTCATCGGTCGACCCGTTGGCGGTCAGCATCAGCACGGGCACGTTGTCGCGTTTGCGGCGCAGACGCGCCAGCACGTCCTTGCCGCTGATTCCCGGCAGACGGAGATCGAGCAGTACCGCGTCGTAACGCTGCAGGTTCAGCAGTGTTTCAGCGCGCTCCCCGTCCGGCGCCCAGTCCAGCGCAAAGTTCTCGACCTGCATGAGGTTGATGATCCAGCGCGCAAGATCGGCATCGTCTTCGACAAGCAGCAGTTTCATATGTCTCCCCTGGTTCCTGCTGTCGGCGCGACAGCTTCCCATAGCCGCATTTCTACGGTCACCACGAGCCCTATACCGCCCTCACCCGGCCCAAGCGTGACCGTGCCGCCGTGTCGATGCGCGATTTCCCGCACGATCGGCAAGCCAAGGCCGGTGCCATCCGTTCCGCTCGACGCGCGATAGAAGCGCTCAAACACGCGCGAGCGCGCCTCAGCCGTAATGCCAGGACCGTTGTCGACGACCCGTATCAGCGCCATATCACGGTCTTCGCTGCGATGCGCTTCGACGGTGACTCGACCACCCGCCTGCGTGTAGCGCAACGCGTTGTCGACGAGATTGGTCACCAGCGCCGCGGTCAGCGCTTCATCGCCCATCACGAACAGATCGTCTTCGAGTTCCGCGCCCAGGTCGATCTGCCGTGTCTGGGCGAACGCGATGAGTTCTTCGAGCACCCCGGCGATCACAGCGTTCAGATCGACCCGCTCCCGCACCCGGGAAGGCTGCGCCGATTCTGCCTGCGCGAGCAGCAGGAGCTTGTTGGTCAGCCTCGTCATCCGGTGGCTGCTCTTGTGCATGCCTAGCAGGGCTTCCGCAAGCGGCGCGTCGCGGTTCTCACGCTGGCGTGCGAACTGGATCTGCGCGTCGAGCAACGTGAGCGGCGTACGCAACTGATGAGCCGCATCGGAAATGAACTGGCGCTGCGTTGCGGTCTGCTCGCTCATGCGCGCGATGCAACGGTTGATCGCGTCGACGATCGGCCGCAGTTCGAAGTGAAGTCGAGCCACGCGAATCGGTTCGAGCTGCGAGGGATTGCGATCGGCGACATCGTCTTTCAGCTTCATCAGGGGAAGTAGTTCGAACGTAAGCCCGAGATAGACGAACACCATCGCAAGCACGAGCGTGAGCACCTCTCCCAACAGTTGAGGACGCAACAGTTGCCAGACCATCGCGTCGCGCGAGCCCGGCGTCTTCGCGACCACCACCGTGACCTCTTCTCTGCGCCCTGAATCGTACAGTTGCCGGACGTACGCGACGGCCCGAACGACGCGTCCGTCGTCGAGCCGCGTGGAGAAGAAGGTGGGGTCGTAACCGGCCCGGGGCGGCAGAGGCAACTCCGTGGTGCCGGC
The DNA here is from genome assembly GCF_050435685.1 of Paraburkholderia sp. GAS448. Lineage (NCBI taxonomy): Bacteria > Pseudomonadati > Pseudomonadota > Betaproteobacteria > Burkholderiales > Burkholderiaceae > Paraburkholderia > Paraburkholderia sp. GAS448. Next base: position 44,580 of record NZ_JBNDKT010000042.1, read on the forward strand.
AAGCAGACGGCGTCCGCTCGCCTCGACACGGTAGAACACGCTGTCCTGCTCGGGGGACTCGAAGAGCTCCAGCGCAGCAGGCGGGATCTGCACTTCGACGCTGCCGTTATCCCAATCGATGTCTTCGCCGATGATCCGCATCGAGGACACGAGCGCATTGTCCTGCATCAGATTGGCTGTCGCCTGGGCGCTACGCAGGGACATCCAGCCGGAAACGGACACGAACGCAGCCAGTGGCAACAACAGCCACCAAAGCAAGCGACCACGAAGACTGCCCAGAAACACCGTACGCCTTTCCTCTTTCCGCTACCGGCGTGCCCGAAACGCCGCCGGCCTCCATGCCCAATGTCGCCTGCCGACGCGTGCCGGCAGACGGTTCGCTATGAACGCATTCATGCCCGGCGTAATCATCGCAGCACAGGGATCGCTCGCCATGCCGGGCCTGGAAATGGTCTTACTTGACCTGATTCACAAACTCATTCGTATAAGTCCTCGACAGATCGATGTGCTTGTCCTTGACCGACGGGTTAAAAGCACCAAGCACCTTCAACACTGTCCCGGGGCCGTCGGCGGGCATCTTGCCGTCCGCCGTGTACATCGGCAGCGAAGCCTTCAGTGCGCTGACGTAAAGCTCTTTGTTGCTGCCGTAGTAGTCCTTCGGCATCTGTGCGGCGATTTCATCCGCGCTGTGCGTGTGCAGATATTGCAGCGTCCGCACGAAAGCGCGCGCGAGTTTCGCCGCCTCATCCTTGTGACCGCCGAGCCACGCGCTCTGAACGTACAGGCTCGACGCGGGATAGGTTCCGCCGAGTGCCGCGCGGGTGCCGTCCACACTGCGCATGTCGACCAGCACACGGGCGTCGCCGGATTTGAGCAGCTGCGACACGGTGGGTTCGGTCGTCATGCCGGCGTCGATACGCTCCTGTTTGATCGCTGCGATAAAACTGTTGTCCGCCCCGACCGGCAGGAGCGTGTATTGCGAACTGGCAACGCCCTGCAAATGCGCGAGATACTGCGTCAGAAAGCTGGTCGAGGAGCCTAGCCCGGTCACGCCGAGCGTCTTGCCCTTCACGTCGGCCATGCTTTTGATCGAACCGGCGGCCTTGCTCGCCACCATCTCCACTTCGCCCGGCACCTGCCCGAACACGACGATCGCCTTCACTTCCTTGCCTTTCGCCTGCAGGTCGATCGAGTGATCGTAGAAGCCGACCACGGCCTGCACGGCGCCGGCGAGCAGTTCGTTCTCGGCGTCGACGCCTGCCGGTTGCGACAGCAGTTCGACATTCAGACCCTCGGCCTTGAAGTAGCCAAGTTGTTCCGTCAGGCGCACGGGAAGGTAGATGAGCTTGGTCATGCCGCCGACCATGATGGTCAGTTTTTCGGGCTCTGCCGCCCGGGCACCGTTCGTGACGGACGCGCCGACGCCAAGTGCGAGCGAGACCGCTACAGCAATGCGGACGGCGCGCGCGGCGACGCCAAAGGCATGCTTCATTGATGTGTCTCCGTTATATTCCACGCGCGAACCGGAGCGCGGGCCGGCGTCTGGTTGCGCCGTGGAAAATTCTATCGGCCCAAACCCTTCTCGAAGCTTTCGCGACTTCGCTTTTGGCGTGGAGTGCGGGTTTGTCCTGAGAACCCCGCGATCACATCGTTATGACCCGAATAATTCCCATTTATGAACGACCCACATCAGTCGGGCCGACCGGGAAAACCGCGCATGTTGGCAGAAAAATGACTGATGCACAACTCGGTGCAGGCGCTCTGTCGTGATTGTCACGGCTGCATCAGGGCGCGCGTTCGGAAAATCGGGCGCCGATTGCGCCGCCGGCCTCGCCTGCGAGAGCCAGGAAGATCGTAATGATCCTGTCCGGGCCATCGGTTTGCGATGGCCGCTTCGTGCATCGCGCTCGCCGTGGACTTTGGAAGCCGCGGCGACATCGATCATGATGTCGCCGAGCTATGGATCGGCGGCGACGTGTAGGGTCTAACTCCAGCGACCGCCCGTCGTTTGCACCGTCAGCCTGTTCGAAACGGACCTTACCCCTCGAACCGACCGTGCGACATTCCCGGCCCGCTGGACCTGTGCGCGCTGGGGCACGCGGCCAGTTAGCGTCACCGCGCCACTACGTGCCTGCACGTGAATACCCGAAGCATTCAGCCCCGATGCACGCGAGAGCGCGCGGCGAACGTCGCGAACCAACTCGCTATCCGGCCTGCGGCGTGATGCGGAAGTGGTGATTGGCTGGCTTTGCGTGGACGCACCGGTCGCCATGCCGCCGCTTGTCTGCGCATCCGCGTATGACGCGCAGATCGCGCAAGTCGCGACGGCCGCAATCGCGCCGATTATTCTGATTGCGCGGCTCGTTTTCACCATTTCTCCCTGGTCGTTTTTCCAGACCTGCCGTTCCTGCCGCGTCGTGCCACCGGCGGTGAGGCAACGAAACGCGACGTTACCTCGAGATTGTTATTCGCCCGCCTGATCAAATTATATTCTGCCATGACGCAGGAAACGCATGAATACAAAACACATTTTTAAATTGATCACGATCAATCTTCATTCACATCAAATACCACCCAATCATTAATCAATAACCCAGAGAAAACTTTTACCTACTTTACAGATAATATTCAACAACCAATAATCGTCTCAATATCCGTTGACGGCATCCGGAAGATATTTAAACCCGCACTTCAAAATAAAACACCTGGTTTGTTTTTTTAACTATCCGCAAGCCATATAACGCATCGATGAACCGTCGCATCAGCGTCTTGCCCCATCCTCGGAACGATGCCGTTGAGCACGCAGTGCTCCGCACCTGATTCAGTTATAACCCCCACAACTTTCGCTTTACCAGGCAACCGGCATTGCCACCATCTCGACATCGCCCCAGCCACTCGGGAAATCCACGATACTTCAAAAGCAGTTATTCACCCGACACACACAGCCCGATTCTCACACCAAACATCGAAAGCCAGCGTTAATATTCACGCACAACCCACATCACCACACAAAACAATCCCGCCACAATTTCATTTTCCGAAATTCATCTTTTATTTATTCCTGCACCTGGAGCGGTCAGCTAGAATTGCAACGGAATTGACGCATCTGCCGGCCTATCCGTCGCCGGTGTCGAACACACCGCAGCGAGGTTATTGTGAACACTTCAACCGGTCAATCCAGGCGCAGCGTGCCCAAGCCCGTCGACCTCGCCTTGCAGGGCGGCGGCTCGCACGGCGCCTTTACGTGGGGTGTGCTCGACCGCCTGCTCGAAGAGCCGTGGCTGCAGATCGACGGCATTTCCGGCACGTCGGCCGGCGCGATGAACGCCGCCGTGCTCGCCAGCGGATATCTGCAAAACGGCGCGGCCGGCGCCCGCACGGCTCTGGAAGACTTCTGGCGGCGGGTGTCGGACGCAGCACGCCTCAGCCCATTTAGCCGCACGCCGCTCGACGTGCTGATGGGCCGCTGGTCGCTGGATCACTCGCCGATGTTCATTTCATTCGATCTTGCCGCGCGCCTCTTTTCGCCGTACGACCTCAACCCCTCGGGTGTCAATCCCCTGACCCGCATTCTGCTCGACAGCATCGACTTCGATCACCTGCGTGAAGCGCCGATCAAACTCTTCATCACCGCCACACGCGTGCGCACAGGCCAGGGCCGCGTGTTCCGCAACGCAGACCTGACGCCAGACGTACTGCTCGCGTCCGCCTGTCTGCCGACCATGTTCCAGGCCGTCGAGATCGACGGCGACGCGTACTGGGACGGCGGTTACGCCGGCAACCCGACCATCACGCCGCTCGTGCGTGAATGCAGCGCGAGCGATACGTTGCTGGTGCAGGTGAACCCGATCGAGCGCGACGAAACCCCACGCAGCGCGCGCGACATCATCAGCCGGCTTAACGAAGTCGCCTTCAACGCGCCACTGCTGAAGGAACTGCGGATGATCGCGCTGCTGCATCAAGCCGCCGACGCCGGCAGCGACGAAGGACGACACTGGGCGGAAATGCGCATCCATCGTATCGCCAGCCCGATGATGACCTCGCTTGGGTACTCGTCGAAACTCAACGCGGAATGGGCGTTTCTCACGATGCTGCGCGACGAGGGACGTCGAGCGGCCGAGGCGTTCCTTGCCGAGCATGGCGATCAGATCGGCGTGAGTTCGTCGTTCGATCTCGACGCGCTGCTGGAAGGGGTCTGACAATGGGCATCGCCAGCGCGGGGGCGCTTTCTCGCGTGGCCGGTTCCCGCACGCATGTGTTAGGGACATAGCTCACCACATACCTGCTCGAAGATAGAAACTGACGCAGGCGTGACAGGAGTCAACGGCGAGGCAACCGTTCAGGATCATGACGTCGGGCGGTTAGCCGGTTCACCGCGAAAGTCGCGCTTTGGAATGACACGTTTCATGCTCGCGCTCCGAGGTCACTCATGAATATTGGAGTATTCGCCACGCTGGTCGCAGCGTCGCTTGTTCTGCTTCTCGGCGAAAAGCTCGTTGGATCGGTCGCGTTTCTGCGAACTTACTCCATTCCCGCTCCGGTCGTGGGTGGATTGATCGTGGCTCTCATCGTCCTGCTGGTACGCGTTGCATTTCATGTTCAGGTGCGATTCGACGCCGTTCTGCAAACGCCTTTGATGCTTTCGTTCTTTGCGACGATCGGTCTTAACGCACACCTGTCCAGCCTTAAGTCGGGCGGTCCGGTGCTGATCAAATTCCTCGCGGTCGTTTCCGGGCTGCTGATATTGCAAAACGTCCTCGGCGTGCTGCTGACTTTCGCTCTGGGCGTCGATCCGCTGTACGGACTCCTGGGCGGGTCAATCACGATGGCAGGCGGCCACGGCACCGGCACCGCCTGGAGCAAGGTCTTCATCGAACATCATGGGCTGGAGTCAGCGACGGAAGTCGCCATCGGCTGCGCGACGTTCGGACTCGTGGCGGGCGGCGTAATGGGCGGTCCAGTTGCGCGCCTGCTCATGCGCAAGCTCAGTAGCAACGAAATGCCGCAGACAAAAGTCCTGGCAGACGAGACACTGGCATTCGAAGAACCCAAAGCAGAACAGCCGACCACACCCGCGGCGTTTATCGCAACGCTTGCCCTGATCTCTGTCTGTCTGGCCGCAGGCGAAATCGTCTACGCATGGTTGTCCGGAACCGCCTTTGAATTGCCGAACTTCGTCTGCGTGCTGTTCATCGGCGTGGTCCTGAACAACGTGCTGGCGCTGATGCGTGTGCAACTTGCCCAGCATGCCGTCGCGCTGCTGGGCAATGTCAGTCTCGCGCTCTTTCTGGGGATGGCGCTCATGACACTCGATCTTTGGGGACTCGCGGCGCTCGCGTTACCTGTGCTCGTGATCCTCATCGCACAGACGATCCTCATGGCCCTCTATGCCGTGTTCGTGACGTTCCGCATGATGGGTCGCGACTACGACGCGGTCGTTCTAACTACCGCCCATTGTGGCCTGGGCCTCGGTGCCACGCCAACGGCAATAGCCAACATGCAGGCCGTCACCAACCGCTTCGGTCATTCACATGTCGCGTTTCTGATCGTCCCGATGGTCGGCGCATTCTTCATCGACATCATCAACGCGATTGTCATCAAACTATTTCTCCTGCTACCGTTTTTTCAATGATCCAGCGCCGGACTATCGCGCGGCCTGGCTCGCTGCGTGAACCGCGCCATACGCTGCGGCGGGAATCGAAAAACCGTGGCGCGAGGCGGCCTTTAGCGCCTCGACATCCGGTTCGCCTCTTCGCAGGTCGACCTGTTCGCCGAAGCTGAAACAGGTGAGTACGTATTCCACAAAGAGCCGCGTCTTCGCTGCGAGATATTTCCGGCTCGGATAGACAATCGACATACTCACTTCAGCGTCATCGATCGAATAGTCCGGGATGAGTCGAACCAGCGTGCCGTCCTTCAGATCGGCGGCTGCAACGTCGTGAGGCACAATGGCCGGCCCCATGCCAGCCAGCGCGGCCTGCCGGACCATCAATGCGTTGTTGACCGTATAGCTGGGCTCCAGCTTGACCGATTGTGTAGACCCATCATGATGACGGAAGCCCCACGCTGCGTCGCGCGACTCCTGCGGGAGCCCGATGAAACCATGCCGGGCGAGATCTTCGGGCGCCTCAGGTACGTCGTGTTGACGCAGATAGGCGGGAGACGCCACTGCAACCATCGGATTCGTCACAAGAGGATGTTCGACGAGTTCGGCGCCCGATGTCATCGAGCCCGTGACGAGTCCGACGTCGAAGCCGCCTTCGATGAGATCGACACGCTTTTCACTAAGGGTGACGTGCAATTTAACCTTGGGATAACGCTTCCGGTAGCCGTCGAGAAGGCCGGTCAGCGACGTCATTGAAAGCGCGCCGGCCGCAACGACGCGCAGTGTGCCACCCGGCTCGCCATCGCTGCATGATATCGCTGCCTCGAGTTGATCGAGTTCCTCCAGCAGCGAACGGCAACCGTCCAGGTACTGCGCGCCAGCCTCCGTCAAAGAGAGTGTCCGCGTCGTGCGATTAAGAAGCCGCACATGCAACTGCGCTTCAAGCATCGCGATCGCCCGTGTTGCAAGCGCATTGGAGACTGTGAGGTGCTGGGCTGCCCGGCGAAAGCTATGGTTCTCGGCCACCTGAACAAAGACACGCATCGCCTGAATGTGATCCATGGAACATCTCCGTCATGAGGTTGTCCAGACCGTCAGCACATCGTTTCAATTGGCGAAACAACGACCCGACCTGGCAGTTCCAACTGGGGATAGCATTTCCAATATGATGCGCCGGTCATGCATACGCGATTGTTAATGACAGTGTGTTGCGCCGCGGGTCGAACTTTCGGTTCCAACTGCCTCGCAAGACAGAAACAGTCGTTGCAATCATTTCAAAAACCCGCTGCCTCAATACGTCAATACAATAGGACCGCAGCAAGTCATTCCGCGGCCTTCGGGACAACGCTACAGAACAGGGAAAACAGGGAGCCAGATTGCACGCAAGCCAGAACGACGAACAAAAGTCAGGCCCGGCTTGCCCTCGCACACGGCAACGCCCGACCTATCGTGTGACGCGGGTCACGCCACCGCCACTCAGCACGCGCACCCGGTCGCCAGGGCTGATTGGCTGGTCGGCGTCCTGCGTCACCGCGATCAATTGACCGGAGTCGAGGCGCACGCCTATCTCGACACCGGCGCGGCGCGTGACACGCGATTCGACTGCATTGCCTGCCATACCGCCAAGCAACGCGCCGCCGAGCCCCGCGAGAATCGAACCGTTTCCACCGCCTATGGTGCTGCCCGCAGCGAGGCCGCCCATCGCGCCCCCCGCTACTGCGCCCACGCCGGTAGGTCCGGGCTGGATCGTCACGGGCCGCACTGTTTCAACCACACCCATCGTCACCGATTGAGCCTGTTGCGCCTGGCCAGGCGTAAAGGTGGAAGCAGAAGTGGGATGCGCGCAACCTTGCAGAAGACTCACTGCGGCCGGCAAGAGAAGGAGTGGCGCCAGATGGTTCAGTTTCATCGTTATCCTTTGCTCTCATAGTCGATATCAGGACCGGCCCTCGATGAAATAATAGGGCAAAAATCGACCGGTTCAAGGTCGGCGTTACCTGTCTCTTCGTGCCGGAGCGGCAAGCGTCCCAAAGCCGCTGGATGGCACGCGGGACATCCCTTCGATAGCAGCGGCCTGCATGTTTTTATGCACCAAAACACGCTATTTTTGACGGCTTTCCGATTTGAACGCTTCGGCGCGTCAATCAGGTCAGCGGCGGGCTTTCCCCATAAGTCAGCCGGCCGTTTTTCGATAGCAGAACGGCAACGGGCCTCGTCATCTCGAACTCGGAGAAGATGATGGTCATGCTGACTGTGATCGGCACTGCCAGGAAAGCGCCCGCCACGCCCCATATCGAAGACCAGATCGCCATGCTCGCCAGTATCGCGAACGGACTCAGGTTGAGCGAGTTGCCCATGAGGTACGGATCGAGCACGTTGCCGATCGCAAAATGGACGACGGTCAGCGATATCACCACAATGAGCACTTCGTTCCATTGCCCGAACTGCAGGACAGACATGAGCGTGGGAAAGACAATGCCGAGCACCGAACCGATATAAGGCACGTAGTTGAGGAGCGCGATGAGCACGGCCCATAGCCCGGCGAATTCAAGTCCGACGCCGCGCATCGCTATCCAGCACACGCCCCCCAGCAGAACGCCGAGGAGCGTTTTCAGCGCGAGATAGGCGCCTATACGCCCGTTGATGTCGATGATCACGCTCTTGATCCGCGCCGCGTTACGTGCATTCGCTGCGATATTCGTCAGCTTCTCGCCGAACGTTCGTTGCTCGACCAGCAGGAAACTGGCGTACAGGGCCACGACAAATACGTTGACGATCACAGACGACAACGAGGCCAGCATACCGGTGAGGATGGCCTGAAGATTGAACTGCGCGAGCATGTCACGCCGCAGCGAATCCCACGTGGGCTCGGTCTCGAGATGCAACAGTGCGGCGATTTTCTGGATCAGTGCGAGTATCGAATCCTGGTATCGCGGCGCCAATGCCATCAGACCGTCCCTGTTCGCCACCAGCATGTCCACCGCGAAGAATATCCCGGCCGCAATCAGAAATACGGAAAGGGCATACCGCAACTGCACAGGCAGCTGGCTCCCCACGACAGGAATGCGCTGTAACAGCCGTGTAAAACCGACAACCACATACACCGCGATGACGCCGAACACAATCGGAACGAAAACGGCGCGCCCAACGTAGAGCACCCAGCCCACAATCAGCAACAGCACGACAACGCATACGGACGCCTGCAATCTGTCGTTCATGTATCAGTGCTCCATTGAGCGGCGAACTGCCAACCTGTTCGGGTATCACTGCTACGGCCAGGCCGCCGGGCCGCCTTCCAGCACCCTTGCCCAGCACCGGACGACTGCCTTGAATGGCAGTCACGCGAGGACTGAACGGCGAGTTTCCAGCACCATTCAATCGATGCCACGACGGGTGCCATATTGCACTTCAGCTTCTAAAAGTGCGCACATTTCATGGGGAATATCTTCGCACATAAACCCTGTTTGCTATATAAAATGCTTGAAGGATCGTGTCTGAACCAGGCTCCTCCCACGCTGATCGCTTAGGAGTTCAATGTGCACAATCTGCCGGGTCCGTCGCCATATCGTGCTGCTCGTCTCGACATCGAATCCCTGTCACCACGGTCATTTGCCCGTGTGCCGTCAACCGGGGCGACCCTCGAGTCGATGCGATCACTGATGTGTGGCGGGCACGGCGTGCACCGGGTTGTCGCGATGTCCGCGCTGTCCATTGCGCTGGCGTGCCCCACACTGTCGCATGCCACGGTTTCCGTCCTGCAACCCCCGCGCGAAGCGACGACACAGCAGCCGCTTGAAGTCACGCTGATGTATAGCGGCGATCAAGAGACGCCCAGCGACTTCGAGATACCCTCCCAGCTTACAGTCACGCTCACGAACGGCGACTTGCCTCCGAAGCCGGTCGTCCTGACCCGCGAGCCGGGCGCACCGGACCATCTCACGTTGCCTGCGGGGCAGTTCCGCAAGATACGCTTTTCCGCTGCGTGGCCTGACTGGGCACGAGGCTTCCTGAAAATAGACGTGGTGGGCCTTGATGCCTCTCCGGTGATCGTCGCGCTTACCCGGACTGGACCTGGCACAGCGGTAGCGACGGCCGGGCAGCCTGCCGCCACGTCGCAAACGAGCCAGCCGGCGCAACCGGATCAGTCTGTCGTGCAAGCCTCGACGCAACCTGTATCGCCAGCGTCGGGCAACAGGCCGCTTCCAGGCATGGACAGCCTGTTCATGAGCCGCTTCTCGATTTTCGAACCGATCTATTTCGCAGATGGCTCGAACGGCAACAATATGGCGAGGTTCCAGTTCAGCCTGAAGTTCAGGGTCGCGATTCCGGATGATCCACGTTCGCGCGGTTTGTTCGATAACCTGTATTTCGCGTACACGCAGACGTCGCTCTGGGACATCCGTGAGCACCAGTCGCCGTTTCACGATACAGCCTACATGCCGCAGGTGTTCTACTCCATTCCGGACACAGGATGGACAAGCCCCATCTTCAAACAGATGTCGGCAATGGCGGGCCTCGGACACGAATCCAACGGACGGGATGGCGACGAATCACGCAGCATCGATATCGTCTTCGTGCGTCCCACCTGGGAAATCGGTGATACGCAGTCGAACCACCTGACGATCTCGCCGAAGGTCTACTACTACTTTCCCTTCCGAAAGAAGGACAACCCCGACATCGCGGACTTTCGTGGCTACGTCGATCTGCTCGTCAAATACGGCAGCCCCGATAGCTGGCAGCTCGCGACAACCCTGCGCAAGGGCACGAAAAGCTGGTACGGCAGCGTCGACACGCAGTTGACCTATCCGCTCGCGAGGATCTTTGGCAATAAATGGGGCGGCTATCTCTGGCTCGGTTACTTCAACGGCTTCGGCGAAACCATTCTCGACTACAACAAGAAGCACTGGATCGCCCGCATTGGCCTGGCCCTCGCGCGCTAACCATCAAGGTCATTGCCGCGAGGCGCCTCGACTACTGGTTCGCCGGTGGCGCCGGGTACGGCGGTGACGCACTGACCGCGGAACCCGCCGGTTGCCAGCCGCCACCCATCGCGCGGAACAACGCGACCTGAGCCTGCAGCTGCCCGACCTGCTCCCGCACCAGCGCCGCCTGGCTTTCGAGCAGTGCGACACGGGCCTGATCGATATCGATGCGTCCAACATCCCCAACCGTGAATTGACGCGTTGTTTTCCTGAGCACCTCGTTGCGTCGCGCGACCTCTTCGTTGCGCGCCTGCTGCAACTGTTCCTGCCGCTTCAATCTGGACAGGGCCTGCTCGACATCGTATAGCGCTCCCGAGGCGGTTTTTTCATAGGCACGAAGCGCCTGTTGCGCCTGCGCGTCCGACGATTCCACCAGCGATTCGCGCGCGCCGAAATCGATCAAGGGCAATGTCGCGGCCGCGCCGAACAGCCAGAACGTGCTCGGCCCAAGGTTCTGGCCGGCGATCTCCCAACCGTTGCGCGCAAGCAGCGCGCTCAATGAGAATGTCGGCCAGTAGTTCAGACGCGCGGCGTCCGACTGCTTCACACTCGCGAACAGCCGGTCACGCGCAGCGATAAGATCGGGGCGCCGCATCAACAGATCGACAGGCTGCCCCGGCGTGATGTCCGGCAGCGGCTTGGGCAGACCGCTGACGGAATTGAGCGTGGCGGTGAGCTCACCCGGCTGGACCGCGCACAGATTCTCGAGCGACAGCTGCGCAGCGGCAATGGCTGTCTCGACGTCCTGTTGTCGTGCCTCGACCTGCGCGAGCCCTGCGCGGGCCACGTCGATATCCGTGCTCAACACCACGCCCGCCCTGAAACTGCGCTCGGCAATGACGACGAAGTCGGCGGCTATCTGGTGGCTTTGCGCGAGCAGCTCTCGCTGCCGCAACAGGCCGCGGTAGCTCATATACAGATCGGCGACCGTCCCGATGACGCTGAGCCGCACGGCCTCGGCATCGCCCGCTGCGGCGAGCGTCGACGCACGCGCCGCGGCAAGACGCGCGCGCCCGCGACCGAACACATCGATCTCCCATTGCGTCTGAAGCCCTACGCGCCAGAACTCCGCATCGAGATTGTTGACCCCGAGAAACTCCTGAAACTCCAGCGAGGTTTCCCCGCCGTGGTAACGCGCAGCCTCAGCGCCCACGCCCACCGAAGGCAGCAGTTGCGAGCGCGCGAGGCGCACGCCGGCGCGCGCCTGATCGACGCGCGCAGCCGCAATCGAAATGTCGTAGTTGTGCGCGATCGCCGTCTCGATCAACTGGGTAAGCGCAGGGTCGTTGAACTGCGTCCACCACGCCGCGAGCTGTTCGTCGCTAAGGGACGCGTGCGTATCGGCGACGTCTGGCGACACCTCGTTGAAGTGCTGCGGAAGCGCCTTCGGCGAATCAAGTTTCAGCGAACCCGTGCAGCCCGATGCTATCGCCACCACGAGCGAAGCCAGCGGCAAATGACGCATGGCGCGCCACGTCGAACGGCGCGCCTCGCGCGACGCGAGAGACGACATCGGGCGGCTCCGGTTCTCAGGGCTTTCCATATTGGTCCCCGGGTTGCTGGCCTTCTTCCCACTCCGTACCCTTGATCGAGAAGAGCAGCACATAGAGCGCAGGAACTGCAACCATCGTCAGGACTGTCGCGAACGCAAGCCCTGCCATCATCGTGATCGCCATGTCCTTGAAGAAGGGATCCCATAACAGCGGAAACATGCCGAGAATCGTCGTGCCGGCAGCCAGCGCCACCGGCCGCAGACGACTCATCGAGCCATAGATCACCGCCTGCATGCGCGGCACGCCGGCGGAAACCTGACCATCGATCTCCTCCACCAGCACCACGCCGTTCTTGATCATCATGCCAATGAGGCTGAGCAGCCCGAGCAGCGCCATGAAGCCGAACGCTCCCCGGAACAGCAGCAGACCCACCGTCACACCACAAATCGACATCGGCACCACCAGCAGCACCACCAGCGCGGGCTTGAGGCGACCGAACATGAACAGCACCAGCAGGATCATCCCAAGAAAGCCCATCGGCAACTGACGGAACAGGCTTTCCTGGGCAATGCTCGACGATTCGTGTTCGCCGCCCCACTCGAAGCTGTAATCGGGCGGCAACGGAATTGCTTCAATCGCATGCCGCACCCGCTCGAACGCAGCCACGCTGTTGCTACCGTACGTTACGCCGGCCGACACGGTCAGCGTTCGAATACGATCGTTACGCGAAATGATGCTCTCTTCTGTCTGCGGCGAGACCCCGTCCAGCACGTCGGCAAGCGGCACATAGCGCTGTTGTCCAGCGCTGAAGACCTGCATCGTGAGCAGGCGCTCCATTCCCTGTTCGCTATCCGGTGCCCGCAGGACGATCGGCAGCAGCTGGTCGTGTTCCCGGAAGATCCCGGTGGTGATGCCTTCGGTGGCATACGCGAGCACGTCGTTCACCTGGCGCCGCGTCACACCGGCGGCGCGGGCGCGCGAGTCATCGAACACCGGCCGCACGACGTTGACCGGGTTTTCCCAGTCGTCGCGGATCGATTCCATGCCGCCGTCCTTGTGCAGGATCGCCTGAGCCTGGCGGCTCAGGGCGCGCAACACTCGCGGGTCCGGGCCCATGAAGCGCGCCTGGATCGGCGTGCCGCCGCCCGGGCCGAAGGCCGGCCGGATCACCGTCCAGCTCGCGTCGGGGAAGCGCTTCGCCAGTTGCTCCGAAATGGGCGGGATCATCCCGTCGATATCTCGCTGATCGTTGACCGTGACGATGAATTGCGCATATCTCGAGTCGCGGGTTTCCGGGTCGTAGACCAGGAAGAAGCGCGTCGCGCCCCCGCCGATATAGGTACCGATATTCGCCACGCCCTTTTGCGCGAGCAGGAACTTCTCCGCGTCGCGGGTCTTTTCAGCGACCGCGCGAATATCGGAGCCGAGCGGCAAGCGCATGTCTACATAGAATATCGGCGTCGTCGAGTTGGGAAAGAAGCTCTGTTCGACGAAGCGAAACCCCCACATGCATACACCCGTGAGCACCGCCAGAAAAATCACCACCGGCACCCGGCGGCCCGCCACCCAGCCCAGCACGCGCCCGTATTCCCGATACAGCCGGGAGTCGAAGGGATTGGGCTGCTCGCCCTCGTCGGCCTTGAACAGGTAATAGCCAAAGAGCGGCGTCAGTCCGATTGCAATCACCCAGCTGAACAGCAGCGAGATGGCCGCCACCGCGAAGAGCGACGCGCAGAACTCGCCGACCGCGTCCGGCGAAAGACCGATGCCCGAAAACGCGAGAATCCCCACCACGGTCGAAGCCAGCAGAATCCACTGACCCTGCTGCAGCACTTCATTTGCCGCGTCGACATGCGACATGCCCTTCTGCACCCGCACGAGCATGCCTTCGCAAACGACAATCGTATTGTCGGTGAGCATCCCCATGACGATGATCAGCGCACCCAGCGAGATCCGCTGCAACTCGATACCCGCGGCAAACATGACAAACAGCGTACCGAGAATCGTCAGGAACAGTTCGACACCGAGCACCACCCCCGCACGCCAGCCGAGCCCGATGCCCAGCGCCACGCCCACAATGGCCACCGCCAGCATCACGTCGAACACAAAGCCCTTGACAGCGGCGTCGACGGCTTCCGGCTGATCGTATAGCACATGCAGTTCCATTCCGAGCGGGCGGCTGCGCTCCAGCTCCTGCATCTTTGCCTTCACTTCCTCGCCGACCCTCACGACGTTCACCCGTGAGCGCGCACTGATACCGATCGTAAGCGCCGGCTCGCCGTTATAACGGATCAAATTCGTCGGGATCCTCGAGTATCCGTAAGACACAGTCCCCAGGTCGCCCAGCAGAACGGGCCCGGAGGTCGTACCCACCGGCAGTGAGCGGACGGCCTCCAGCGAATCCAGCGTGCCCGTGGGCGCGACCCGCATCAGCAGATCGCCCACCCGCTCACGGCCCGCTGGACGAATCTCGTTTTGCAGGGCCAGCGTTTGCGCGAGATCGTCGGTAGAGAGATTGTTGGCCGCCAGTTTGGTCTGGTCGGCCTCGACCGTGATCTGTTCCTGCTGGTTTCCAGCGATCACGATATCGGCGACATCCGGCAACGTCAGCAATTGCTTGCGCAACTCGCGTGCGTATTCATAGAGCTGCGCCTGGCTGTAGCCCTTGCCCGTGATGGCGTAGAACATCCCGTAGACATCGCCGAACTTGTCGAAGACGACCGTCGGGCCCGCGCCAGGCGGTAGCCGCGGCTGCACGTCGCTCACCTGGCGGCGCAGTTCATCCCACACCTGAGGCAGGTCGGCAGACGTATACCGATCGCGGATCTGGACGCGAACTTCCGAATAACCCGGCATCGAGCGCGAGCGCAGAAAATCGATCTGCTGCATCTGCTGGATCGAGCTTTCGAGCCGGTCGGTCACCTCGTTCTCCACTTCCTTCGCGCTGGCGCCAGGATAGAACGTGACGACGACCGCCGTCTTGATGGTGAATTTCGGATCTTCGAGCCGTCCAATGTTGATGTACGCAAAAAGTCCGCCGAACAGCGAAACGAGCGTGATGACCCACGCGATCAACGGCTTTTCGATAAGGGAGCGCGCGAGGCTCATTGATTCACATCCAGTGGCCGCACCGCCTGCCCTTCGGCGACGAACTGCGAGCCGCCCCCTACGACCTTGTCGCCGGCATGCAGATCGCCCGCCACGATAGCCGTGTTATCGCGGATCTCGCGCAGATCGACTGGCACCGCATGCACCTTGCTCGACCCGGCGTCATAGCGCCACAGCCTGTGCTTGCCGTCGGGCGCGACGGACAGCGCAGCGATCGGCACTGAGAGCGCAAGGTTCGCTGCCGGCGCCTGGTTCACGCCGATGCGCACGCGCACTGCCATGCCCGGCAGCAGCGTCAGCTGCGCGGGCTGCTTGACGCTGAACAGCAACCGGTACGAACTCGAGGTGGGTGTGCTCTGCGTGGCGTGCTCGCGATAGACAAGCGGGAACACGTTGTCCGGGCGGTCGGGCGTCCAGGCCTCGGCGCGCAAGGTGTTGTTGAGCGGCAGACTTTCGGCGATGTTTTGCGGCAGCTCCACACCGATTTCGATGCGCTCCGCGTTCTCCAGATTGAACACCGGCGCGCCTGCCTGCACCGTCTGTTCAGTTTCGATGGTACGTCGTGCGATCCGGCCGTCGAACGGAGCGAGAAGACGGGTATTGCGCAAGTCTCTGCGCGCGAGATCGCGTTGCACACCGGCGACTTCCACTGCTGCCTTCAACTGCTCGAACGCGCCACCCGACAGGATGTTTTCGTTGTGCAGCACCGCCTTGCGCTTGAGGTCATCGGCGAGCTGGGTGTACTGTGCCTCGGCGCGGCGCACCTGCAGTTCATAGGGTTCAGGATCGATTCTCGCGATCAGTTGCCCCTTGCGCACGCGTCCCCCATCGAGCACGGCGATCTGGACGACACGCCCGGATACCTCGAACGCAAGCGGCGAAATGCTGGTCTGCTCGACGCGGCCGGTGAACTCCCGAAGTTCGTTCGCCCCTTCCTGTGTAACCGGCACCAGTTGCACCATGCGCGGCCCGGTTTCGGTCGCGGCCTCCTGGTGTCGGCCACACGCACTCAGCAACCCGAGTGCCAGAACGACGACGATCTGCGAACGGCGCGCCGTTCGCTTTACCTCGTGCAGCACGCAGGACCGCACTGCAGGGCGGCTTTCGTGAGCGGTCATTCAGGCCCCTCGCTATGGTTAATCCTACCTCGCGTATGCGCGATATGACGACACCTGCCACCGCCTTCGGCGACGCCTCGATCGAGGCATCACCGAAGGCGCAATCCACGCAGACAGCGGCGCGGTTCTGGCGTCGACGCAGCCCGTGCGATGCAGGCAGGCGGCACGAGGCGAAGGCTACGCCGCCACCTGCGTGCCCGGATTCACGACTGTCGGTACTCGTGAGCGCTAGTAATCCACCGCGTCACGCACGATCGGACAGGTCATGCAGTGGCCGCCGCCGCGTCCACGCCCCAGTTCCGCACCGACGATCGTCACGAC